>CAMAVI010000012.1 GCA_945861625.1 Candidatus Sulfopaludibacter sp. SbA3
GCGGCACACCCCGACCGCTTCGTCCGCCGGCCCCCAACCCCGCTGCCACTTCCCAAGGAGGTCTGGATCAACAAACCCCTCAACTCAGACGAAAATACTCACTAATCTCCGTTCCGGAGTGTCTCAAAGTCGTTGACACGCGCCGTGCGCTCCACCTTGACTGGCCGACCCTTGCGCCGGAGTTCATAGGCGCTCACGTCCAACTCAAAGTCGTTAAAGTTGAGCTTCGGTGCCAATGAATACCTATAATGCCTGCAACAAGTATACATGGCATTCCAGAATTAGCCTCTAAGTTATGCATTCTCAAGAGCTTGCCGAAACATGAAAAATACAGACTAGCTCCAGTCCGCCTCCATTGCCGCGTCGTCGGGAAATGGCCATTATGCAGGACAAGCGAGTCGACGAGATTCGCTAATCAACATAATGGAGATCAAAATTCGAATGCTAAGAATATTCTTGAGTATGGGATTGGCTGCGATGAGCCTGTCGGCCAGTGACGGGGATGGCCGCAGTTGCAGCGACGAGACGCTGAAGGGAAGCTACGGGTTCATCATTGGCGGGATCAGGCCTTCCGGGCCGCCGCCCGCTCCGCTGGAGCAGATCATAGGCGTGGCACTGACGACCTTCGACGGCCATGGCAATTTCACCCAAATTGACAACATTCATGGCTCGATTAGCCCGCTGTGGCCGGATCGGCCGGGGATGGGCACGTACTCGATCAAGCAGGATTGTACGGGAACGATGACGCTGCTGAACTCTGGCGGACCACCATTGGAACTGCGGATCGTTGTTGTGGATAAGGGACGGGAAATCCGGGTAGCCGTCATGTCACCCGCTGCCGCTCTGGTTACAAGCAACGGCAGAAAGATTTAGACATCCTTGGCTACGATGATTCCGGAGATCGCAGCGGCGGAAACCTGCTGCGATCTTGTAGCCCGCAGAAAAGCAACCTCGAGCAGTCCAGGCACTCTCCCCAGAGGAAAGACTGATTTTGGCGCCGAAGCATTTCAGTTTGGCTGGAGCGCGTGTCGAACCGATCGTTAGAGAATCGTTGTGACTGGGCGCCCCGTTTGATGGCGAGTTCTGCTCGGATGCTCTTGTGAACGGTGGAGGGGAATCGGTTCGAGCGGACCTCGCCAGTCCGAAGCCCCACCGTGATCCGTCCGTAACGAGGGCCGTAGGAAGTTCCCAAGTCGGTGAGCTATTACGTTGTAAAGGTAGTGAAGCAGTAGTTTTTTGTAACTACTTCGCGGGCCGCTGGGCCTACGACTGCGCGCGAACCATCGCCGCCAGTTCGGCGAGATCCAGGCGGCCCGTGTAGATAGCCATCCCCAGCGCCGCGTGCACATTCATCTCCAGCAGCGCGCGAACGTCGTCCAGTGTTGTAATCCCACCTGCTGCTGTGATCTCATGCCGGGTTGCCGCGCGTAGCCGGCGGAACCAGTCGAGGTCGGTCCCCTGTAGCATTCCCTCTTTATCCACGTAGGTACACAGGAATCCGCCGCAGAAGGGCTCCAGGCGCTGGATGACCTCCTCGGCAGCAAAATCAGTCGCCTCCTGCCAGCCTTTGACGACAATCTTGCCGTGCTTGGAATCGAGCGCGATGATGACGCGCTCGGGTCCGACGGCATCGGCGATGTCTTTCACCACGGGCGTGAACGCAGCCGTGCCAACAACAACGCGGTGAGCTCCTTGCTCGATCAGACGCCGGGCGCGCTCCGGAGTGCGCACGCCTCCTCCGACGCGGCACTTGGCGCGCGAGGCCAGCAGTTCAACCAGCGCGGAATTTTCGCCCCTACCCATGGCGGCATCCAGGTCGATCACCTGGATTTCCGGAAAGGCCGCGAACTTGCGCAGCATCTCCAGCGGAGCATCGCCTTCGAGAGCCTTGTCGCGGCCCTGGACGAGCTGCACCACTTTGCCGTCCATCAAATCGATACAAGGGAGGATCATTGTCTTACGTCAACTCCGTCTTACTTCAACTCCGTCTTACTTCCACTCCACGGGCGCCGAGAAACTGCTTCAAATCGCCCACCGTATAAGTCCCGTAGTGAAAGATCGATGCAGCCAGAGCGGCATCCGCACCGGCGTGTTCCAGCACCTCAAGGAAATCTTCCGGCTTTCCGGCGCCACCGGACGCGATCACCGGGATATGCGTGGCATTGCGCACGGCAGTGGTCAGAGGGCAATCGAAGCCCGTCTGGACCCCGTCAGTGTCCATCGAAGTCAACAGAATTTCCCCCGCCCCGAGTTGCTCGCCGCGCGCGGCCCACTCGACGGCGTCGATGCCTTCATCATGACGGCCACCCCTGGTGTAGACGTTCCAGCCGGCATCCGCTCTACGCCTGCGGGCGTCGATGGCGAGCACGACTGCCTGCGCTCCGAATTCTTCACTCAATGCCGTAATCAAATCCGGATTGCGCACCGCAGCCGTGTTGACGCTGACCTTGTCGGCTCCCGCATGCAGAATGCGGCGGGCATCATCAACCGAGCGGATACCGCCGCCCACGGTCAACGGAATGAACACCTCGCGAGCCGTGCGCGCGACTACGTCGACCATCGTGTCGCGGTCGTCGCTCGACGCCGTGATATCCAGGAACACCAGTTCGTCGGCGCCTTGTTCGTTGTAACGCGCGGCGAGTTCAACGGGGTCGCCCGCGTCGCGCAGATTGACGAAGTTGACACCCTTGACCACGCGGCCGCCGGTTACGTCGAGACAGGGGATAATTCGCTTGGCTAGCACGTTACCACGACTCCACAAAATTGCGCACAATCTTCAACCCCAGGTCGCCCGACTTTTCCGGATGAAACTGGACGCCGCAGACATTGTCTTGTTCGAGCACTCCTGTATACGGAACCGCGTACTCGCACACCGCCGCTGTCGCGGGGACGACGGGCGCATAGTAGCTGTGCGCGAAGTAAACGTAAGGCTTCTCGCCGGTGCCGCGCAACAGCTTCGATTCGCGCAGCGGCTCCAAATTATTCCAACCCATGTGGGGAATCCGCATGCCGCCCTGAAAACGCTTGACCTGGCCTTCGTATATCCCGAAGCCGTGTTCCTCCGGAGCTTCTTCGCTGCTCGTGAAGAGCGCCTGCATGCCGAGACAGATGCCAAGAAACGGAACGCCGCCGCGAATGGTTTCGACCAGGGCATCGCGTACTTTCATCTCATCCAGCGCCCGCATCATCTGGCCGAAATGCCCGACGCCGGGCAGGATCAGCTTCGTCGCGCCGCGGATGCTATCCGCATCACGGATCAGCTTATACTCCGCGCCGATCGCGCCCAGTGTGTTTTCGACGGAGCGGAGATTGCCGGCGCCGTAGTCGAAAATCGAGATCACAATAAACCCTTCGTGGACGGCAACTGATCTTTCAACCGCTCATCTGTCGAGCAAGCGTACCGCATGGCGCGCGCAAAACACTTGAAGATCGCTTCGATTTTGTGATGGCTCGACCGGCCGTAGAGAACCTTGGCGTGCAGGTTCGCACCCGCGTGATTCACGAAGCCGCCGAAAAAGTCCTCGACCAATTCGGCTTGCAGGTCGCCCACCAATCGCACGCGCACGCCGTCTTTATACGCCAACGCCGGCCGGCCACCGAGGTCGACGGCGACGACGGCGAGCGTTTCGTCCATCGGAAGCACGAAGTACCCGGCGCGATTGATCCCTTTGCGGTCGCCCAGCGCCTGCGCGAACAACTGCCCCAGCGCGATGCCCACGTCTTCCACGGTGTGGTGTTGATCGACGTCCAGATCGCCCTTGGCCGCGAGCTTCAGGTCAAAGCCTCCATGCTTGGCGAACAACTCCAGCATGTGATCGAAAAATCGGATACCGGTAGAGATCTGGTACGTGCCCTTGCCGTCGATCACAAGGCTGCCCTGAATCTGCGTCTCTTTAGTATTACGGTGGACCGAAGCCTTGCGGGCTTTGCTCACAATTCTTGGCATAGGGCACTCTCAATCTCGTTGATGTTTTCGAGAATCGCCACGGCGTTCTCGCGCTCAAATAGCCGGACCAACTCATCGCGCTTCGTGTGAGTGTGCGCGGCGATACCGATGAACGGCACTCCGGCGGCGCGGGCGCAGCGTGCATCGTCGACAGTATCGCCGACGTACCACAGCTTCTTGCCCGGCCTCTTCTGTTGAATCGCGAAAAGCCCCTCGGGCGCGGGCTTGGCCGCGGTCACGTCATCGGCACAAATCAGCGGATCGAACGCGATCTCCGGCGCGAAACGCCGCAGCGTGATATCGGCTTCGTAGCGCAGACGGCCGGTGAAGATCGAAAGATCATAGCTGTGGCCCAGCCGCTCCAGCAGGCCTGCCTTTGGGAACCAACTCTCGCGCTGAATCAGTCCGTTGCCGTCTTCCCCTAGAAAAAACTCGTTGAACTTTTCGACGATGGTGTCGTAATCAATCTGCTTGCCCAGATCGGACGCGATCTTCTGCGACAAAGCCCAGTCGTTATTCCAGCCGCCTTGATTCTTGTAGTCCTGGATGGTGTCGCGCGCGATGATCGTGCTGGTAAAGAATTTCACGGTCTGCACGATGGCTTCCCTGTAAGACTCGGTCACCTCCGCCAGAACACCATCCATATCGAAGACGATTACGGTGTCCACAGCGCCTCCAACTCGGCGAGGAAGCGCTCGATCTGCGCCCGGTTGCCGATGGTGACACGGACACAGCCGGGAATTTCGTAACTGCGGTCGCGAATCAGAACGCCGCGATCACGGAGAGCGTCGCGGATGGGAATCGCACGGTCCCCGGCGCGGAACAACACAAAGTTCGCCTGACTGCGAAAGAACGGGATGCCCAGTTTTGCGAGCCCCCGATACACCAACTCGCGAGCGGCCAGAACTTCTTTCACGTAATTCGCGACGTATTCCGTGTCTTGCACGGCGGCACGAGCGGCCAGCGCAGCCAGCATGTTTACGCTGTAGGGCGACTGCGCCTTGTGCATCCAGCGGACGTTCGCAACATTTGAAAACAGGCAGCCGCAGCGCATGGCGGCCATGCCGTAAACCTTTGAAAAGGTCCGGCTGACGAAAAGATTCGGATAGAGCCGCAGCAGCGGCAGCGCCGTCACGCCGCAAAATTCAAAATACGCTTCGTCCATGAGCACGGCTGCGTTCGGCGCGGCATCCAGAATCCGGCGGATATGTTCCATCGAAACTCCGGTGCCCGTCGGATTATTCGGATTGGCGATCAGAATCGCGCGTGTCTCCGGCCGGATCGCGGCGAGAAGCTCTTCGAGCGGAAAAGCCAGGTCCTCTGGAAGGTAGTCGATCTCGCGCACTTTCGCGCCAGCAAGTTCCGCATAGAACTTGTACATCGCATACGACGGCTTCAGCAGCAGCACATCCGCGCCGTCCTCGACGAATGTATTGATCAAGACCTGAATCGCTTCGTCGGTGCCGTTGGAAAGCAATAGCTCGCCCGGCGCCACGGCAAAAAACGCCGCGAGCTCCCGCATGGCGTCGACGTATTCCGGATATACCGTGAGCGCGTCCGCCGTCAGCTTGTCCTTGAGATACGCGATCACTTTGGGCGAACAGCCGACCGTGTTCTCGTTAAAATCGAGGCGCAACTTGCCCGCACGCCCACCGGTGGGCGGATGATACGGAGCCATGCGCTCCACCGCCGCGCGCGGCTTGAGTGAGTTACTCACCACGCACCTCCCCACGTACTTCAGCCGACCGGGCGTGCGCTTCCAATCCCTCGGCGCGCGCCAGCGCCGTGATCGCAGGCGTGAGTTTTGCTAGCCCTTCAAGGCTCAACTGCTGCACGGCGATCACCTTCACGAAATCCGCCGCCGACAGGCCGCCACGCAGACGCGCCGCGCCCGACGTGGGCAGCACGTGATTGGGACCGGATGCATAATCGCCAGCCGATTCCGGACTCGACGCGCCCACGAAGACCGCGCCGGCGTGGCGAATTTTGTCCAGCAAAGTTTCGTCATGCAGAGCCAGGTGTTCCGGCGCCAGAGCGTTCGACATTTCGACGGCCTGCTCCAGCGTTTCCAGCACGACAATCGCACCGTTGTTCTCGATGGAGGGGCGCGCGACGGCGGCAGTCGGCAGCGTCGCGAGTTGGACTTCCACTTCTTCGGCAACGGCTTCCGCCAGCGATTGTGAGGTGGTCAGCAGAATCGCCGACGCATCAACATCATGCTCAGCCTGCGCCAGCAGATCCGCCGCGATCCAGCGCGGGTCTCCATCGGCGGCAATGATCACAATTTCCGTCGGCCCCGCAACGAAGTCGATACCCGTCTCGCCGACGATCAGTTTCTTAGCGGCGGCGACATAAATATTTCCCGGCCCTACGATGCGATCAACCTTGGGCACGGTTTCGGTTCCATACGCCAACGCCGCAATCGCCTGCGCGCCGCCCATGCGGTAGAGATGCGGAAGCCCCAACCACTGCGCGATCCCCAGGATCTCCGCACTCGGATGCGGGCACGCCACGCAGATCGTCTGCACGCCGGCCACCTGCGCCGGAAGCACGGTCATCAGCAACGTCGAAGGTAACGGATAGCGCCCCGCTGGAACGTACGCTCCCATGGCATCGAGCGGGCGCACGATTTGGCCCAGTTTGCGGCCGTCGCGATAATCCGTGAACCACTCAACCGGCAACTGAGTCTCGGCATACTCGCGGATATTCTTCGCCGCAACCTCAACGGCGCGCTGGAAAGCAGGATCCAGCGAGCCCCTGACCTCCATGCGCACGCTGGCGCCGTCGAAGCCGTCGAACTTTCGGGCGTATTCGAGCAGAGCCGCGTCTCCGCGCGCGCGGATATCGGCCAGAATCGGGGCCACAATACGCTCGGCTTCTTCCAGGCGCACTTCCTTGCGCCGGATCAGTGAAGCCGCGTCTTTCTCTCTCAGAATCCGGATCATTACATTATGATTTTGTTCAACGGATACTCGACGATTCCCTGCGCCCCGGCACCCTTCAGACGCGGAATAATCGTGCGCACCGTGAATTCTTCCAGGATTGTGTTGACCGCCAGCCACCCGTCTTCGCTCAGCGTCGAAATCGTCGGACGCTTCAGCGCGGGCAGCACGCTCAGCACGGCATCAAGGTTGCGCTTCTCCACATTGAGCATCAAGCCAACCTTGCCCAGCGCGGCAATCGCACCATCCAGCAGCATCTTCATGTCTTCCAGTTTCTTGCGCTTTTCCGGATCCTGCCAGGACTTGGTATTCGCGATTAACTGCGTGTTCGATTCGAGCACGGTTTCGATAATGCGCAGCTTGTTGGCGCGCAGCGACGAGCCGGTCTCGGTGACTTCGACGATGGCATCGGCCAGCTCCGGCGGCTTTACTTCGGTCGCGCCCCAACTGAACTCGACTTTGGCGGTGACGCCGTTACGAGCCAGATAGCGCTTGGTCGCGGCGACCAGCTCCGTCGCGATGATCTTGCCTTCCAGATCCTTCACCGATTGGTAGGGCGAAGACTCGGGCACGGCCAGAACCCAACGGACTTTGCCGAAGCTCTGCTTGGCGTAGATGAGGTCGGCGACGTTCTCGACCTTGGCCTCGTTCTCTTCCACCCAATCGCGGCCCGTGAGCCCCGCGTCGAGCACACCGTCTTCCACGTAGCGCGCCATTTCCTGCGCGCGGATCAGCATGCACTCGATTTCGGGATCGTCGATCGCCGGAAAGTAGGAGCGGCTGCTGGTGGAAATCTGGAAACCCGCGCGGCGGAACAGCTCCACCGTGGCGTTTTCCAGACTCCCCTTCGGAATTCCCAGTTTCAGTTTCATATTCAGCTCCCGTATACCTTACCCGGATCGTAGGTGCGCGCTTCGCTCACTTTCCATTCGCCGTTTTCCAGACGGCGGAAGAAGCAACTCTGATAACCTTCGTGACACACACCGGGCCCCTGCGCCTCCACTTTGACGAGGACGGTGTCCACGTCGCAGTCCGTCGAAATTTCCTTGACCACCAGACGATGCCCCGAACTCTCGCCCTTGAGCCACAGCTTGTTGCGTGAGCGGCTATAGAAGGTGGCGAAGCCGGTCTCCACTGTCTTGCGGAAGGCCTCTTCGTTCATGAAGCCGACCATGAGGACGCGGCCGGTCTGGTGATCCTGGATCACCGCCGGCAGCAGTCCGTCCAGTTTCGTGAAATCGAGTTGCATAGTTTGTCGCTTAAAAAGTTAGCCTCAAAAAGAAAGCCCGCCAGGATCAACCGGCGGGCTCTCGAAAAACAAAATCGGTTTGTGCTTAGTAGTGAGCCCGTCGCGGCATGGGATGCCCGTGGTGGTGATGGGGTCCGTGATGATGATGCCTGACGACGAACATGAAATTCGAGTATAACAGATTGGCGGTGTCTTGTTTAGGATTATGATGATTACCGCAGTGAGCCATATTGGCCTTCCTGGGCTGCTAATGCTGGCAGTCGTTGCGGTACTTCTGTCCGCGGGAAAAAACTGGAAGCAAGCCGCCGAAGACCTTGCCGAGAGCATGCGCCAGCAATGGCCTGAGGAAACTTCGCGCAGCAGTACGATCCTGCTGGTTGCCATTCTCGTGGTGGTTCTCGTTTGTTCCTTGATTTCGGCCCGGATCTTGAGTTCCTAGATCTACGATGAGAGGAACTCCTGGCATCAAATACATATGCAAACAAGCGGATGCCAATCAAAGTTCGCGACCTGATCAGGCCCTGGAAGGGGCTGGCTGGCGGCATACAAAAACAACAGGGGATCATCGGATTCTTAAGAACGCGGACGGTCGCATTACCGTCGTTGCGGGGAAATTGGGGGATGATGTGCGGCCTGGAACGCTCCGTGCCATTTTGAGGCAAACTGGTATCAAGGATCAGGACCTATGACCCGTAAATATACTCTCGTGATCGAGGGCGGCAATACCGAAGGGAACAGCACTGGCTACAGCGCCTATGTCCCGGAACTTCCGACGATCCTGGTCACAGGCGCATCTATCGACGAACTTACGGCTCGTGCGTCGGAAGCCATCCGGCTGTATTGGGACACGATGCGGGCGGAGCGTTCCCCGACCTCGCAGTGGAAAGAAATTGAAGTCGAACTGGCGGTCTGAATCAGCGGGAGCTACGCAATGATGCGTTATGTTGGCGTCCAGGAATTAATCGTACTTTTCCTTGTCGCGTTGCTACTCTTCGGACCAAGGGGCCCCCGTCGACTCGCCGATGATGTAGGCAAGACCCTGCAGGAATGGCGGCAATGGAACCCACCATGGCAGCCTCGGCGAAATACGAGCGGTGATTGGGCTGCGCTGAGCGTAATCGTGCTCGTCGCCGTGGCGCTCTCTTGGCGCTGACCCGCCTTTAGATCTTGGCCTTCGGGTACCTTTTCCGCATCCACGCGACAAACGAATCCGGGGCGCGCATCGTCGACAGTCTCCCCTGGCGGACCAGCGCCCAATCGGCGAATAACCCCGATTCTTTGATCTCAGCCAGGGTGGCCGGTGGCTCGATGAGCCCCGCAAAGCGCAGATCGACCACCGCCGACTTGGGGTTGTTGGGATCGGGCCGCCCGCCGCCAACCACGTCGGCCATGCCCACCACTCCCGATTTCCCGCCACTGTGATAAATGAAGACCCGGTCCCCCGTGCGCATCTCCAGGATGGACTTGACGGCCTGCGGGTTGGTAACCCCATCCCAAACGGTCTGTTTTTCCTGTTCGAAGTGGCCGATAGAATAAGTGTCCGGGTCGGTCTTGGCCAAGAAGTACGTCATTTTGTTTGTCTCCTGGGGGCGGCAATGATAGTACCGTTAGGACCAGAGTTTCGGTACCGTAGTAACTGGATTGACACGCTCAACTTGTTGTTATATCAAGTTATACTGAAATAGTAGCCGCAGTAATGAAGGAGCAGCAACGTGGTGCGAAACGGAATCTTGATCGTACTCAGCATACTGTGCGTATTGAATCCGGCGTGGGCGCAGAATCCGCCGGCGGCGGGAGTGGGACCGGCCCGCGGCGCGCAGGCGCCGGCGACCGACGCTCCGGCGAAGCTGGAGACCGGTCCACCTGTCGTGGATCCCAAGACCTATTCGATCGGCGTCGGTGACATACTCAATATCCGCGTGTGGCGGGAAAACGACTTTAGCGGCCCCTACCCGGTGCGTCCGGATGGCAAGATTACGATGCCGCTGGTCGGCGACATCCAGGCCGCCGGCTTGACGCCGGACCGTCTGGGAGAACAGTTGAAGCAAGCGCTGGGCGAATACATCAACAGCCCGGACGTCACGGTGAGTTTGCAGCAGGTCAACAGCAAGAAATTCTTCATCACCGGCGAAGTGGCGCGGCCCGGAGAATATGTCCTCTTGCAGCCGACCCGCATATTTGACGCGCTGTCGAACGCTTCCGGCTTCCGCGATTTTGCCAACAAGAAAAAGATCGTGATCGTCCGCGGAGCCGAGCGCATCCGCTTTAACTACCTGGATGTCCTCAAGGGCAAGAACCTGGAGCAAAACATTTTCCTCGAAAATGGCGATACCATAATAGTTCCGTAGCGACTACCGCGGTCAACTAGAACTGATGCAGCCAAACGATAATTACAGCGTACTCCGCAGGGCACTGGATGTAGAGGATTATATTGACGTTGTCCGCCGCCACAAGGGGTGGATCTTCGGCCCGTTTCTGTTTACCGTGGTCGCCAGCGTGGTGGGAGCCTATCTCTATCCGGATAGCTACACTTCGCAGGCCGTGGTGAAAATTGTTCCCCAGCAGGTTCCACAGAACATGGTGCAGTCCGCCATCAATCAGCAGATGAGCGACCGCATCAACTCGATGGCGCAGACCATTTTGAGCCGTACCGTGCTCACGACCATCATCAATACGTTCGGCCTGTATACGCGGGAGCGCAGCCGCATGCCGATCGAGGACGTGATCGAGCAGATGAAGAAGAATGTTCAGATTCTGCCGGTGGCCTCCCCCACGGCGACCAACGATCACATCCCCGCCTTTGGCGTGACCTTCTCCTATGGAAACCGCCTACTGGCACAGCGCGTGGTGCAAGATCTGGTCAGCCGGTTTATCGACGAGAATATCCGCAACCGTTCCAACGCCACGTTCCAGACGACGCAGTTCATCCGGGATCAGATGGACGACGCCAAGAAGCAGCTCGAGGACGCGGAGAATAAGCTGGCGGGCTTCCGCATGCAAAACAACGGCCGGCTGCCGGACCAGGTGGATGCCAACATGCGCTCGTTGTCGGGGCTGCAATCGGAAGCCACCTTCCTCAATAGCCAGATCAGCCGCGCCAACCAGGAAAAATTGCAGCTGGAATCCAACATCCGCATCATGAAAGACCAGATGAACACCATGACGCGGGACCCGGCCGCTGCCGGCCTCGCCGTGGAGCGCAAGAGCGAACGGCTGCTCGAAGCCGAGCGGGAATTCCAGACCTCGGAAAGCCAGCTCAGCCAGTTGCGGCAACACTACAAGGAAAACCATCCGGATGTACAGGTGGCGCTGGGCCGGCTCGCTTCCGCTCGCAAGAGACGCGACGAAATTGCCGGCGAAGACACCGCGAAAAAATCGGAAACCCCGCAAGCCAAGGTGGAAGACCGCGTGGCCGCGCGCGAGGCCCGCGAGCTGGACGCCAACATCCGGCGCCTGCAAAGCGCGGTGGAAGCGCGCGATCTGGAAGTTCAAGAATACAGCAAGCAGATGAAACGCACGACCGAGAATATCAAGGCATATCAGGGGCGGATCGAAACGGTTCCGCTGGGCGAAAAGCAGTATGCCGAGCTGATGCGGGATCGCGATCTGACCAGGGAAAAGTACATCGACTTGAGCGGTAAATTGGGGAAAGCGGAAATCGCCCAGGAAATGGAAGGACGCAAGCAGGGCGAGACTCTGGAACTGTTGGATCCCGCCTCTTTGCCCACCACTCCCACCGAGCCCAAGCGTCCGCTGGTGATCGCGGCGGGAGCGGTGTTAGGCCTGCTGCTCGGCGTACTGATCGCCGGCGCCCGCGAGATGAAGGACACTTCGCTCAAGAACCTGAAGGATGTCCGGGCATACACACAAATGGCGATCCTGGGCAGCATTCCGCTGCTGGAAAACGATTTCGTGGTGCGCCGCCGGCGCCGCCTGGCCTGGTTGGGGTGGACCACGGCATGTCTGGCGGCGGCAGTGGTCATGTCGGGCTCCGTCGTGTATTACTACGTTACTAAGGTTTGATGGACTCAAAGATTCAAACCAGAATCCATGCCGTTGCGGAGAAAATGAAATGAGCCGAGTCCACGAAGCGCTGCGCCGGGCTGAGCAGACTGGAGCAGTGCCGCCGCCCGTCACCCGGCCGTCGGCGCCCACCGGACACGGCATCGCTGCGCCGGCCGTGGAAGCGGAGCCGGATTTCGCGGACCTTCTCAGCCAGGTGGAGGAAGTCCCCTTCCGGGCCGCCACGGATTCGCTGCTGATCGATGTTTCGCGTCCGCATGAGGCCCCGATGGAGGAGTTCCGGACGCTGCGCACCCGTCTCAATCACATGAAGACGCTGCAGCCGATCCACACCATCGTGGTCACCAGCGCTTCGCCCGCGGAAGGTAAATCCCTTTCCGCCGCGAACTTGGCATTGGCGCAGGCGCACCTGGCGGGCAACATGACCCTGCTCGCCGATTTCGATTTCCGCCGGCCCATCGTCCATACGCTATTTGGCGTGGACCGCAGCCCGGGCATCACGGATTACCTGGCGGGCAAGATCCCTTTGCATAAGGCCATCCGCAAAATCAGCGGCACGAATCTGTACATCATGCCTGCCGGGGAAGCCGTCATTAATCCCCTGGAGCTCTTGAACCTGAAGGAAGTGAAGCAGATGCTGGACCAGCTGCCTTCGCTGTTCAACTGGATTGTGTTGGATAGCCCACCACTGCTGTTCGCCGCCGACGCCGCCTTGCTGGGAACCCTCTGCCATGGCACTCTGCTGGTTGTCCGCATCGGCCATACGACGATCGACTCGGTCACCCGGGCCATGCAATCGCTGTGCAATAACAACGTCCTGGGCATCGTGGTCAATGGAGCCCGCCGCGGCGAGCTGTACAGCAAGTACACCTACTATCACTCCTACTACACGCCCAAGGAGGAGGGACAACGCCACGCTGGGGTTGGTCCCGAGGACGACGCCGGCAAGGTGGACGACGATTCAGATCGTCCGTAACTCTTTCCCGCGGAATACTTTCAACCAAACTGTCGTGCGCGCCGGATTCGCCCGCCGCGTTTTGCTAGAATAGGGAGTCTACAAATGCACTGGCCCACGGGGCAGACCTTGTGCGCCTGCAAGCGATACAAGCTCGATGAAACCCCAGTGCCCCAGGCAGCGTCGAAGGTTAGACGCACAGGATAAGCGTAGTGGCGAAAGGAACCCGGACTCGATGATTTCGTTCAGGCAATTATGCCTGCGCTTGCTGTTGTGCGCCATACCGCTTTTCGCGCAGCAGCCGGCGGCCCAGCCTCCTAAGCCGCAACCGCCCAAGATCAATCCGTTTGAGGCGATTCCTATTGGTCCGGAAACGGCGGCTCCCAAACCCGCGCCGCCGGCCAGTTCGCCTGGGACACCCCCTGGAGCACCCTCTGGGGCGCCCTCTGGGACAACCCCCGGAGCGCCGCCGGCCGCGACTCCCCCGGCCGCGTTTGAAGACGTGATCGAAGCCATCGAGTTTCGCGGCGTGCGCCGCGTGCCGCAGGACACTCTGCGCGCCATGGTCTTCACCAAACGGGGCGATAAATACGAAGAGGATACCATTCATCGCGACTTCATGGCGCTATGGAATACCGGCCGTTTTGACGACATTCGCGTGGAAAAAGAAGCGGGCCGCACCGGCTGGATTATCCGCTACAACATGGCCGAACGCCGTGTGATCCGCTCCATCAAGTACGACGGCAACAAGTCGGTCACCAACTCCGAAATTCTGGACCGTTTCAAGGAGCGCAAGGTCGGATTGAGCGTCGAATCGCAGTACGATCCCAACAGAGTCCAGCGCGCCAAGAACGTTCTGCAGGAATATCTGTCCGAGCGCGGCCGCCAGTTTGCCACCGTGGAACCCGAGCTGCGCCAGGTTCCTCCCTCTTCACTCGAAGTCATTTTCAAGGTGAATGAAGGTCCGAAAGTGAAGGTTGGTGCGATCGCGTTTGAGGGGAACAAGATCTTTAGCAACAGAGTCATTACCCGCGCGATGAAGAATCTGCATCCCCTGGGCATTCCGAAATCTGTTCTTCTGGAGAATATCTTCGCCAAGACGTACGATTCCACGAAGCTGGAAGAAGACCAGGAACGCGTCGAGATGTTTTACCGCGATAACGGCTACTTCCAGGCCCGCACCACGGACCACACCGCCGATATCATCGACGTGGGCGGCGGCAAGTTCAAGCTGCCCTTGATTCATCCCAACCGACCGGGCAAGAAGGCCAACCTCGGCATCAACTTGGAGGAGGGACGCCTGTTCCGGTTGAACGCCATTAATTTTTCCGGCGTGAAACTGTTCCGCACTCCCGACACTCTCATGCGCCCCATCTTCCAAATGGCGGAAGGCGACATCTTCTCCACCGCCAAGCTCCGCCGGGGATTCGAGGACCTGCGCAAGCTGTACGGCCGTTTCGGTTACATCGACTTCGTTTCCGAGCCTAATATAGAACCGCAAATCGGCACCGACAAGATCAACCTGACACTCAATTTCGACGAGGGCAAGCAGTTCTTCGTCCGCCGCATCGACTTTTCCGGCAACACCACCACGCGCGACAAAGTCATCCGCCGCGAATTACTGATTGACGAAGGCGACGTCTACAACACGCAGTTGTGGGAAATGAGCATTCTGCGCCTGAACCAGTTGGGCTATTTCGAAGCCCTGAAGGCGGAAAACGCCGCCGACGTCAAGCGCGACAGCAGAACCAGCACGGTGGACCTCACGCTCAAAGTCAAGGAGCGCGGCAAGAACGCGGTGAACCTGAACGGCGGCGTATCCGGCATTTCGGGCAGCTTCCTGGGATTCTCTTATTCGACCAATAACCTGATCGGGTTGGGCGAGACATTGAGCCTTTCGACGACCATGGGCACGGTGATGCGCGACATCAGTCTTAGTTTCACCGAGCCCTATTTCCTGGACCGTCCTCTGCAATTGGGTTTCTCGATATTCATGTCGCGCTACGACTACGACCAGGCGCGGCAGGCGTCGGTGCTGGCGGGCCGCGATTTGAGCAACCTCTACAATTCGCTGGGGCAACAGAACCTGCTGAATTACGTAAACAATTCAAAGGGCTTTACGATCTTCACCAGCTACCCGCTGCGGCGCAGCTTTGCGCGCCTGGGCCTGAGCTATGGATACACGGTGCAGAATGTGCGCACCGTTACGGAAGCCGCCAAGTCGTATTACACGTATCTTAACTTCCTGAACATCAACGGGCCGAACCAATTGGAGGGTATTCAGTCCTCCACGCTGATCCCCAGCTTCACCTACAACACGGTGAACCACCCGATCACACCCACCTCCGGCAAGAGCCTCTCGCTTTCCCTGCAGTTCGCCGGCTCCTTCCTGGGCGGTAACGTGAACCAGATTCAGCCGGTCATCGATGCGAAGTACTTCCACCGCGGCCTCGGACGCACCCACGTCGTCGGCGCCCATTTCCTGGGCCGCTACCTGACGGGGTTCAGCGGTAAGACGGCGCCGCCGTTCAACCGGTTCTTCATGGGAGGGGAATACGATGTGCGCGGCTTCCAGATCTGGGGCATCAGCCCGATCGTATTCGTGCCCATCGAAGGAAACGCTCTGGTGCTCAACGCCGATGGCTCGCCCAAGCAGCAGCGTTTCATCGACGCCAACGGCAACCCCGGATTCACCACGGTCTCCACCAAGATTCCTTCTTACCAGGTTGTGACGCCCGGCGGCGATACGTCGCTGGTCGGCAATTTAGAGTACCGCATTCCGATCTTCGGACCGTTGACTCTGGCCGCTTTCTTTGACGTGGGTATGAACCGTTTGGTCAATACCAGCCAGCTGAAGATCAATCCAGATCGGATCAATCAGTTGAACCGGCAATTCCCGGAGGCAAATTTCTCCGACAGAGCCGTGATCGCCGGGGGCACGCAAAAGATCCGCGCTTCGACAGGACTGGAGTTGCAGGTACTGATGCCCGTTGTGAACGCGCCGTTCCGGGTCTACTGGGCTTACAATCCGTGGATCGTGCAACAGTTTGTTCAGGCGCCCATCGTAACCGACCGGAGCTTTTTCCCGAATCAGGCGTCGTTCCTGAACGCTTTGGCGCAAGTGGGATCCATTTTCCCGTTCCGCGAGCAGCGCTCCATGTTCCGGTTCTCGGTGGGCCGGACATTCTAACGCTGCAAGCGCACGTGCTAACATGAAGGAACTGAGGAGTTTTGTCGTGACTAAGAATTTTTTAACGCTCATGTTATTGGGCGGCGCGATGGCGGGTGCAGCTCTGGCACAGGCCCCTGCCGCCGCGCCGGCAACAGCCTCCGCGGCGCCGACCAAGATCGCCGTGATTCAGGTTCAGGCCGCTCTCACGGCCACCAAGGAAGGCCAAAAGGCCGCGGCGGAGTTGGAAGCCAAGATGGGCCCGCGAAAGAAAGAGTTGGATGGCAAGCAGGCGGAAATCAAGGAAATGCAGGAGCGCCTCCAGCGCGGCGGCAACACTCTTTCCGATAGCGCCAAGGAAGATCTGACCCGCAACATTGACACGAAGACCAAGAGCTTTAACCGTCAGATCGAAGACGCCCAAGGCGAGCTTGAGCAGGAACAGCAGAAAGTAATTGGTGGATTGGGCCAGAAGATGATGGCGGTCATCGACAAATACGCCCAGCAGAACGGCTACGCGCTCGTCCTCGACGTGAGCAGCCAGAACACGCCGGTGCTGTACGCCTCCAACTCGGTGGACATCACCAAGGAAGTGATCGATCTTTACGATAAGACCGTGTTCACTCCAACCCCGGCGGCCGCGCCACCGACGATGGCCAGACCAGCGGCGCCAGCGCCGACGCGTCCGGCGGCAGCGCCCAAGCCTATCGTGGCTCCGCTGAGCGCCCCAGTGAAGAAGCAGTAGCAACTTCCCCCGTGCAAGAAATCATCGCGCCAAGGGCTTCGGCTCTGGCGCGATTTTCGTTTCAACTCTGATCTTGTGATCTAGAGGATTTCCTCGCTCCAGCTTTCCAGCACTGACCGCACCTTCTGCATGAACTGGTCGGCCAATGCGCCGTCAATCAGGCGATGATCGAAGGTGAGCGCCAGGTATGCCACCGAGCGGATCGCGATGGCGTCGTCCACCACCACGGGAACCTTCTCGACAGCGCCCACACCCAGGATCGCGACTTGCGGCTGATTAATCACCGGCGTCGCAAACACGCTGCCGAAGCTTCCGAAGTTGGTGACGGAGAACGTGCCGCCCTGCACTTCGTCCGGACGCAGTTGGCGGGAACGAGCGCGCGTCGCCAGGTCAGCGATGGAGCGCTGCAAGCCGACGACGTTCTTTTCATCGGCGTTGCGGACTACGGGCACGATCAGGCCGTTCTCCAACGCAACGGCAATGCCGATATTGATGTCGCGATGGAAAATGATATTGGTGCCGTCAATCGAAGAATTCAGCAGCGGGAAACCTTGCAGCGCGGTGGTGGCGGCGCGCAGCACGAAGGGCAGAAACGTCAGACTGAAACCGTGGCGGGCCTGAAACTCGCCCTTCATGCGGTCGCGCATCTTGGCGATTCGCGTCATATCCACCTTGTGCACCGTCGTCACGTGCGCCGAGGTGTGCTTGCTGAACACCATGTGCTCGGCGATCTTCTGCCGCATCACACTCATGGGCTCCACGCGGGCCCCCGGAGCCTCGCCGCGGAAGTGGGCCTGTTCCTGCACCGCGGGAGCCATAGACTGCGGCCGCGCGGGAGCAGGTGGAGGCGGCGGAACCTGCTGCATGACTTGGGCGGGAACCGGAGAAGGGACTGGAACGTAGTCGGCCTGCACGGGAGCGGGAGCAGCGCTTCGGGACGCGATATGGGCCTCAACATCCTGCTTGGTGATGCGGCCACCGGCGCCGGTGCCTCGCACCTGATTGAGATCGACGTTGTTCTCCCGCGCCATTTTACGCACCAGCGGCGAAAGTGGGCCTGCCTCTTCGGCGACAGGGACAGTGACGGGCGCGGCGACGGCGGGTGCGGAAGTGGGGGAAGCGGGAGACGCCGCAACGGCGGCGATCACGCCAGGAGCAGGGGCGCCCGCTCCGCCGGCCGCGTCGATCCTGCCCACAACCGTGTTCACGCCAACCGTGGTGCCTTCCTGAACCAGAATTTCGCCCATGATGCCGGCAACCGGCGCGGGTATCTCCGTATCTACTTTGTCGGTTGAAATCTCAAACAGCGGCTCGTCGCGCTCGACGCGATCGCCGGGCTGCTTCAGCCACTTGGTCAGGGTTCCTTCGACAATGCTCTCGCCCATTTGGGGCATGACGACATCGATCATATAATCTCCATTTGTAATTCAAACGTGCGGGCCAACCGGCGCGCCAGGACCGCGACAACCTGCCCGCGGCTCGCCGGGCATCCCAGCGCCCGCAGCGAAGTCACGGGCTTGGTCAGACCACACGGGACGATATACTGAAAGTAGCTCAGGTCCGTATCCAGGTTCAGCGCGAACCCATGCGAGGTGATCCAGCGGCTGATGTGCACGCCAATCGCCGCGATCTTACCGCGCGAAGTCCATACACCGGCAGCCCCCGGCTCGCGCCAGGCCGTAATCCCGAACTCGCCCAGAACATCGATGAGAATCTGCTCGAGGGCGCGAACATAAGCCGTCACATCGCGCTTCCATTCCTTCAAGTCGACGATCGGATACCCGACGATTTGGCCGGGGCCGTGGTAGGTAACGTCTCCGCCGCGGTCCGTGTGATGGAACGCGATTCCCGCGCGCGCCAGCAACTCGGGCGATGCCAGTAAATTTTCTTCATGGCCGTTGCGCCCCATGGTCACAACATGCGGATGCTCGACAATCAAGAGCTGATCCGGAATCTCGCCGCGCTTGCGCCGCTCGACACAGTCCTGCTGCAGCGCGAAGGCTTCCGCGTAGCCCATGCGGCCCAGGTCGCGGAGTTCGCAGACGGCGGGAGCGGGTGCGTAACTAAGCATTGATCGCTTGCCCGTACACCGCGTTGAAGGCCTCGCCCATGGCTTCGTATATTGTCGGGTGGGCGTGGATGGTGTGGCGCAGCGTTTCCACCGTGGCCTCGGCTTCCATGGCCAATACGCCTTCGCCGATGAGTTCAAACGCTTCGGGCCCGATGATATGCACACCCAGAATCTCGCCGTACTTCCCGTCGCTGACAATCTTGACGAAGCCGTCGTGGCGTCCCAGAATACTAGCCTTGCTGTTGGCCGCAAAGGGGAACTTGCCAATCTTGACGTCGTAGCCTTGCACGCGCGCCTGCGCTTCCGTGAGGCCCACGCTACCGATGCCGGGTTCGGTATAAGTAGCTCCGGGGATGCGGCCTTTGTTGACCGGCGTTACGGGCTTGCCAGCGATGTGAGCCATTGCCACCATGCCTTCAGCCGTCGCGACGTGCGCTAACTGCGGTGTGCCCGCGACGATATCGCCAATGGCGTAAACTCCGGTTTCACCCGTGCGCTGGTACGGATCGACTTTAATAAATCCCCGGTCGAGCTCCACGCGCGTACCCTGAAGACCAATGTTTTCCGTATTTGGCTTGCGGCCGATGGCGACCAGGAGGCACTCAGCTTCCACCGTTTCTTCTTTACCGTTGGCGAGCGTGGCGGTGAAGCGTACACCCTTGTCCGTTACCTGGATATTGCCGGTGCGGGCGCCGGTTTCCACACGAATACCGCTCTTCTTGAACACCCGCTCCAGTTCCTTGGAGACTTCTTCGTCCTCCACCGGAACGATACGCGGCAGCATCTCAAAAACCGAGACCTTAGAGCCAAATCGGTGAAAACAGGAAGCGAATTCGACGCCCACCGCGCCCGCGCCCAGAATCGCGATCGATTGGGGGACATACGTCAGATTCAAGATTTCAATGTTGGTCAGAATGCGCTTGGCATCCGGCTGCAAACCGGGCAGCATGCGAGCCTCCGAACCAGTGGCCAGCACGATGTTCTTCGCTTCCACGATCTGTTTGCCGGTTTCCGAAGTGACTTCAACCTTTCCGGGACCTGCCAGACGCCCATAGCCCTTGATGACGTCGACCTTGTTTTTCTTCATCAGGAACTCGACGCCCTTGGCGTGCTTGGAGACGATGTTGTTCTTGCGATTCAGAACTAGTGGGAAGTCCAGACGCGGGTTTTCGCAGTAGATGCCCTCGTCAACGGAATGCTGGAAACGATCCCAAACATCGGCCGTATGGAGGAATGCTTTCGTGGGAATGCAGCCCACGTGAAGGCAGCAGCCGCCCAGCTTGCCGTCTTTTTCGATAATGGCTGTTTTGAGGCCGTACTGCCCCGCCCGAACAGCCGCCGAGTAACCGCCGGGACCGCTCCCGACCACGATCACATCATATGTCATGGGTTTTCTTTTAGTGTAGCAGGAGGGCGGAATCCGCTACGTCGGCGACTAGCGCGACCGTCTGCCCGCCTGTCCGGAAACGCGGCGCTCGCACTCCGCTTTGGTCGCCGCCAGCATCAGGTCCAGCGACTCGCTAGGAAGCGCGGTCAGAACTCCGAAAATCATCGACTTCGGAACGGGCAGGATACCAATCTTACACACAAACTCCTGGACCGAGCGGGCCAAGGTGATGGCTTCCAACTCCACATAAAGGTCTGGACCTTTCTTTCTGGCGCGCCAGTAAGTATTCATCCCCCAGAGAATTCCGTGATCGTGATACGGTTCCAGAAAATCGTCCTTTCCCGGCACGCCGCTATCGGACTCGCGAATTTCATCGGCACGCGAACGTACCAGCAGCACGGGATCGGTGCCGCTGTTCTCTTCCGAGAAACTGGCGCGCGCTCTTATCAGGAAGGAATAGTGCGAAGGAAACACAGATGCCGCCCGATAGGTGTTCTGGAATCCGAAGGTAACGTCATAGGCATTACCCGAGGCAGAGGGGGCCGGTTGGGCCCGGCACTGGTAAATCATAGGCCGGTAGATGGAAGCGTAGCGGTCGTAATCCTGCAACACGGCCTTCAGATCCTCCATACCCGCGCCGCGTATCTGAATCGCCCCGATCCAGTGGACCACAGTCCCATTCCAATCCGCCAGCCGCTGGTTGACGGATGCGTCGACCACACTCCAGCGAACCGGCTTGCCACTTTCAATCCCGGCTGCCAATTCTTTGCGGGCAGAGCCAGGCGCCCAGGACAGCTCCTGTAGAGCGAATCGGGAAAGCATGGCCCGTTCGGCGCCATCGACGTAGTTTTCGTATTCCCGCTTGACGCGCGCATCCAGGAAGGTCGTGCAACGGGCGCCCCGGCAGACGCCTCCGGACGCCAATACCAGCGCGGCCCTTCTGGTAAGCGTTGCCATAGGTTCGCCGGTTTTCATAAAAGTCATCGGTGCAGGCGGGCCAGCATCCTGATGAATTCGGCGTTTCCGGCAAGTTTGCCGACGCGTGGCTCGACGCGCAGATAAATCAGGTAATCGGAGCGCTCGCCCACCGACTTCCATCCCCACTCGAGCGTCTTTGCGGTGTCGCCCAACCCATGATGGATGGTGGCGAAGTAGAAAGCTGGCACGTACCGCTGCCTGGACATCTCCTCCAGCCGCGACATCTGTTGGCGGGCTTCCGCGGGTTTCCCGGCCGCGGCAAAGGCGCCCGCCAGACCCGCCACGGCCGTAGGGCTGTTTCCCGAAAGCGAAACGGCGCGCTGGAATTCCTCGATGGCCTGCGGATACTTGCCAACTTGCTGGTAAGCCATTGCCAGGGTTTGATGAGCCATGGGAAAACTGGGGTCGGTTTCCACCACGGAGCGGTACTGTTCAATGGCCTTGTCGTACTGCTGCGAGTAGTAATAGCACCATCCGATGCCGATGTTGATACTGGGAGAGAGAGGCTCGAGCCTCAGCGCTTCCTGCATTTGTTCCGTCGCCTTGGGCAGGTCCCCGGCCGCCATGAAATAGTGGCTGTACCAGTGGTGGAGCGTGGCGGAAGCGGGAGCCAGCGCCTTTGCGCGCTCGAATTCCTCGGCCGCTCCGCGCAGATCCCAGTCGTAGGACAGTTTCACATAAGCGAGAGAAACATGGGCTTCCGCGGAGCGGGGGTCGAGCTCCAACGCCTTAAGAGCGGCAGCTTTGGCCAGGGGCATGGCCTTGTTCGGCGGCATGCCGTCAATCCCGATCGAGCCCAGCAGCGAGTAGGAATCCGCCAGTCCGCTATAGGCAGGCGCATAATTTGGATCGGCGGCGATGGCCTGCTCGAAGTATTGCACCGCCCGCTTGAGCCCCTCTTCGGTCCGCCGGTTCCAGAGATACCGGCCGCGTAGATATGCGTCCAGAGCTTCGGGGCGGATCTGGCGGGCGGGCTCCAGGCGTTGCCTTTCCTCCGCCGTGACAGTCACCTGAATCTCGCTTGCGATGGCTTCGGCGACGGCTGCTTCCAGAGCCAGCACGTCCTTCACATCCCGTTCGTAATAATTCGCCCAGGTAACGGCGTGCGTTTTCGGATCTGTTAACTGGGCGTCTATGCGCACTCTTCCGCCCGCGCGGAGGACCGTGCCCGTCAACACCCGGTTTACCAGCCGGTCGCGGACCAGGGCATCCAAGGCGGCGGGCTCGCGCGGTCCACCCGCAGCGGGAGCCAGCGAGATCACGCGCAGATTTCCGAGCTTGGCCAAGCCCGTGATGAGCGCCTGCGTCATGCCATCGGCGAAGTAGTCCTCCGCCGGATCGGCCTCCACGTTGCGAAACGGGAGTACGGCAAGAGCATTCGCGGGAGCCTTGGCGGATACTACCGGCGCCAGTTGATCCCGGCGCATCCAGTAGTTGGCGAGCGCCACCACCGCTGCCAGCAGGAGAACACCGGCAGGAGCGGCAACTCTCGCGCGCCAACTCGGCTTGGTAACCGGGAGCAAATCGTCCAGCGGCGGCATAAGGGCGGGAGCCGCAACCGGCTCTGCCGGCGCGGGTTCGCTGCCGCCGGTGCGGAGGGGAGCCACAAAGCGGTAGCCGCGCTTGGGAATGGTCTCAATGTAAGTCGCCTCTTCTTCGCCGGCATCGCCAAGCGCCTTGCGCAGCAGCGAAATATTGCGGGTGAGAGCCCCCTCTTCGACGAAAGTATCCGGCCAGACCGCCTTCATCAGGTCGCCCTTATCGACCATTCGTCCGGCACCGCCCAGGAGCACCAGCAAGGTCTCGACGGCCTTCGGCGGCAAGGAGATAAGCTCGGAACCACGGTGCAGAAGCCGCTCTTCCGTATCAATGCGATACGCGCCGAATTCGTACCGCTGGATTTCGGGTTCCGTCATGCCGTCCTGGATCGATACGAGCATATCAGATCCATCCCAAGGCAAAGCCATTGAGGCACATAGAGTTATCACAACTTCATCAGAATTTTGTCAGGGATTGCGCAGGACGAATGGCGTTGGCCCAGTGCAAACTCGAATCCGGTGACGCACTCAACGGCGGAACCAAGCGGTTCCAGATGAAAAGGAGCTTCCTTCGAATGAAATTCAACACACAGATTGCCTGCCTTCCCCTGGCCGCAATTCTTCTTGTTTCAAGTCTTGCTGCATCGGCTCAATCTCCGGTCCCCAACTGGGGTGGCGTCAAGGCGCTCAAGGCGGACTCTGAAATTCGAGTGGTCGTCGGTTCCCGCACTTTCCGGGGCGAGATGCGGAGCGTAACGGATGATTCCCTGGTGGTGGCCTCCGGGAAAGGTCAGGAGATGTTCACGCGGCAAGAGATCACGCGAGTGTCGGTGCGGAGCGGAAGCCGCCGCGGGCGACATGCGCTGATTGGTGCGGTGATTGGCGGCGCCGGCGGAGCGGTTTTTGGCGGCGGGGTCACGGCAGGGGCCGGATATCTGGGAGCCACACCTGCAGTCGCCGGCGCATTCGGCGGAGCCGGTGCGTTGGTAGGAGCCCTGGTGGGTATGGCCATTCCCAGCGGCGATTGGCGCGAGATTTACAAAAAATAGGCGCGATTACGGGCGTGGCCCTTGCCAGCGGGCACTGTCCGTGCGAGGGCTTCGAAGGCATGGTTGTTGCGGCGCCCCTGGTTGGTTACGGGATGACTGGTGCAATCGTGGGTGCGGTGGTTCCCGCAGCTAGATGGCGTGAAGTTTATAAGCAATAACCAAGTTCAGAAGATGCCAATGCATTTCCAAGGAGCGAACCGTATGAGCGAATCGAATTCATCCACGTCCGTGACGCCAGAGTTATGGATGTGCGCCGCGTTGGCGATCAGCCATCCGGCCGTACGACGGGCGGGCTCTGGCCATCGGATCACATCGGAGTCCAAGCCGTGTTACACGGTATACCAATACGGTTACGATCGGGGGCGCTAAATAAGGTCATGCTTACTGGATTCCTACTGTCACTCGCCGGACTTTCTGCATCGCCGCCCGTCGAGAGCCAGCTCCTTCAGAAGTATATGGACGCCATTCACATGCAACATGAGGCGCGAAAAGAAATGGCCGCGGAGATAATCATCGAAGCCAAAATGCCCAAGCTCCACCGGCAAGCCACGTTGCGCGCTCTGCGCATAGTGGCCCTTACAGGCGCAATTACTTACCAGATTCTGGACGCAGCGGGCGACGACATGGTAAGACGCGAAGTCATCGCCCGCTACCTCACCGCGGATAACGGGAGCCATCAGACGGAGGAACTTGCCATCACGCCGTCGCACTATCGATTCCGCCTGGCGGCAACCGTGGAACGGGCGGGCCAACGGATTCTGATCTTCCAACTCGCTCCCCGGAAAAAACAGGTGGGACTGTTCAAGGGCGAATTGTGGGTGGACGGGCAAACGGGGCTGCCCGTCCACGAGGCGGGCCAGTTCGTCAAGAGCCCGTCCGTATTCATTAAGCGAATCGTGTTCACGCGCGATTACGAAATTCGCGATGGCCTGAACGTGCCCACCCGCATACGCAGTACGGTGGAATCCCGAATCGCGGGCCGCGCGGAATTGGAGGTTCGTTTCTCCAAGGCAACGCAAGCTGGAAGGTAGTGCGCGCGTTTCCGCGCCCGCGGTACCAAACCTAGTGCACGCGCTCGGCGTGCCAAATGCGCATAAAATAGACAACACACTAAGGAGACGTTATGAATCCAAATAAAGCGTTATGGGAGAAAGGCGATTTCACCGCGATCGCCGCATTGATGCGGGAATCGGGAGAGGGGCTGGTGCGGTCACTCGGGATAGCGCCGCCGTTGCGGGTCCTGGACCTGGGCTGCGGAGACGGGACGACCGCGGTCCCACTGGCCCGCGTGGGGGCGGACGTAACGGGAATCGACATTGCCCGGAACCTGGTGGCCGCCGGGAACAAGCGCGCGGCGGAGGCGGGTTTGCGCAATCTAAATTTTCAAGAAGGAGACGCGTGCGACCTGCAAGGCGTCGCCGACGATAGCTTCGACATGACGCTCAGTGTATTCGGAGCCATGTTCGCGCCGAAGCCCTTTGACGTCGCCAAGGAGATGGTGCGCGTCACCAAGCCGGGCGGACGGATCGTCATGGGCAACTGGATTCCCAATGACCCGACCTTCGTGTCGCAGGTGTTGCGGATCAGTTCGGCGTTTACGCCTCCGCCTCCGGAAGGCTTCATCAGTCCCATGACGTGGGGCGTGGACGCGCATATCATCGAACGCTTTGGCCAGGCCGGTGTGCCCACGGAGAAAATATCCATGGTCCGGGACACCTTCCGCTTCATCTCACCCAGCAAGAGTCCCGCCGAGGTCATCGGATTGTTCAGAACTTTCTACGGACCCACGATGAACGCCTTCGAAGCCGCTCAAAAGAGCGGAAAGGAAGATGAGCTCCACAGCCAATTGGTGGAACTCGCGACGGCGCAGAACCAGAACTCCGACGGAGGCACGTCGATCCCCGCGACGTTCCTGCGGATTACGGTGCAAAGATAAAAGCCCGGCGGCGAGTCACCCTCTATCGGAGCATTGAAGTCCCGCCGGCTCAGTAATATAAAACCGCACGAATCCCGCGCGGATCAGCCGTCTGCGAAAAAGAGCCGACAGGCAGATGGCTCAATTATTCAAAATTCTGGCGATCGACGGCGGGGGGATTCGCGGCATCATACCGGCGACGGTGTTGATGGAGATCGAGCGGCAAACCGGCAAGCGGGTCACGGAACTTTTTGACATGGTGGCGGGGACATCGACAGGCGGCGTCCTGGCCGTGGGACTAGCGATGCCTGACCAGCAGGGACGGCCAGCGTACAGCGCCGCGGACCTGCGCGAACTGTACCTTGGCGAATCCTCGGCGATTTTTCCGCAGTCGTTCTGGAGAAAGGCCCTGCGTCCCGTGGCGGAAAAGTATTCCTCCCGCGGCATCGAAGGTGTGCTCAAGAAATTCTTTGGCGATAGCCGGCTCCAGGACTCGCTGTGCGATTTACTGGTAACCAGCTACGAAATCCGTCTGCGCCAACCCTGGTTCTTCCGCGCCAGCCGTGCGCGACGGGATGCGAGCTATGATTTTCCGCTGTGGGAAGTGGCGCGGGCGACGTCCGCCGCGCCGACCTACTTTCCTCCGGCTCGACTGCGAAACGGGCTGTGGACTCTGATCGACGGCGGAACCTACGCCAATAACCCGGCTCTGTGCGCCTACTCGGAGGCGCGCCAGCTTCATCCCGATGCGGAAATCCTGCTGGTTTCTCTGGGCACGGGGCGCCATGCCCAGGCGATCCGCTACCGGCCAGGGCTTCTGGGCTGGGCCAAACCCATCCTGGACGTGGTGTTCGACGGCGTCAGCCGCACAACGGAGTATCAAATGGAACAGCTTCTCCCGCCGGTACGGGGCGTTCAGCGGTACTACCGGCTGCAGACGGGCCTGGCTGACGGTGAGGACGAAATGGACAATGCCGATCACCGCAATTTGGGGCGGCTGGTGGAACGTGCTGAAATCCTGGTCCAGGAAAAAATGGCCCAGCTTGGTGAAATTTGCTGGCTACTGCAACGGTAAATTTTTCCTCTCATGAATCGCCAAGATAGCCGATACATCAAATAAAGGGAATAAAAAGCGCCTCCTCCCGGATGGAAGTTGACGTGCATGAGCAAAGTTCGCAGATAAGGAAAGCATATGATTATCGGAGCCGCCATCGCCGGGTTGTTGATCGTTTCGCTCTTGCTGGAAACGATTTCGTCGCCTCCCAAGTCTGACGACGCCCCCCACCCCGAAAAGTAATCGGCATGCCGGCGTCCCAAGCCGACCCATCCCCGTGACAATTTGGCGCACTCGCCCAGATTCCGAGTGTTGCTACCATAAAAGATTCCAATGCTCCGCTTTGAAACCGCAGGGGAATCGCACGGGGAGTGCCTGGTTGCCACGCTGACGGGCCTGCCCGCCGGCGTTCCCATATCCTTGACCAAGATCGATCGTGAATTATGGCGCCGCCAGCAAGGTTTCGGCCGCGGCGGGCGCATGAAGATCGAGACGGATAAGGCCCATATTGTCAGCGGAGTGCGACACTCGCAGACCATTGGTTCGCCCATTGCCATCCTGCTCGAAAACAAAGACTGGAAGAACTGGACCGAAGCTCTGCCGGTGGAGACATTCGAGGGCGCCGAGGGCAAGATCAAGCCGGTAACCCGCCCGCGTCCTGGGCATGCCGATCTGGCAGGCGCGCTCAAGTACAACTTCCATGATGCCCGCTACATTTTAGAGCGTGCCAGCGCCCGCGAAACGACTTCCAGAGTAGCGGTGGGCGCACTGGCGAAGGCATATTTGGCGGAATTCGGGATCGCCGTGCTCAGTCACGTGATCGCGGTGGGCAGCGTCTGGCTGGAACGCTCCGCCACATGGGAAGAATTGGTGGCTCTCAGCGAACGCGACGAGGTTTTGCTCGGCTGCGTGGATGCCGAAGCCGAACAGCGAATGAAGGCCGTGGTTGACGAGGCCTACAGAACTGGTGACACGGTCGGCGGGGTCTTTGAAGTGGTCGCGCGCGGCGTACCGCCGGGGCTGGGATCGCACATCTCTTGGGACACGCGGCTGGATGGGAAACTGGCGCAAGCCATCGTCTCCATGCAGGCCGTAAAAGGCGTGGAAGTGGGCTTCGCGGCGGAAGGCGCGGCGGCGTTCGGCTCCAAAGTTCAGGACACGATCCACTACAACCGCGAAAGGCAGGCGTTCACGCGCGGAGCCAATCGCGCCGGGGGCCTGGAAGGCGGCATGACTAACGGGCAGGATATCCTGGTGCGCGGGATGCTGAAACCGATTTCGACATTGCGCAGGCCGCTGGAAAGCGCGGATCTGGTGACCCACGAGGCTTCCCCCGCGGCTTACGAACGCAGCGACGTCGCGGTGGTACCCGCGGCGGGAGTGATCGGCGAGGCGATGGTCGCGCTGGTGCTGGCCGGAGCCATGATCGAAAAATTTGGCGGCGATTCGATGGTGGAAGCCAAGCGAAACTACGCAGGTTATCTCGAACAGGTGAAGAACTTCTGATGATCTACCCGATCGTGAAATACGGACATCCGGTCCTGGAGCAGCACGGCGCTGACGTCACGGCGTTCGACACGCCGGAACTGCACAAGCTGATCGAAGACATGTTTGAGTCGATGTACGCGGCCAAAGGCGTGGGCCTCGCGGCTCCGCAGATCGGCATCGGGCAACGGTTGGCAGTGATCGACACGTCGACCGGCGAGGACCCGGCGGCGAAGATCGTACTCATCAACCCCGAGATTATTTACTTCGAGGGCTCGCAGAAAAGCGAAGAGGGGTGCCTCAGTATTCCAACTTTCCGCGAACAGGTGAACCGTCCCAGGAAAGTCACCATGCGGGCGCAGGATGCCATGGGCAAGCCATTCGAGATGACCGGCGAGGATCTGCTGGCGCGGGCGTTTCTGCACGAAACCGATCACCTGAACGGCAAACTCTATATCAGCCACGTCAGCGCGCTGAAGCGCGATTTGATCCGCCGCAAGATCCGCAAGCTGCAAAAGCTCGGCGAGTGGGATTAGATACCGAGGGCCAAAGGCCAGGAGCCAGAACGAAGATGAAGCTCGTGTTCATGGGCACGCCGGCATTTGCGGTCCCGAGCCTGGAACGCATCGTGGAAGCGGGCCATCAGGTGATCGCGGTCTTCACCCAACCCGACCGGCCCAAGGGGCGCGGGCAAAAGGACGCGATGCCGCCCGTAAAAGAAGCGGCGCTACGGCTGGGCGTTCCTGTCTATCAACCCGAGCGGGTGCGGAGGCCGGAAGTGATCGAGCAACTGCGCGAAATGGCACCGGAGGCGATCATCGTGGTCGGCTACGGGCAGATCATTCCGAAAGCGATCCTCGACATTCCGCCGCTGGGGATCTTCAACGTGCATGCTTCCCTGCTGCCGAAATATCGCGGCGCGGCGCCGATTCAGTGGGCCATCGCAAATGGCGAACCGCGCACCGGCGTGACCATCATGCGCATCGATGAAGGCTTGGACACCGGCGACATTCTGCGTACGTGGGAAACCGAGATCGGCGCGGAAGAGAACGCCATGGAATTGGGTGCGCGCCTGGCGCGGGCCGGCGCGGAGCTTCTTGTGCAGACGCTCGCCGAGCTTTCTTCGATCCAACCCCAACCACAGGATGATTCGCAGGCGACCTACGCTCCGATTCTCAACAAGGAAGATGGCAAGATCGACTGGCAGCTTCCGGCTCGCCAGATTCTGAATCGGATTCGCGGATTTGAGCCATGGCCGGGCGGTTACGGGTTTCTGCGCGGGCAGCGTTTCCAAATTTGCAAGGCCGTGCTGGGCGATCAGGCATTGCCGCCGGGGGCGCTACGGGTGGTGAATCGAAAGCTGTACGCTGGTTGCGGTGGGATTGGAAGCGGAGACGGGGAATCACTGGAATTACGGGAGGTTCAGTTGGAAGGTAAGAAGCGAATGCCGGCTGCGGCGTTTCTCAATGGGTTTCCGCTGACGGGTGGCGAGGTGCTGCAATGAACTTGCCGCGAGGATTTCGCTACGCGGCGGCTTACGCGGGCATCCGCAAAATGGTCAAACCGGACCTGGCCTTGATCGTATCGGACACGCCCGCCGCGGCCGCCGCTGTGTTCACGCAGAATCGCGTTGCCGCGGCGCCCGTGGTTCTGTCGCGCAAGAACTTAAAGGCATCGCGGGGCAAGGTCTGCGCGATCCTGGTTAACGCGGGCAACGCCAATTGCGCCACGCGTACGGGAGACAAAGTGGCTCTCGAAACCGTGCGTGCGGCGGCGAAAGCGCTCGGCGTGAAATCGGAGCAGGTGTTGCCGGCCTCCACCGGCGTGATCGGCGTCGAGATGGACGCGATCAAGATCGTTGAGGCGCTCCCCAAGTTGGTTGGCGGACTCGACGCGTCGTGCTTTGATGCAGCGGCAGCAGCCATCATGACCACGGACCTGGTGCCAAAGACCGCGTTCGCCGAGATCAAGAGCGGCCGCAAGGTGGCGTTCGTGGCGGGGATGACCAAAGGCTCGGGCATGATCCAGCCCAATATGGCCACGACTCTGGGATTTGTGGTCACAGACGCGGCGGTTCCGCCGGCGATGTTGCGCTCGGCTTTGAAGCGAGCGATCGGCCGCAGTTACAACCGCATTTCGGTAGACGGGGACACCTCGACGAATGACATGGTGGCAGTGCTGGCGAATGGGGCGTCCGGCGTGAGGCCGTCAGCAAAGGCGTTCGAAGCCGCGCTCACCAGCGTCCTGGAGTCTCTGGCGCGACAAATTGCTCGCGACGGCGAAGGCGCAAGTAAGTTGGTCACTATCGACGTGGAGGGCGCGGCGAGTGAGCACGCCGCGGAGAAGATCGCACGTTCGATTGCGAATTCGCCGTTGGTCAAGACCGCGATCGCTGGCTCGGATCCCAACTGGGGCCGCATCATTTGCGCCGCCGGCTACTCTGGCGCGGCCTTCGATCCGCGCAAGGTTGACATCGACATGCAAGGCATTCCGGTGTGCCGCGGCGGCTTGGCCGCTGATTTTTCCGAAGCGGTATTGAAAGCCAAGCTGGACGAAAAGGATTGCCATATTCGATTTTCGATTCGTGGCAAGGGGCGTGGCCGGGCGCGTTTCTGGACCTGCGATTTCACCTACGATTACATCCGCATCAACGCCAGTTACCGGACCTGAGGTTGAATCTAAGAAATGACACGTCTCGCGCCGTTACTCCTGTTCACAAGCCTTGCCTTCGCCGAGCCGCCGGCGGATGTCCGGGACTTCTTCCGCGCGGCGGCAGAAGCACTGGTGAACGACGACGCCTCGGCGTTCATGGCAAGGTTTGACCGTGACATGCCGCGGCACGCCACGCTGCGCAGCGAGATCGAAGGCCTGCTCGCCGCCTACGACGTGGGTTCGAGCATCGAAGTCGTGAATGATGAAGGCGACAACCAGAAACGGACGCTGGAACTCGACTGGCTGCTGGTCACCAGCGAAAAAGCCGCGAATCACGGCACCGGTATTTCACGCCGTCAGATCGTAAAATGCCGCATCGAGCGCCGCGGGAAACAGTGGAAGATCACCGCGTTCGAACCGGTGGAGTTCTTCAGGTACTAGAGCGACGTCTCCATCGGCATCGCGAGCGGCGGTTCCGTAAAGAAATCAAGTTTTTCCATGCTTGCCAAGGCCGAGCGGATGGAGGCTTCCGTGGTCGGCTCCACCGTGATCACGAAGGGCAGGTTGTTGGCGTTGGCTTCGGGCAACTGCAACACGGCTTCGATGGAAATGTGCTCGGCGGCCAGTGCGGCAGCCAACTGGGCGATGATGCCGGGGCGGTCCTTCACGCGGAAGCGCAGGTAGTACGCCGCGCTGTTGAGCGTGATCGGAATCGGACAGTATTCGCCGAGACGCGCGTGCGCGAAGGGCGACACACGCTCGGGGCTTCCGGAGCGGATCTCGCGAGCCACGCGCATCAGGTCGCTCACCACGGCGACTCCAGTGGGATGCGCGCCTGCTCCACGTCCGTAATAAAACGTGTCGGCGCCGTAACGCCCGCGCACCCAGATGGCATTGTAAGCGCCGCGCACGCCGGCTAAGATCGTCGACTGCGGAATCAGCGAAGGGCGCACGGATAGCAGCAAGCCTTCCTTTGTTTGCCGGGCGGCACACACCAGCCGGATGGTGTGGTGCAGCATGTGAGCGTAGCCGAAATCGATGGGTGAAATGCGGCGGATGCCTTCGGTGTAAATATCCGCCGGTACAATGCGCTCGCCGAAAGCCAGCGCGGACAAGATCACCAGCTTGGAGCGCGCGTCGAAGCCGTCCACATCAGCCGATGGGTCAGCCTCGGCGTAGCCTGCCGCCTGCGCTTCTTTCAACACGTCTTCAAAGCTGGCGCCGCGCTGCTCGATCTCGGTCAGGATGTAGTTGCAGGTGCCGTTCAGAATTCCGTAGAGCGTGGTGATTCGGTCTCCGGAAATTCCCTCGCGCAATACAGCGTGGATCGGAATGCCGCCGGCGACGCTGGCTTCCATGGCCAGGTTGATCCCCGCTGCAATTGCACGATCCCAGAGTTCCGCGCCCGAGGCGGCCATCAATTCTTTGTTGGCCGTGACCACGGACTTGCCGTTGGCGGCTGCAGCCTCGATGATTTCACGCGCCACGCCGGTCCCGCCAATCAACTCCGCCACAATGTGGACGTCCGGGTGGTTCACCACTTCGCGCCAATCCGCTGTACGCAGAGGAGCGCCCAGAGCCGCGGGAATCTGTCTGCCGGCGACGCCGCGGCTGCACACTGCCGTCACGCGCAGAGGGAATCCCAGTTTGAGCGCGATCTGGTCCGCGTTCTCGGCAAGAATATCCAACGTGCCTGAGCCGACATTGCCGAGACCGATGACTCCTATATTGACTGGCTGCATAAGGAAGGGTGGTTCCTTCTATTTGACCACTAAGCTGAAATCAATCACCAGCACGAGTCCTGCGGGTTCCACACGCACGCCAGTGATGTCGAAGCGCGTCAACTCGCGAGCGAATGGCGGCGGATCGCTTCCCGCCGCGGCCGGCTGCTCGATGAGGCGGCGCGCCTGGTCGCGGATTTCAATCTTGAAGTCCTTGGCGAAACTCGCCGAGAGCGCCTGCCGGACTCTCCGGATGTAATATGTATCGCGTGGAACAGTCAGGCTCACTTTGGTCAGGGCCAGTGCGCCGTCCCGCACGATGGGCGTCGCGTTCATCGTGAAATCGAAGGAGTCACCGAGGCCGACGCAGCGTCCAAACATATCCAGCGCGGAGCGGCCGCTGAAGCGAGCCGTGATTTGCAGCCTGCCATCCGCCGAGCCCACGCGCGGAGACTCAAGGAAAGCGAACGTGCACTTGGTGGCTCGGTTGCCGCGCACGTAGAGGCGGCCTTCCTGCGTGAAGAACTGGCGCGCGATGACCCGCTCAACAGCCGCATAACGCAGCTCGAGTTCAGCCGCGTAGGCCGGAGCCGCCCCGAGAAGTACCAAGGCGGCACGGAAGAGGTGGGAATACATGCGATGTGTACCATTCTAGAGACCGAGCGAGCGCCGCGGATAAGCGCCGTGTTACGCTGAAACCGTTTACCTCCACTATGGCTGTGACCCGCGAAAAATCCCAACTGATGAGCGCTTCCGAGATCGACCGCACGTTGGTCCGTCTGGCGCACGAAGTCCTCGAACAGACCAAGGATCTGAACAAGCTCGCATTGATCGGCATCCGGCGCCGGGGAGTGCCTTTGGCCGAACGCCTGGCGCAAAAGATCGAGGCCCTGGAGCACCGCGCGATTCCGACCGGAATCCTGGATATCAATCTTTATCGCGACGATCTGTCGACGGTTGCACAGCAACCTGTTGTCAACGCCACGGACATCCCGTTTTCAGTGACCGGTAAAGACATCATTTTGGTGGACGATGTCCTCTACACAGGACGCACGGTACGCGCCGCCATGGACGCGATGTTTGACCAGGGCCGTCCCGATAGCGTGCACTTACTGGTGTTGATCGATCGCGGGTGGCGCGAACTGCCGGTGGAAGCCCGCTTCGTGGGACGCATGGTTCAAACTGATGCCAATGAGATCATCGAAGTGAAATTTCAGGAGATCGATGGGATGGAGAAAGTGCTCCTGGTGGAGAAGGTGGCATAGGAAAGCGCGCCGATGAAAGGGCTTCTGGGCATTGAAGACCTGACGCGGGAGGAAGCGCAGGCAATTTTGGACCGGGCGCGCGATTTTCAAACACCTCTGGGCGAGCGTCCCCGGCGCTTTGATCTCTTGAAGGGGCGCATGGTGGTGAACCTGTTCTTTGAGGCCTCCACGCGCACGCGCACCAGCTTCGAACTCGCGGCGAAGCGCCTGAGCGCGGATGCGGTGTCGATCACCGCGCAAGCGTCGAGTGTATCCAAGGGCGAATCCCTCGTCGACACGCTCAACACGCTGGGAGCAATGCGGCCGGACGCCATCATCATGCGTCACGCGGCGTCGGGTGCTCCGCACTTCTTACAGCGGCACTTGGGAATTCCAATTATCAACGCGGGCGACGGTACGCACGAGCATCCCACCCAAGCTTTGCTCGACGCGCGTACGATTTTGGATCACGGCAAGAACTTGGGGAAATTGCGCGTGGCCATTATCGGCGACATCGCACATAGCCGCGTGGCGCGGTCCAACGTGTATTTGTTGTCCAAATACGGCGCGAATATCGTGTTGTGCGGTCCGGCTTCCCTGCTCCCCCAGGAACTGCGTTTGCTCGCGCCCGGCGTCACGCTGACCACGGATATGAACGAAGCGATTCGCGACGCCGACGTCGTCATGATGCTGCGCGTGCAACTGGAGCGCCAGCATGAAGCGGCGTTTCCGGCCGGCGAATATTTTTCGTTCTATGGACTGCGTCCGGAGCACATGAAACTCGCCAAACCGGATGCGATCGTGATGCACCCGGGCCCCATCAATCGAGGCCGCGAGATTTCTTCGGAAGTGGCGGATTCCCAGCGCTCAGCGATTCTGAATCAGGTAGAGAACGGAATTTCGGTGAGGATGGCAGTTCTGGAACGCGTGTTGAACGGATAGCTCATGGCATCGCTGCTCATTAAGAACGGAAGAGTGATTGACCCGGCATCGCGGCACGATGGCGTGGCCGATGTGTGGATCGAAGACGCTGTGATCAAGGGCGTCGGCGCCGGGCTCACAGCGGCGGGCGCGGAGGTTTTCGATGCGACCGGACTGGTGGTTGCGCCAGGTTTCATTGACATGCATGTCCATCTGCGCGAGCCCGGATTCGAGCACGCCGAAACGATAGAAACGGGAGCGCGCGCGGCGGCAGCGGGGGGCTTTACGTCAATCTGCCCGATGCCCAACACCGCTCCGGTGAATGATAGCCCAACGGTCACCACCTATATCATTGAAAAGGCCCGGCGGCACGCCATCGTGAACGTTTTCCCCATCGGAGCGATCACCAAAGGTAGCTTGGGTGAAGAACTCGCCGCCATTGGTTCCATGCGGAAGGCTGGCGCGGTGGCGATTTCCGACGACGGGCGTCCCGTGATGAACGCGCGTCTGATGCGCAGGGCCATGGAGTTCGCGCGCAGCTTCGGGATTCCGGTGATCAATCATTGCGAGGATCTGCACTTGAGCGCGGGCGGCGACATGCATGAGGGGGCCGAGTCCGTGCGGCTTGGCTTACGCGGCATTCCGGGATGTTCGGAAGACGTGATGGTGGCGCGCGATATTCTGCTGGCGGAGGTGACCGGCGCTCGCTATCATGTGGCGCACATATCCTCCAAGCATTCCGTCGCGATGGTGGCCTTCGCGAAGATGAAGAAGCTGGCCGTGACGGCGGAAGTAACGCCGCACCATCTGGCGATCGCCGACAGCGACATGATCCCCTACGACAGCAACTTCAAGATGAAGCCCCCGCTGCGCTCCGCGAACGACGTCAGTGCCGTAGTGGAGGGCATTGTGAACGGCGCGATTGACGCCATCGCGACGGATCACGCTCCGCATGCCGGCAGCGAGAAGATGCAGGAGTTTGAACGGTGCCCGTTCGGCATCCTGGGCTTTGAAACCGCACTGGGTCTGTCTCTGGAACGCCTGGTCCACACGCGGAAGATCAGCGTCGCGCAACTGATCCCGCTGTTCACGACGAATCCGGCCCGGATTCTGGGCATTAACCGGGGGACGCTCGCGCAAGGCGCCCCGGGCGACGTGACCGTCTTCTCGACGGACCGGCAGTGGACTTACGACGTAAACAAGTCGTTTTCCAAGAGCCGCAATTCGCCCTTCGATGGGACTACCTTCCACGGCGGCCCGGTGGCGACGGTCGTAAATGGGAGTATCGTGTGGAGAGTAGACGAGTAGCCCGTGCTCCCATAAATATGGGAAGATGAAGTTGTGAAGACCACGCTGGAAATCCCCGACCCGATTTTTCGGAAAGCGAAAATGAAGGCCGCTGAACGGGGCATCCCGTTGCGGCAGTTCGTCACCGAGGCGGTTGAAGAGAAACTCGCGGCGGCTCCGGCATCCCATAAAAAGCCGTGGATGAAGTTTGCTGGCGGATTGCGCCATCTGCACAATGAAACGGTCCGTATCAATAAGCTGATCGAAGAGGAATTCGAGCAGATCGAGCCTGAGGACCGGCTTTGATTCTAGACACGAATGCGTTGTCGGCGTTTGCCGACAACATTCCCAGTGCGGTTAAGGCTGTTTCCGCGGCGGGGTTGTTGGCAGTCCCGGTCGTGGTATTGGGCGAGTACCGGTACGGCATCGCCCACTCCAGGCGGGAGCGTAATTATGAGCAATGGCTTCGACCGTTTCTCGAGACTTGCCAGATTCTGGAAATCACCGAGGAAACTATCCCGTGGTATGTCGGCGTTCGCGCCGAACTCCGCCACTTAGGCAAACCCATCCCATCCAACGACGTTTGGATCGCAGCTCTATCCCGCCAACATGTGCTCCCCGTGCTGAGCCGCGACACCCATTTCGATCGCGTCAAGGACTTGCGGCGCTTATCGTGGTGAAGGGGCGCTCAGTTCCCGCTTTGCCCGGCAGTCATCGCACGGGCAAATCGTTCGCAGGTGATCAAAAGAGTAGATGCCGGTGTTGTGGCCGTCGGACCAGTCGATGCGGATGGCGTATCCGCCCACGGCCTCCACGCTGAGCATCCTCAAGGTAGGTTTGTACATGGGGAAGGGTTCATTCGCTCCGCCGCCTCCACCGTTCGCTCCGTAATTGGATTTTTGCGGCACCGTGCCGTGTGCTCCCGTGCAGGTAGCGCAGGGGCATTCGTCGCGCAGATAGGCCAGGCCGTACTCGCTGAAATGCCGGTCCTTCCAATCGATTTTGATGCCTTTGGACTTGGAAATAGCGATGTGTTCGGGTTCTTGGGGCGGCAGACTCACTGATTCACTCTCTCAATATCGCGAACGCCGGGAATGCGGCGGATGGCGGAAACAACTCGCTCTAACTGTTTCTTATCCTTCACTTCGACGGTCACATCCATGATGGCACCGTCGGCGGCGCGCTCGTCGTCGCTGCGCGCTTCCAGGCTTCGGATGTCCGTCTGTTCACTGAACAGCGCGGTGGTCAATTGGCTCAACATCCCCGGCCGGTCTTCGGTATGAATGAGCAGTTTCACCTGGAACGTTTCCTTGGCCGCGCGGGCCCACTCCACGTCGATTTTACGCTCCACTTCATACATCAGATTCTGCACGTTGGAGCAGTTCCGCGAGTGCACGGCTACGCCCTTGCCACGCGTCACGTAACCCACGATCGCCTCCCCGCGGATCGGGTTACAGCACTTGGCGCGATACACCAGCAACTCGTCCATCCCTTTCACTCGGATGACCAAATCCGGATCGGTCGGGGCGGTGGAGTGATCTGGAGTGTATGCGGGAGCCGGAGTTGCCTCGGGAACTTCAGGCCCCACTTGATCGGGCGCCAACTTCTGCAAGACCTGACGGGGAGAATACTTCCCGTATCCAAGCGCGGCGTGCAAATCCTCAATCTTGCCACAGCCGTACTCGGCGGCGACGGATTCAATCTGCGCCTTGGAGATGCGGCTCATCGCCACCCCCAACCGGCGGGCTTCGCGCTCCAGGTACTTCTCTCCGATTTCGATGGCCTTGGCGCGCTCCGTGGTGTTGATGACGTGCTTGATCTTGTTGCGCGCGCGGGGGGTCTTGACCAGCGCCAGCCAGTCCTTGCTGGGCAAGTGTCCGGCTTGCGTTAGAATCTCAACCACGTCGCCATTGCGCAGCCCATACTTCAGTTGCACGATGCGGCCGTTGACCTTGGCACCCGTGCACGTGTTGCCCACGTCGGAGTGGATGGCGTAGGCGAAGTCGATCGGAGTGGCATCGCGCGGGAGGATAATCACACGGCCCTTGGGCGTGAAGGTGTAGACTTCCTCCGGGTAGAGGTCCACCTTGAGCGTGGACATGAACTCCGTGGGATCGTGCATCTCACGCTGCCATTCGACCAACTGGCGGAGCCAGGCCATGCGTTGATCGTCGTCAGCGGGCCCACGACGGCCTTCCTTATATTTCCAGTGGGCCGCGATGCCTTCTTCGGCAACCCGGTGCATTTCGTCGGTACGGATCTGCACTTCAAAATGCCGCCCGCCGGGGCCCATGACCGAAGTATGGAGCGACTGATACAGGTTGGGGCGCGGAATGGCGATGAAGTCCTTGATGCGGCCGGGAATCGGATGCCATTCGTTATGGATGACGCCCAACGCCGCATAGCAATTCTTGACGGAATCCGTAATGATGCGCACAGCCAGAAGATCGTAGACCTGATCCAGCGTGATCTTCTGTCTTTTCAATTTCTGAAAAACCGAGTAAGCCCGTTTGAGGCGGCCATCCACGCGCGCCGGGATGCCTTCGCGCGCGAGCAGTAATTCGACGGTGTGCTTAATCTCCTTGAGAAACCCTTCGTTGGCGTCGTGCTGGGACTCAAAGTCCTTGAGCAGGCTGGCGGCGGCTTCCGGCTCCAGGTAGTGAAACGCCAGGTCCTCCAATTCGCCGCGGATCTTACCCATTCCGAGACGGTGTGCAATGGGCGCGTAGATCTCCATGGTTTCGGTGGCGATGCGTTCTTGTTTTTCGCGCGGCAGCGAACCCAACGTACGCATGTTATGCAACCGGTCCGCCAGCTTCACCAAGACAACGCGGATATCGTTCACCATGGCCAGCAGCATCTTGCGGACGCTTTCCGCCTGGCGTTCTTCCCGGTTCGCGAGATTCAGCTTGCTCAGTTTGGTGACGCCATCCACACAGCGGGCGACGTCCTCGCCGAATTCGCGTTTTACCTCGGCGATGGTGGCAATGGTGTCTTCGACAACGTCGTGCAGCAAACCGGTCTGCAAACAGACCGTATCCATGTTCATCTCCGCTAGCTGCCGCGTGACCAGGACCGGATGGATCATGAACGGTTCGCCGGAGACCCGTTTTTGATTGCGGTGGCGTTCGGATGCGAACTGGAAGGCCTTCCGAAGGGGCGCCAGATTCTCATGAGGACGGAGTTCGAGGATGCGGGCCTCAAGCTCCTGGTAGAGGCATTCCACTTCTCCAGGCTCAGGCGCCCCAACAGGCGGAACGGCCACGGACGCGGGAAGGACAGCGGCCTGAGGAGGTTCCGGCATGCTCATCTATTAGTGTAGCGGCAGTCTAGAGGACGATGAAAATAGAAAAGGACAGTACACCTGCTCTGGTGCACTGTCCCAAGCTTCTAAAGTACTGGGCGCTAATCCTGGATGATACCGCCCGAAGTCTTCTTCTCGGCACGTTCCTGCTTAAGCTTCTTAGTGTCCAGAGCCTTCTGGAGCCAAGAATCGGCCTCTTCGATCTGCTTCTTGTAGGCGTCTTTGTCGTCGGCAAGATCGGCGCGTTCGCGAATCAGGAGGTTTTTGTAAGCCATGGCATCGTCACTTTCCTTGTCGATTTCCAGGGCCTTGTCCAGATTCTTGATGCCGTCCTCGATCGTCGGCATATACTTGGCGGTGAGTTCAGCCTTAGTCTTCTTGTCCTTCAGCGGACCGGGCTCGTCCGGCTTCATGCTTGCGTTGACGCGCGCGGTCATGAGGGCCGGATAAAATTTCTTCTGAGCGATGGCGCCCAGGCTGTAGTAACCATCGCGGTTCTTGGCATCCGCCGTGACCAGTTTGGTGTACCAGCTGGCGGCTTCGTCCAGCTTGCCCATCTTCTGCTCCAGCGGAAGCGGGTCCGCTTCGTTGAAGGCCAGAGAAGCCAGTGAGGCCAGAGCGACGCCATTGTTGGGGTCCTTATCCAGAACCTTGCCGAATTCCTCTTTCGCCTTGGTGGAAAACTGGAGGTTCTCCGGCGATATAGCGCCGGGGATCCACTGCATCATGTACGCGGTTGCCAGGTACACACGGGCGTTGGGATTTTCGGGGTCCAGATTGATCGCTTCCTGGAATAAATCCACAGCCACGGAATACTTCGCGTTCTTATACGCGGTGACGCCCTTATTTAGGTTGTCACGCGACTTTAGCTTGCTACAGCCGGTGCCTATGAGTGTCAAAGCGCCGATGACAAGCAGGGCGCCGAGGAGAGTGGGTTTGCGCATTCTCATCATTCTCCTTTGTCTACTGACCTAATTCAGTCTTGGGGGTCATCAGCCCGACCTTGTCAATGGCCGCGCCCTTGGCGATGTCGATCGCATGGGCGACAGTTTGATAGTCCAAATCGGGGTCGCCCTTCACGAACACGACACGCTCGGCGCGGGTCTTAAAAACCTCGGTCAGACGGGCTTCGAGCTGGTCGACGTTGATAGGGTCCTGGTTGAGGTGCATGGTCCGGTCCTTATCGATGACGATCACAACCGTACGGTCCTGCCCAGGAGGCGGCGGAGGCGTGTTCGGAGGCGGCGGCTGAGGCGCCAAGGCTTCCAAGCCGTGCGGCGTCAACGGCGTAATCACCATGAAGATGATCAGTAGCACCAACAGTACATCGATCAGGGGCGTCATATTAATATCTGCACGGGGACCTTGATTAGCTCCCCCCACTGCCATTGACATAAAAAATCTCCTTGATTACTGCTAAAACACTTGCCTTACGGAGCGACCTTCCTGTCGCCGCCCACCTGTTCGGTCAACAGACCCAACTGATCCACACCCGCGGCGCGCAGGTTATCCACAACGTCGGTTACCCGCTCGTACTTGGCGCGCATGTCAGCCTTGATGTAGACCGTCTTATCCAACCGGTTCGTCAACAAATCGCGGATACGGCCGGGTACTTCATCCATGGTAATCTGCTTGTTGCCAGGGCTCAAGTAGATCTTGCCATCGCGCGTTACCGCCAGCAATATCGCGTCTTCCTTGTCGGCGTCTTTCATGGCGATCGGGTGGCTGGTCTTCACCAATTCCACGGCGGCGCCCTTGGTCAACATCGGCGTGATCACCATGAAGATGATCAACAGCACGAGCATCACGTCCACCATGGGAGTCACGTTAATATCAGAGGTTACTTCCGGTGCCTTTGGTTTTTTCATAAACGGCTCCTCAAATTTCTGCCCTTCCGGGATCGCTCCCGAGGGCTGCTTCCTCCCAGCAGACGCCGCCGGCCCTGGGGCCAGACGGCGCATGCCGGAGGAATTTCAACTCGCGGAAAACGTACCTGCGGGGCCGGACTACTTGCCTGCGCCAGCCTTCTGGGTGCGCTTGATGAAGTAATCAACCAACTCAGAGCTGGAGTTACTCATCTCCACGTCGAACGCTTCCACGCGGCCCGAGAAGTAGTTGTACGCCCACACCGCGGGCAGCGCGACGAACAGACCCACGGCGGTGGTGACCAGCGCTTCGGAAATACCGCCCGCGACGGCGCCCAGACCCGTGGACTTCTCGCTCGAAATTCCCTTAAACGCGTTAATGATGCCGACCACGGTACCGAACAGACCCACGAAAGGTCCGGTGGAGCCGATGGTGGCCAAACCGGAAACACCGCGCTTCAATTCAGCATGCACGATCGCCTCGGCGCGTTCCAGAGCGCGGGAGGAAGCCGCGATCTCTTCACCGGAAATATCCGAACTCATCTGATGGGCACGGAACTCCTGCAATCCAGCTACAACAACCTTGGCCAGGTGGCTCTTGGGGAAACGGTCGGCAATTTTGATGGCTTCATCGAGCTTACCTTCGCGCAACGCGCCGGCCACGGCCGGAGCGAACTGCCGGGACTGGCCGCGAGCCGCGTTGAAGGCGAGCGCGCGATCAATCATGACACCGATCGACCAGGCCGACATGACAAACAACAGAACGACGACAAAACGGGCCAAAAAGCCCATCTGATTCCACATCGAGCGCGGATCGAAGCTGACTCCAGCGCTCTCTTGAAGAAGCATCAACGCCCAAACTTGCAATTGTAAAACCATATTTTCTCCTGCGAGTTGAAATTTAAAAGCGGAGAGTTAAAACGCCCCGCTTCGGACCTACTGACTCAGAGTGAAGTTGACGTCAATCTGAGTAATGACTTCCACCGGTTCGCCATTCAGCAAAGTCGGCTTGTAAACCCACTGCTTCACCGCATCGGTCGCCGATGCAACCAGCATCGGGTGACCGCTGACTAATTGAAGATTTTGGATGGTACCTTCTTTCGCGATAACCGCGGTGAAGCGTACGGTTCCTTGAATTCGCGCGGACTTGGCCAACGGCGGATACGCCGGCGTAATGCGCTTGAGCAAGTTCGCGGCCTGCACGTTACCACCCACGCGCAACGGCTCTCTCCGGGTTTCGACAACCTTCACCGGAGGGGGAGGCGGAGGAGGCGGAGGCGCCCCACCCAATCCACCCAATCCGAAGTCACCGCCGATACCACCCGGAATGCCGGTCGCCAGGGACGCCTGCGATGCGCTGGGCGGAAGGGCGTCTTCCTGAATGATCGCGACGTTCTTGGGAATCTCACGCGGCGCGGTCAGGCGGCCGGCGTCGAACTGGCGCGGCGCGACCTTAATGATCTTTATGGGAGTAGGCGGAGGAGGAGGCGGTGGCGGTGGTGGCGGCGGCGGCGCCGTCAGCATGCTGGTCAACTGTGCCTGGGGAAGCACATCCGTGTAAATCAACGGGATCAGAATCATGACCCCTGTCAGCAGGAACTGGAATCCGAATGACAACGCCACCGTCCAGCTCTTGTGTGTCTTGCCGACACCGTCTACGAAGGTCTGATCGAACATATTCATCTTCTGTACCCTTTCCGCGCTACGATCCTATCCGCGCACCGCTTTGCGAGTCCCGGCCGGACGCGACGAAACTTCTTTTACCGGAGGAGCCGGCGTACTCGACTTTCTGGAATCCAAGAAGTTCTGCCAGAATACCAGAATTGGGCTGGCAACGAAAATCGATGAGTACGTGCCCACAATAATTCCCACCACCAAGGCGAAAGCAAAGTTATTCAGCACCTGCCCGCCAAATAAGAATAACGACAATGCCGTCAGTAATGTCAAGCCGCTGGTCAGAATAGTCCGGCTCAGCGTTTGATTGACGCTCATGTTGATGAGATTCGTCATCGACTCCCGCCGCATCAGCCGCAGATTTTCGCGGATGCGGTCGAATACCACGATCGTGTCATTCATCGAATAACCCACCAGCGTCAACAGCGCCGCCACCACCGTCAAGGAAATCTGCCGGTCGAACAGCGAGAAAAGACCGATGGTAATGATGGTGTCGTGAAACACGGCCACCACGGCGGCCACGCCGTAAATCCATTCGAAACGGAAGGCGATGTAGACCAGCATGCCGGCCAACGCCAACAACGTGGCCCGGATTGCCTGCCCCTGCAGATCCTTGCCGATCTTGGGGCCGACCACGTCGGCCGACAAAACCGTAAACGGCCCGAGAGCGCACTGCTGTTTAACCGCCTGCAGAACTTGCGAACTGACGCCCTGCACGCCCGCTAACTGGTCGAGGGACGTCAGGATACCGCCTTTGGTGGCGCGGAATGCCTGGATGTTCTTCACCACGTCCTGCAGTTCCTGCTCGGACAGCGCCACACTCGCCTGCAAAAGCGGTTCCCGTAGACGTTCAGCCAACTGGCCGACGGAGGAGTTATTCAGATCCAGCTTGCCATCCGGAGCGGCAAACGTAGCCCGCAGCACGTCTTCAATAATCTGGCGGTTGGCGTTCAGTTCCTTTTCATCGCGGATTTCGGTGCCCACGATAACCTCGGGCTGCCCCGTCACCTGCTGAACTGAAATTTCACCCTGGATCTTGCTCTCCAGCGCTGAACGGATTTTCTCCACTGGCGGTTCCTGATTAAAGCGCAGGTACATCTGCGCCCCGCCTTTGAAGTCGATCCCATAGTTGGGACCGCCCTTCATCGCCAGACTGGCCAAACCGGCTACGGTCAACACCAGCGAGGCGATGATGAAGGGCCATTTCTTGCCCAGGAAGTCAAAATTCGTGTTCTTAAATAATTCCATCGACCCTATGACCGTTAGACAGTCTACAACCAGTTGCTACAGACACCGCCGGTACCCGGAAAGTTCCATCCGAAGTGCGACGCGGTCTTCTAAACTAGCACAAATCTCCTCAGCGTCCAAGCCTGACCGCGCCAAGCCTGACCGCGCCGGCCTCAAGAACAGCCCCTAAATACTGATCGCCACGGTCTGTTTCTGCCGCCCCAGCTCCCAATCGAAGATCGTCTTGGAAACAAAAACGGCCGTAAATATATTGGCAATCAAACCAATCACCAGCGTGACCGCAAAACCCTTTACCGGACCGGTTCCGAACAGGAACAGGAAGGCGCAGGAAACTACCGTAGTCACGTGAGTATCGATGATGGTCAGAAATGCTTTACTGAACCCGGCGTCCACGGCCGCAATCACGGCTTTACCCGTCCGCAGTTCCTCGCGAATTCTCTCAAAGATCAGCACATTCGAGTCGACGGCCATACCGATGGTCAGAATCACACCGGCAATGCCCGGCAACGTCAAAACCGCGTCGAAGTAACTCAAGGCGGCAATCAAAATGATGGCGTTTAAAATCAGCGCGAGCGTGGCATTGATTCCGCTCTTTTTGTAATACACAAGCATGACCAGCACTACGGCAATGACACCCGCGATACCCGCGTAGATGCCCGACCGGATAGAATCGGCGCCCAGCGAGGGACCCACGGTGCGTTCTTCCAGGTACTCGACGCTCGCCGGCAGCGAACCCGCGCGCAGGTTCAGCGCCAGATCGGCGGCGTCGTCATGGGTGCCAATACCCGTGATCACGCCGTTGTCGCTAATTCTGGCCTGGATGGTCGGCGCACTCAGCACATTCTTGTCTAGGACGATCGCCAACTGCTTGCCGATATTGGCGCCGGTGAAGCGCTCAAACCGTTTCGCCGCATCCTGGGTCAGCACAAACTGCGTCTCCCAGCGGCCGTTTTGATCCTGCTGCGGCCGGGCATCGCGAAGGTCGCGGCCGGTCACCACCGGGGTGCGCCCCAAAATATAGGCTCCCGCGGGGCTTCCGCCGCGCGCCGCACTGGTGAGAACCTGGCTGTTGAGCGGAAGCACGCCGCCCTTGCTCGACAAGGCGTCGTCACGCGAAGAATACGGGCCACCCACCACATCGTACAGCTCCAGAATCGCCGCGGTCTTCAGAATCAGCTTCACGCGAGCCGGATCGTCCACGCCCGGAAGCTGCACCAGTAATTCCGCCTCCGCATCGCTGCGGCCGCGCTGCTGCACGCTGGATTCCGCCAATCCCAGCGCATTGATCTTCTTCTCGATGGTATTCATGCTCTGGGTGAGCGTATCCTGGCGCAGCTTGATGGCCTCGCTGGTCTTCATGTTCAAGCGGTGGTCGGTCTGATTGACGCCGGTGAGGTTCCATACGCCGCCGAAATTGTCGTTCACCAGAGCGCGGAAGTCGCCGGCGCTGGTGGCCGGGACACCTTTGATATCGATCTGAATGGTGCCGGCGGCCTTAATCGTCGGCGGATCGTTGCGCAGCATTTCCGCGAACTGGATCTGTTTGCCGTTCAACTGATCCTTAAGGCGCTGGATGACGCTGTCGGCTTCCGCCTTAAAGGCGTCCTGAATCTGCACCTGGAGGACGAGCTGGCTGCCCCCTTTTAGGTCCAGGCCAAGATGGATGTTCTGGTTCCAGTTCGCCACCAGTTGCTCCGTGGACGTCGGCAGACCGATGATGCCGTAGACGCATACCAGGAGAATCACGACGATCGACAGGGTCTTGAGCTTGAGATTGCTTGTCATAAGTGACTTCTTGTGAGGTTACTTCTTTTCTTCACCCGCTGCTTCGGTTTTTACGAGACTCGACACGGCGCTGCGGGAAACCTGCAGCTTGATGTTATCCGGTTTCACCCGAACCACCAGGAGGTCGCCGGAAATACTCACGATCGTACCAACAATTCCGCCCGTCGTCACCACCTCCGCGCCGGCTTCCAGACTTGCCAGCATCTGCGCCTGCTGCTTCTTCTGGCGCTGCATGGGCATGAACACCAGAAAATAGAAAATCGCCACGATAAATACGAGCGGCAAAAAGCTCATCACCGGATTGGCGGCGGGCTGCTGCAGTAGGATGATGGCGAGTGGCATTGGAGACTACGGTATTCAGACCTATCGCGAAAGACCCTTTACTGAACTTGTTCCGCAGCGCTTGCGCGCGCGGCTTTCAGGAGCGCGGGGAACTTCCCAAGTAATATAGCCTGCCTGATCTCCCGCATGATGTCAAGATAACGGCGCAGATTGTGCAAAGTGGCCAAAGTACAAAAGCTGATTTCTCCGGCCAGGAACAAATGGCGAAGATAGGCCCGCGAAAAATTCCGGCAAGTGTAACATTCGCAGGCTTCATCGATGGGTCCGGGATCGTCCTTGTACTGAGACTGTTTGATCACAACACGCCCGAAACTGGTGAAAAAGTACCCGTTACGGGCATTGCGCGAAGGTAGTACGCAATCCATCATGTCGACGCCGCGCGCGACGTATTCGGGGAGCTCCCCGGGCATGCCCACACCCATAACGTAGCGGGGGCGGTCCGCCGGGAGCAGAGGCGCGGTGATTTCGGCCATCTCCAGGCTCAGCGGGCGGGGCTCGCCCACTGACAAGCCGCCGATCGCGTACCCGTCGGCATTCAGTTCCAGAAGCTGATCGGCGCAAGCCCGCCGCAAGTCCGCATACATGGAACCCTGGACAATCGGAAAACACCGGCGCTGACCGTCGTCGCCATGGCGGCGGTAATGCGCATACGCGGTTTTCGCCCAGCGGACTGTGCGCGCCGTGGAAACCCGCGCGGCCTCGTGGCTGGCCGGATATTCCAGGCACTCGTCGAGCACCATCATGATGTCGCTGCCCAAGGCCAGTTGCACGTTGACGGTCGACTCCGGCGTAAACATGTGGCGATCGCCGTTGAGATGCGATTGGAACTCGACGCCTTCTTCGGTGATCTTGCGCAGTCCGCTGAGGCTGAACACCTGGAAGCCGCCGGAATCGGTGAGAATCGCCCGCGGCCAGTTCATGAACTTGTGCAGTCCGCCCAGCTTGCGGATGGTCTCGTGCCCTGGCCGCAAATATAAATGGTAAGTATTGCCCAGGATGATCTTGGCATCCAGGTCATTCACCAGGTCGCGCGGCAGCAGGCTTTTGACGGTGGCCTGCGTCCCCACCGGCATGAATACGGGGGTTTCGATGTCGCCGTGCGCGGTATGCAGGATGCCCGCGCGCGCCCCGGTCTCGGGACAAGTTGCCTGGAGTTCAAAGGAAAGCACTGAGTTCTATTGTAGGAAAAGCGGCGATGTATTCATCGAGGGTTCAAGCGAACAACGCGGCGAATTCGCGCGCGGAAACGATCCGCGTGGCTTTGTGGCGGCCGAGGGCCAGCAGGCCGCTCTTGTCGCCCGTCACGAGATAATTGGCCTTGCCGCCTTCGGACATGGCCAGCAGAAAATCGTCAGTGGGATCGGGAGAGCGTTCCACGCGCGGCAGGGGATCGACGTCCTCGGCGAGCTTCCTGACCTGGTTGACCAGACGGCCGGCCTTATGCGGCTTGATGCGTTCGGACACGCGGGGCTTTTCGAGCGTGGAGCGCAGCTCGTCGAGATGCGCCGCGCAGGTCAGCAGCGTAAACTTCCCGTCCAGCCAGATTCTGATAATGGCGGCAGGCTTGGCGGCCGGAGCAAGGAGTGCGGACACGACGATGTTGGTATCGAGTACCACGCGCATCATACTCACTGCTCTTCAGGCCCGGTCGGTTTTCTTCTTGGCGTGGCGTTCCGCGCGGACTTCGCTGACGGCTTCATCCACGATGCGCTGGACTTCGTCCGGATCGGCATCGGCATTGCGCTCCCAGATGTCCTGGATGGTGCACTGAAGCACGCGCCGGTTAACGGCATCCTCGACGAATTTCGAGAGATCGCCTTTTTTCATGCCCTGGGTGCCCAGGAATGTGCGCAGGCTCAGATCGGTATCTTTCGAGATCTTGAGGCTCCAGCGGACGGCTTGTTCTGCCATTTTTACACCTATACCCTCAAGTACATAGACGCTCAAACGTTTATATATTCATTTTAGGACGAACTGCGGCTGAGGGCAAGGACGTTATCACACTCGAAAACAGAACGGCAAGGGTTTGTTCTTGTCGTTTGTTCTTGTCGGAGCCGGGAGGTCGGCATTGACAGCAGTTCAACCTATCCATAGATTGAGAGTACTGTGGATACGTGGAACGACGCACAGAAGCTTGAAGCGGACTTGCTCAAGAATGATCTTGATGTTTACCGCCGACTTGAAAATTGGGGCGCAACTCTGTTCCTCGGCGGCCTGGCACTTCTCGGGAAGCAATTTGTGGAGTGGGAACGGACTGGCGACCTGACGAAGAGGATCGTCTTCCATGGCACGGAGTTCCTGCTGCCAGCAGGAATCGGGCTTGTAGCTTTCGCGTTCCTTCGTATAGTAAACGCCCGAAGCCACGCGGCCGTGACAGCTCTCTTCAAACTCGCCGGAAGGGATCGTCCGCGGAAATTTGGAGGTCTGAGTTGGTTCATCGCGCTCATGCCGCTCACGTTCGGATCGGCGATCTCATGTTCCTTAGCTTGTTCCGGTGATCGGGGAGCGAACTTACCCTGGCTTGTAGTTGGCGCGGATTTGGCGGCTTTGGCCATTGGAGCTTTCTACGACTATCGCCTGAGGTATCACACCAAAGCCAAACCAACTCGTGTAGGCAGTTATAGTATCTAGCGGGGTTGGCGCCTCGACTAAGGGCGCACCTTCTTCCGCCGTGAGTATTACTTCCACGTAGGCGACGGGTCCGCCTTGCGGTCGTGACGATGGAGGCGGGCATCCATACCGGCTCGTAAGTGACTTCGAGCAACAGGCCGTTCCAGTTGGAGCAGTGAATTACATGCGGGCGCTTCAGGGCGTTTTCCTCCGATTGGGGTTGAGGGAAAGAGGCGGGTGCTTACGCGCCCTCTCCCGGTGCCGGTTGCTGGGGCAGCTCCGTTTGAGCGGCCGTTTTCGCCTTGGGCGGGAAGGCCGCGTAGCGTTTGCCGCCAATCAGGATGATGAAGCCCTTGCCTTTCTTGGGGACGAAAGCCGCGCCTGCGGGCTTGCCGCCTTTCTCGCCATTGCCGGCGTTCTCGAAGATGTAGAAGTCGGGAACCTGTTTCGCCTTGGCCGTCTGGTTTTCGGTAGTGGTTGTCATGGTCGTATCTCCTTCGTTTGAATTACCCTCTCGCACTTGCTCCCGATGGGCCATGTCGCCAGGGCGCAGCGTCAACAGGAAAATTTGGGGGAGACCTTCAGGGAGAACCGAGGCTTCCTGTTGACGCGAGGAGCGCACGCCGATCGCAGGGGGCGAACGATAACCGAGAGGGATGCAAACGGCTGAAGGAGAAAACGGGGAAACCGGAGCGGGAACAGGTCCAAGGCGAAGGTTCTTGAAGTATGGCACCAAGTGCTATAAAATGGAATCTAGGCGCCGTGTGCGAATTTTCACATCCAGGTGGTTTCAACGCTTTGCCAGGAAGGAAGTGATTGCGGATGCGGCCTTGCGCGAGGCGGTGGCTCGGGCCGACAAAGGCCAGATCGACGCCGACCTTGGCGGTGAGGTCATCAAACAGCGGATCGCCAGACCGGGGCAGGGAAAATCGAAAGGCTACCGGACCATCATCCTGTTCCGTCGCGGTGCTTCGTATGAAAAGGGCAGAGCATTTTTCGTTTACGGGTTCTCCAAGAGCCAGCGGGCGAACATCGATGACGATGAGGAGCAACAATTCAAGGAAGCCGCGAAGCACGTACTGGCGTTGACGGAGAAGCACCTCGCGGAGTTGTTGAAGAGAGGCGATTTTATGGAGGTGAAAAGCGAATGAGCAAAAAATATCGAAGTGATGCGATGGCGGCTATCCATGAAACCATGGAAGCCTTGCACGACGCCGGGGCCATCGGCAAGCAGACGATGCGGCGTTTCGACGATGCCTGCCTTACGCCGATCCGGCCATTGAAGCCGAAGGAGATCAAGGCGATTCGAGAGAAAGAACATGTCAGCCAAACGGTTTTCGCCAACTACCTGAACGTGACCAGCAGTTTGGTCAGCAAGTGGGAACGCGGCGAAAAGCGGCCCTCCGGGGCCTCGCTCAAGCTGCTATCGCTGGTCGAGAAGAATGGGCTTGCCGCCGTTGCTTAGCCGCAATGCGCTCTACCTCGTCGAGTGAAACCTGGTCGTTGCACCGGTCGTAGAGACCGGTGGTGCGGGCGCTCTCGTGGTTCGCTCGACCCCAGATATCGCAAAGTGTAACCCAAAGGATTGGCGGATACGTCGGAGATAACAGGATGCTGCATCCCCTTTCCCGGCGCGAATGGCTCGCGGCGGCCGTCGGCCTGCCGGCCGCAGCCCGACTCTGGGCGCAAGACGGAGTCACATTTTCGACCGCCGTCAACGTCATCAATGTTCTGGCAACGGTCCGCAATGGAAAAGGGGAATTCGTCCGCGACCTGACTGTCAACGATTTCACGCTGGAAGAGGACGGCCGCCCCCAAACCATCCGCTATTTTTCCAAGGAAACCAACCTGCCGCTGACGGTGGGGCTGCTCATCGACGTCAGCGCCAGCCAGTGGAGAGTGCTGCCGGAAGAGCGCCGCGCCAGCCGCGCGTTCCTCCGTCAGGTATTGCGCGAGGAAAGGGACTCCGCCTTCCTGATCCAGTTCGCGCGGGATGTGGAGTTGGTCAAAGACCTGACCTCCTCCCGCCCGGAGCTCGAAGCCGCCCTGGAAACGCTGAGCGAGCCTGGGCTGCGCCGTCCCCGAACCAGTCTTCCGGGTGGCGGGCCTTCCGGCAATGGAGGCCCTCCCCTGGGAGGACGCCGGCGCTTTGGCGGCACCGCGCTTCACGACGCCGCGTATCTGGCCTGCGATGAAATCCTCAAGAAGCAAAGCGGCCGCAAAGCCGTGATCGTGCTCTCCGACGGCATCGACAATTCCAGCAAAGTCGGCCTGGAGGAAGCCGTGGAGTCCGCCCAGCGCTCCGACACGCTGGTGTACTCCATCCTGTTTGCCGACCGCATGGGGGCGGGGTTCGGGCGCGCCCCCGTGTATGGGAGGCGCGTGCGCGTCGGCAGGAAAAGGGCGCCGTCGGTCTCGCGACTGGATGGCAAGGGCATCCTCCAACGCATGTCCAAGCAAACCGGCGGCAGCTTTTTCGAGGTATCCAGTAAACACCCTCTCGAGGAAATCTATAAGCGGATCGAAGAAGAACTGCGCAATCAGTACAGTCTGGGCTACACCTCCGACCGGCCCAGTGAAGGCGGTTACCGCAAGATCCGCCTCGCCACGAAGCAAAAAGGCCTGACCGTGCAGACTCGTGAAGGTTACTACGCCGGTGGCTAGACGGAAACGCCCGTCGCGCTGCTAAACTTGTTAGGGAATTTTATGTTGACGAGTGCGGCGCCGGGCCGGTCGACTTCAGACCTTGAACTTCGCCAGCTTTCTACCCGCCTGGAAGCCCCTGATCTGATCCGCGCCTACCGCACCATGTGCATGTCCCGGCGCATCGATGACCGGGAAGTGCTTCTCAAGCGGCAAAATAAGATATTCTTCCAGATCAGCGGCGCCGGACACGAGGCCATCCAAACCGCCGTGGGCATGGCCATGGAGCCCGGCCACGACTGGTTCTTCCCCTATTACCGCGACCGCGCGTTGGCTCTGGCGCTGGGGATGACCGCCGAAGATATGTTTTTGCAAGCAGTCGGCGCGGGCAGCGATCCGTCCTCGGGCGGCCGCCAGATGCCGTCGCACTGGAGCTCGACCAGGCTGCACATCGTCTCCGCGTCCTCGGCAACGGGAACGCAATTGTTGCCGGCCGTGGGCTGTGCGCACGCCAACCGGTATTTGGATCCGGCTTCCGACGCGGTCGCGCTCACCAGTTTGGGCGATGGCGCTACCAGCGAAGGCGAATTTTGGGAGGCCATCAACGCCGCCTGCCTGGAATCGCTGCCCGTTCTGTTCTTGATCCAGGACAACGGCTTCGCGATTTCGGTTCCAGTGGAGCACCAGACTCCCGGCGGCGACATATCCCGGCTGGTCTCAGGCCACCCCAATCTGGGTGTGTTCCGCTGCGACGGGACGGATTTCCCGGCATCCTTCGCAGCCGCCGCCGAAGCGGTGAACTACTGCCGCCGTGAGCGCAAGCCGGCATTTCTGCACGCGCACTGCACGCGTCCGTATTCGCACTCGCTTTCCGACGATGAAAAGCTGTACAAGACCGCAGCCGAGCGCGCCGACGAAACCCGCCGCGATCCGCTGATGCTGTTTGCGGATTATCTGGTGGCCGGCGGCATTCTAAACCGCTCCGGCCTGGACCAGATCCTGCAAGAGGTGGATCTGGAGGTCCAGCATGCCACCGAACTTGCGCTGAAAGCAGCACCGCCGCCCAAGGGCTCGGCTCTGCACTACTTGTATTCGGATAAAGCCGATCCCACCTCGCAGGCGTTCGACACCCCGCCGCGGTGCGCGGGTGATCCCCGCACCATGGTGGATACCATCACGGCCACCATCAGCGAAGAAATGGCGCGCGACCGGAACATCGTGGTTTTCGGCGAGGACGTGGCCGATTGCAGCCGTGAACAGAATCTAAAAGAAGTCAAAGGCAAGGGCGGCGTCTTCAAGGCCACGCAAGGCTTGCAGACACAGTACGGTTCCACACGCGTATTCAACACACCCATCGCGGAGGCGGCCATCGTGGGCCGCGCCACGGGCATGGCCATGCGCGGATTGAAACCCGTCGTCGAAATTCAATTTTTCGACTACATCTGGCCGGCCATGATGCAGATCCGCGGTGAATTGGCGTCGTTGCGCTGGCGGTCCAACAACGCCTGGACGTCGCCGCTGGTGATCCGCGCGGCCATCGGCGGCTATTTGAACGGCGGCGCGATTTACCACAGCCAATGCGGCGAGTCCGTATTCACGCACATCCCAGGCATTCACGTGGTGTTTCCTTCGAACGCGCTGGACGCCTGCGGCTTGCTGCGCACGGCGATCCGCTGCGACGATCCGGTGCTGTTTTTGGAACACAAACGCCTGTACCGCGAACCGTACAACCGTACGCAGCATCCGGGTCCGGATTTCCTGATCCCCTTCGGCAAAGCCAAGATCGTCAAGCCGGGCGCGAACCTGACCATCGTCACCTACGGCGCGCTGGTGCAGAAGTCGCTGCAAGCCGCCGTTCAGATCGAGCAGCAGAACCCGCGCGTGTCGATTGAGGTGATCGACCTGCGCACGCTCAACCCTTATGATTGGGCGGCGATTCGCGAGTCCGTGCAGAAGACCAGCCGCGTAATGATCGCGCATGAAGACACGCTTTCCTGGGGCTTCGGAGCCGAGATTTCCGCGCGCGTCGCCAGTGAACTCTTCAGCATGCTGGACGCGCCTGTAGGCCGCATCGGCGCGCTGGACACCTGGGTCGGCTACGCCCCGACGCTCGAAAACGAAATTCTCCCGCAGGTGGAAAACGTCGTCGAAGAAGCCACCAGAATCCTCGCTTACTAAGAGATCATACGCCACGACCATACGGGACAGGGAGATTACTCAATGCAGTTAGGCATGATCGGCCTGGGAAAGATGGGCGCCAATATGGTGCGGCGCCTCCTGCGCAATGGGCACGAATGCGTGGTCTTTGACCGCAATCCAGACAGCGTACACGCACTCGAAAAGGAAGGCGCGACCGGAGCCAGTTCGTTGGAAGATCTGGCGGTCAAACTTGCCCAGCCGCGCGCCGTGTGGATCATGGTGCCGGCGGGCGAAGCGACAGAACAGACCGTGACCGCGCTCGCGGATCTGTTCACAACCGGCGACACGATCATCGACGGCGGCAACTCTTATTTCAAAGACGACGTGCGCCGCTCGCAGACGCTGGCCGCCAACGGCATCCATTACGTCGACGTGGGAACCAGCGGCGGACTCTGGGGCCTCGAGCGCGGATACTGCCTGATGCTGGGCGGCCCGCGCGACACGGTCGAGCGGCTCTATCCGATTTTCCGTGCGCTGGCGCCCGGGCGCGGCGACATTCCGGCTACGCCTGAAAGACAAGGCATGACCGGAACCGCGGAAGAAGGCTATCTCTATTGCGGGCCATCCGGCGCGGGGCACTTCGTCAAGATGATCCACAACGGCATCGAGTACGGAATCATGCAGGCCTACGCGGAAGGCTTTGAGATCCTCACCGAAGCGGGCGGCAAGCAGTTGCCCGAAGCGCAGCGCTATGACCTGAACGTCGCCGACATCGCCGAACTCTGGCGGCGGGGCAGCGTGGTCGGCTCCTGGCTGCTCGATTTAGCGGCGATGGCTCTGGCGGAAGATCCCAAACTCGACCGTTACAGCGGGTTCGTGGAAGATTCCGGCGAAGGGCGTTGGGCCATCCAGGCGGCCATCGACGAAGCCGTTTCCACCGACGTATTGGCAGCAGCCCTGTTCCGTCGTTTCCGCTCGCGCAAGGAACACACCTTCGCGGAAAAGACGCTTTCGGCGATGCGGCAAAAATTCGGCGGGCACCTCGAGCAACCCGCCAAAGGCTGAAGGAGACGCGATGGCTCTTGTGACCCATGCTTCCACTGAAAGTGGTCCGCCGCCGGCAGTCCCATGTATTCTTGTGGTCTTCGGCGCAACCGGAGATCTGACCAAGCGTAAGCTGATTCCCGCGCTTTACAACCTGCTCAAGGGTGGCCTCTTGCCGAAGGAGTTCGCGGTTATCGGCCTGGGCACTACGGATATCGACACCGACGAGTTCCGCCGCCGGATCAGCACAGAGATTTCCGCTTTCGCTACGGCCCCTCTGGAGCCGGAGGCGTGGAACTGGCTGGCGGAAAGAATCTACTACGTCCCGGGCGATTTCACCACCAGCGCGCCGTACGAGCGGCTGCAGCCGGTCCTGGCGGAGGCCGACCGCAAACACGGCACGCAAGGCAACTACTTGTTCTACCTGGCGACGATTCCAAAGTTGTTCTGCAAGATTGTCGAGCTACTGGGAGCCGCCAATCTGACCCAACAAGAAAACGGCCGCTGGCGCCGAGTGATCGTCGAAAAGCCATTCGGCAGCGACCTGAATTCGGCGCGCGCCCTGAACCGCGATATCCGCAAGATCCTGGACGAAAATCAGATTTACCGCATCGATCATTATCTGGGCAAGGAAACCGTCCAAAATCTCTTGGTATTCCGCTTCAGTAACGGAATCTTCGAACCCATCTGGAACCGCCGCTACATCGATCATGTCCAGATCACAGTGGCCGAAACGGTGGGCGTGGAGGAGCGCGGGCGCTACTACGAAGAAGCCGGTGCGTTGCGCGACATGGTCGCCAACCACATTTTCCAACTCATCGCGCTGACGGCCATGGAGCCTCCTGGGTCGTTCGACGCCGACGCCGTGCGCGACGAAAAGGTCAAACTGCTGAGGGCGATTCAACCCATGACGCCGGAGGACATTCTGTCGCGCTCGATTCGCGGACAGTACGGTGCTGGCCTGATCGATGGCCAGTCTGTCCGCGGATATCGCCTGGAGCCGAAGGTTTCCGAAAACTCCTCCACCGAAACGTTTATAGCGCTGAAGGTGGCGATCGACAACTGGCGCTGGGCGGAAGTTCCGTTTTACATCCGTACCGGCAAACGCATGCCGCGCCACGCCACGGAGATCACCGTGCAATTCAAGCGCGCCCCGTTCCAGTTATTTCGCAGGACCGAAGTGGACCGGCTCCACTCCAATCAGCTCGTGATCCGCATCCAGCCCGATGAAGGAATCTCTCTCGAATTTGGCGCCAAGATTCCAGGATCCTCCCTACGCATCGGCACGGTGGCGATGGATTTCGAATATACCAAGTATTTTGGCAACAAGCCCAGCACCGGCTACGAGACGATGCTGTACGAGGCCATGCAGGGCGACCTCACGTTGTTCAACCGTTTCGACGGCGTGGAAACCAGTTGGGCCATGCTGACGCCGATTCTGGATCTTTGGAAAGCGCTTCCGCCGCGCAGCTTCCCCAATTACCCGGCGGGTACGTGGGGTCCGCCCGAGTCGCAAGCGTTGATCGAGCGCGACGGCCGGCACTGGCGCATCATCAAGTGACCAAGGTCGAAGTATTCCCGAACGCGGCTGCACTCAACAACGAGGCGGCAGAGCAGATCGCGCGCCGCGCCCAGGAGGCGGTTCGCCGCAACGGACACTGTTCCATCGTTTTATCCGGCGGCTCGACTCCGCGTGCGCTGTATTCGCTTCTGGCGACGGAATACGGCGAGCAGATTCCCTGGGCCGCTTGCCATTTCTTCTGGGGAGACGAGCGCAGCGTGCCTCCCGATCATCCGGAGAGCAATTATCGCATGGCGATGGAGGCAATACTATCGCGCGTGCCCGTACCTGCGGAGAATATCCACCGTGTTCGCGCGGAAGATCCGGATGCGCAGCGCGCGGCGGAGCAGTATGCCGACGAGATCCGCGCGTTCTTTGGAACTGTGAGTGGCCAGTTTCCGAGTTTCGATATCGTACTGCTCGGATTGGGTCCCGACGGACACACCGCGTCACTGTTCCCTGGAACGGCAGCTTTACAGGAAAAAGAGAAGTTGGTCGTCACCAATTGGGTGGAGAAGTTCGGAGCTTTCCGCATCACCATGTCCGCCCCGCTGCTCAATCACGCCGCCTGCGTTCTGTTTCTGGTGCAAGGAGCCGAGAAGGCAGAGGCCGTGTGCTCTGTTCTGCATGGCGCATATCAGCCGGAAAAGCATCCGGCGCAGTTGATTCGGCCTGCGAACGGACAGTTGCTTTGGATGGTGGATGAAGCGGCGGGGAAGCTTTGCCGAGTTGGCGGTGACTTGGTCCGTAATTGTCGTTCACTTCTCCGTTAGAATGAACCAGACGACGGTACGGCCCGTCTGCGAAAGATTCCGAATCATTGTTATGCGCGAGAGCGAATAAAGGAGAGGACATGGCAACAACGGTAACGATGACGCGCTGGTCTCTCAAAGGCCAGGGCTACGAATTTTGCAACTGTGATTTCGGCTGCGGATGCAATTTTGGCGGCTTCCCAAACTCGAAGGATGGAAGCTGCCGTGCGTTCGTCGGGATGGCCATTGAGAGCGGCTCGTGCGGCAGCGTCGATCTTTCTGGTGTGAAGTGCGCGGCGATTGTTGCCTGGCCGAAGGCCATTCACGAGGGCCACGGCCAGTGCGTTTTTGTAGTGGAGCCAACCGCTACTGACCAGCAAGTCGAAGCCTTAGGTCAAATTTTCACCGGGAAACTGGGGGGCATGCCCTGGGAGCTTCTGGGTCCCACTTTTGAAGTCACTGGACTGGTGACGGCCAGGATTTCCATTGAGGGGAGCGGCCCCAAGAGCGTCTTCACAGCCGAGGGCGTCGGCGAGGGCCGTGGCGATACTTTTAAGAACCCCGTAACCGGCGAAGATCATTTGGCCAATATCGATCTTCCGGATGGGTTCATATGGAAGAAGGGGCAATGTGGCCAAGGGACTTTCCGGGCAAGCGCGAGCGGCGTGTCCGTGGGGGCTGAGAAATCCAACTGGATTCTTTATAACTTCGACTGGGCCAACGGATAATCGTTTGACGATGATCCTTCGACGGGAGCGGCTGATTCTCGCCGGCTGCCTGGCCGCCGTAGTGCTCGCTGCGTGGGCATACCTGGTTCACTCGAAGGGCGCGATGGCGGATATGGAGATGCCCGGCATGATTATGCCGTGGGACGGATTTGCCGTCCTCCTTCTCTTCGTTATGTGGGCCGTGATGATGGTCGCCATGATGTTGCCATCGGCGGCGCCCATAATTCTGGCATTTCTCGATGTGAACCACCGCCGGGAGACGACCGCCCAACCCCTGGTACCAGTCGGCATCTTTGTGGCTGGCTACCTGGCGGTCTGGACTGCATACTCAGCGGTGGCCACACTGGCCCAGTGGGCGCTGCACAAGGCGGCGCTCCTCTCGCCCGCGATGGCGGCGACCAGTCCCGTGCTGAACGGTGGGCTGCTCCTCGCGGCGGGCGTTTTCCAATGGACTCCGCTCAAACGCGCGTGCTTGACGAGTTGCCGCTCGCCCCTATCCTTTCTCATGAGTGAATGGCGCGACGGCAGGGCGGGCGCCTTCGTCATGGGGTTACGGCATGGTTCCTATTGCTTAGGATGTTGCTGGATGCTGATGGCGCTGCTCTTCGTAGCGGGCGTCATGAATTTATTCTGGGTCATCGTGATTGCGCTCTTCGTGATGGCCGAGAAGATTCTCGTGCGGGGGGAACTGTTCAGTAACCTCGCCGGCGCAGCGCTGGTGATCGCTGGCTTCGTGCTCATGGCGCGGCTTTGGTAAATCTACAACGCAAGACTCTTACGCCACCGCATCCGCCGCATGGAACGAGCTGCGCACCAGAGGGCCGCTTTCGACGTGCTTGAAACCCATCTGGTAGCCCAGGCGTTTGAGCTCGGCGAATTCGTCCGGCGTGACGTGACGGATGACCGGCAGGTGCTTCAGCGAAGGCCGCAGGTATTGGCCCAGCGTGAGAATGTCGACGTTGCTCGCGCGGAGGTCGCGCATCACCTGGTGCACTTCCTCCATGGTCTCGCCCAAGCCCAGCATCAAGCCCGATTTCGTTGGAATCTCCGGCCGTTGCTGTTTCGCGTACGCTAACATGTCGAGCGAACGCTCATAGCGCGCGCCTAACCGGACCTGGCGATAGAGACGCGGTACGGTCTCTGTATTGTGGTTCAGAACATCGGGAGAAGCCGCCAGCACAATGTCCATCGCCGTGTGCGAGCCTTGGAAATCCGGCGTCAGTACTTCAATGCCGCATTCAGGAAGCCGCGCGCGGATGGCCTCGATGGTGAGAGCGAATAGCTCGGCGCCGCCGTCCTTGCGGTCGTCGCGATTCACGCTGGTAATCACGGCGAACTTCAGGTCGAGCGCGGCGCAAGCTTCCGCTACGCGTCGCGGTTCGTCGTAATCGACCGCCAGCGGCGCGCCCTTCTGCACGGCGCAAAAACCGCAGCGGCGCGTGCACACATTGCCCAGAATCATGAAGGTGGCCGTGCGGCGGTTCCAGCAATCGCCGATATTCGGGCACGCGGCGCTTTCGCACACCGTATGCAGCCCTAGCTTCCGCACCAGTTTTTTTAGATTCTGGTAATTTTCCCCGACGGGGGCCGGAGCGCGGAGCCACTCCGGGCGCGGAGTTCGAGGTTTCGTTTCGATACCGACCAGCACTACTTCGAGTGTAGCAACTGCGCGATCCGGTTCTCGATAATTCGCGAGTCGTCGAACCCGCGCGCGCGGCGGAAGAACGCGGGCGCTTGGTCATACGCCGCTTGCGGGAGGAAGCCGATCAGCTCGCTTTCAGCGATGGACGTTCCTAGGCGCGCGGCTTCCCGTTCGACCCTTTCATATAACGTGTCCAACGGAATTTCCGCGAAATTCATCAGATTCATGGAAACCTGGGCACAGTCGAGCGTCTTCAGATGCAGCCCCATGGCTTTGACGAACGGGAATCCACCGGAAGACTCGCGAATCTTGACGGCGATGGCTTTGGCCGCGGCGGCGTCGGGCGTCGCCAGGTTGATGTTGTAGGCGATCAGAAAGTTGCGCGCGCCTATGACGGCGGCTCCGGCGGTCGGATGTTCGGCGATGTCGCCCACATCCGGAGGCAGACCGTCAAAGCCGATGCGACGCACTTTCTCCAAGCGCTTGCGTCCCGGCTGCAGCGCCGCCGCCTCATAGAAGTAAACCGGAACGCCGAAGCGCCGCCAGATTTCAGCACCCGCCCGATACGCATAGGCGACGCAATCGGCCAGAGTCGCGCCGGCGAGCGGAATGAAGGGCACCACGTCGGCGGCGCCTACGCGAGGGTGAACGCCCACATGCTCCCGCAGGTCCACCAACTCGGCGGCCTTCCCTACACCGCGGATCGCTCCGTGGATCACGGCCTCGGCTTCGCCCGCAAATGTAACCACGCTGCGGTGATGGTCGTGGTCGGATTCGTATCCCAACAGCGCCACGCCATCCACCGCCGCGATCGCCCGCGCGATTTCCGCGACCACACCGGGGTCGCGGCCTTCGGAGAAATTAGGGACACATTCGATCACGTGTGTACGATCATAAGGAGTGCAGAAGCCGGAAGACAACCGCAAGAAAACTCTTGACCGCGTAATTTCGCAAGCAGGCTTGGGCTCTCGCACCGAAGCCCGCAGTTGGATCGGCGCGGGCCGCGTAACCGTCAACGGCAAGAAGGTGCAGACTCCGGATGTCTGGGTCGACCCGGATCGCGACCAAGTATCTGTCGATGGCCGGCCTCTGCAAGCGGCCGCGAAGCAATATCTACTGCTGTACAAACCCAAAGGCTATCTCACTACTTATAAGGACCCGGAAGGCCGCCGCACGATATATGACCTGCTTGAGGGTATCGACGAGCGCGTCTTCCCGGTCGGCCGCCTGGATCAGGACACCACTGGACTACTCATCCTGACGAACGACGGCGAGTTCGGCGACTACATCACCAGTCCGGAATCGAAGGTGCCGAAAACGTACCTGGTGAAATCGTCGCAGCGGTTAAGCGACGAACAACTGGATCAGTTGCGCAAAGGCGTCGTACTCTCCGATGGCCCCACGCGCCCCGCCATCGTCAACCGCGTCCGCGATTCCGAGAAATACACGTTCTTTGAAATCACCATCACCGAAGGCCGCAACCGTCAGGTCCGGCGGATGGTGGAAGTCCTGGGCGCCAAAGTACTGAAACTGGTGCGCACGCGCATCGGGCTGATTGCGATCGGGGATCTTGAAATCGGCAAGTACCGGCCTCTGCTGCCGCCCGAAATCGCGGTACTCAGGAAGCCTTCGCGTTCTTCGAAGCGGGGGCATCGGGATGATCCGCCGGGTGCTTCGCGAAGCGGAACATCAGCACGCCCGGCAAATGCATCTCGCCGCCGCGGCCGTAACGGTTAAGCACGTACGCCGCAAGGTGCAGCGTCACGCCGACCGCGACCCAGACCTGCCAATGAGATAGCGCGCCGGCCAAGCCGAATTCATGGGTCACTCCTATGTCCGAGCTGAGCCTCCAGAACCCCAGCACGTAAGCCATTAAGGATGCGGGAGTCAGCAAGGCGGCGCAGGCGAGCGCCAAATGGCGGTTCTTTCCGGGAACGTTCCGGATGCCGCGGCCCTGCCCCAGTTGAATGCGAACAATCATGTAACAGTTCGTCTTCATCCTTAGTCTATCAGTTGGCTGAGGCGGCTCCCCGCAGTGTTTCTGAGGTGTAACACAAATCGTGCGCGGGGAGTGATAGAGTAGTTAGCCACAGACAGTAGGACAGCGGACTGCTCGCGGGTGTTTGGGTACTGGGTGAACCGCACCGTTCGCAGGAACGCACAGCCAGCAAGGAGACGGGCGATGCGGCTAGGAAAGTTTTGGGCTGCCGGATGGTTGGCGGCATCGGGGATCACTTTCCAGTACCTAGCAGTCTGTGGCAGAAGTCCAAAAACTTGAGCCTGCCTGAAATGCACCGGGAGAGTCCGGAAATTCAAAACGGAGTTTACGGGACGCGGTGAATTCAGTCCACACCGCCCAGCATGCCGTCCAGGCGATCCGTACAAGCAAAAA
>CAMAVI010000013.1 GCA_945861625.1 Candidatus Sulfopaludibacter sp. SbA3
GGCTCCCGCCTCAAACAATCCGGCATGTTCTGGACCCTCCGAGGCGCCAACGCCATCATCGCCCTCCGTTGCTGCCATCTCAACAACAGGTTCGAAAGCTACTGGGAGGCCCGGGCAGCCTGATCCCAACTTCTATGTCGCACGCCCGCGGAACCCCAGGCAGTTGTACCGCGACGACGGGCACCGGTTATCCGGGCAACACCATGCTGGTTCCGGCCAGCGGCCTGGTGGTGTACGAGGTGCTGTTTTCCAATCCGAGCGCAATCGAAGCCGCTACTGTTAGTGTGTCCGTCAACCCAACCGGCGGAACCCCGCAGACCAATGTGACCGCCGGAGCGGTCGTCGGGTTTGCTCCCTTTTACGCATCCGGCGGGGCGGCTGATCCCGCTCAACTGATGACCCCGCAATTGATCGCCGCCGATCCTAGTGCGGTTCCACCCGTCCCCGCCAGCGCACCCGTTCCGCGTTTCCGGGACGACTTGAGCGCACAGGTTCCTTTGGACCTATTCTCGTACACGCCGTGCGCCACGCTCACCGGCTCAATCACCAGTAAGTCGGGTCCTGCCAACGGTCGCGTGTGGACGGTCTCAGTCGCGGTCACCAACTCGGTGGTCGCCACTGGTGTGCAAATCACGGGTTTCACGCTGACTCAAACTTCCGGACCGGCTTGTACTCCGGCGATCCAAACGCCGTTGCCGGTGGTCATCGGTGATCTGCCCACGTTCACAGGTTCCGGCAACGTGACCGTCAACTTTAGCGGTTGCGCCGCCATTGCCAGGTTCACGGTAGGGTTGTCTTTCTCTGGCAGCAATGCGATCAGCAGTTCGAAGACATTGTTTAATCAGTTCCGTTAGGAACAAGAAACGGCAAACCCATGTCAGCTATCCACAGAATTTTTCTGGCGCTCCTTGTTGGTGCACTGATGGCTTCCACGGCGGGGGCCACTACCCTGTTTACCGCCTCGCCTTCGACCATTTCGGGAGATCCCGGCACCACCGTGGGGTGGGGATTCACGCTATTGAACGATACGGATTACCTGGTCGTTTCGAGCGCCGATTTCACGCCGGCCAGCGCCCTCGGCACCTTTACCGATTTCATCGCGCAGTTCAACTTCATTGTGGTGGGTCCGTCGCCGGAATCCACGTCGGTATCACAAGTTTTCGATTTGAATGCTCAGACGGGCGTCGGAAGCTTCGCCATTTCCGCATCGGCCGCGCCCGGTTCCGTCATCTCGGGGTTACTGGTTCTCACTTACGACCTGTTCAGCCGCAGCCCGAACGATCCGAATTTCAACCCCGACACCGACACTGTTTCCGTCGGGAATATCATCTCGACTGCCGCGCAAGTGGACGTAAGCGGTAGCGGCGTGCCTGAGCCCGCCACGTTCGGCCTCATTGGCGCGGCGCTCTTGATCGGCGGCTTGGCTCACAGAGCGCGTAAGCGTTAGGGCCGAATCGGTTCCGGCATCGCGGCGCCGTCGGCGCGCGGGTCGGAGGCCGCGTAGTTGGTGCCGGTTTTCGAATTGTGCAGAATCGCCTGGCCGCGGCCCATCTCCTGCGTATACTCGCGGCGAATCGCGATCTGATGCCCGCGCTCGGAAAGCTGCTGTAGCGTCATCGAAGGCACGCGCACTTCGACGGACACGTCGCAGCCCGTGGAATTTTTCTTCGTGAAACGCGGAGCTTCCATGGCCGCCTGCACGTTCATCCCGTAATCCACGATGTTCGACACAAACTGCGCGTGCGCCAAGGGTTGATTGGCGCCACCCATGATGCCGAAGCCGATGTGGATATCGCCGCGTTCCATGAATGCGGGGATGATAGTGTGGAACGGCCGCTTGCCGCCCGCGAGCACGTTCGGATGCTTGGGCTCCAGTGTGAACCCCGCCCCGCGATTCTGCAGTATGAATCCCATCCCCTCCACGGTCACGCCGGAGCCGAACTCCGAATACACGCTTTCAATCCAACTGGTCATGTTGCCGTCTTTATCGACAACCGTGAGATACGTCGTGTCGCCATGCACCGGCTGCCCCGCGGGCACCTCGCAATGCGCGCGGCCGGGCTCGATCAGCTTCGCCCGCTTTTGTGCGTATTCTTTCGATAGCAACTGGGCCACTGGAACGTCATAGGCGCGCGGGTCGGCGTCATAGCGGCGAACGTCCGCATACGCCAGCTTCATCGCCTCGATGCGCTTGTGCATCTCCACTGGGCTGAGTGCCGCGCCCAAAGCAGTGATGGGAGTCGCCGCCGGTGACGTCTCCATGATGTTCAGCATCTCCAGCGCCGCCATGCCCTGTCCGTTGGGAGGCATCTCATACACGCGCCAGCCTCGGTAATCGATAGAAATCGGCGTCACCCACTCGGGCTCATAGGCCGCCAGATCCTGCGCCGTCATCGTACCGCCCAGGTGCTGCGAAGTCTTGAGAATCGCCTCCGCGATTTCGCCCTTATAGAAAGCGTCCGGTCCCTTTTCCGCGACTAAGCGAAATGCCCGCGCCATGCCCGGATTGCGGAACAGATCGCCTTCCAGCGGAGGCTTGCCGCCCGGCAGAAACACGCGCACCGACTCCGGGTTGGCTTTGACGCGCGGCAAATTAACCGGATCGGCCCAGGATTCCTGCACTGCTTCCGAAACCGGGAATCCGTTTTCGGCGTAGGCAATCGCCGCTTGAAAGAGATCCTTCCAGGGAAGTTTGCCGTAACGCTGGTGCATCGCGGCCCAGCCGCGCACCGCACCGGGAACTGTGAAGGTGTGGATGCCCGACTGCGGCATCGTCTTCACTCCCTTGCCCGCTAGAAATTCCGGAGTTAACCCGCGTGGCGCGGAACCGGAGGCGTTCAGACCCTGCAACTTGCCGGTCTTGGCGTCCCAGTACATGGCGAAGAGGTCGCCACCGAGACCGTCTTTCATGGGCTCCACCACGGAGAGTACGGCGTTGGCGGTAATCGCGGCGTCCACCGCGCTGCCGCCGCGCGCCAGTATTTGCACGGCTGCTTGCGACGCCAGCACCTGGCTGGTGGCGGCGATGCCCTGCTGCGTGATGACCTGGGAGCGCCCGTAGTTGCGGCCCTGCGCGGCCACCGGGATATGGGATACAGCTAACGCGAGCGAGACGATGCAAACCCGACGGGCAGCCGTACCCATACCGTGAATCTCCTGTGGATGAAGCTAGCGCTTGCGCTGGACGCCTTAGCGCTTGCGCTGGCCCTTGACCATCTTCTTCACTTTGCGCTTCTGTGAGCCGCGGGCCACGTCGGTGGCGCGCTTGGCCTTGGGCGCGGCCTTCTTGCGGGCCGTGCGCTTCAGCTTCTTACGTTCGTCTTTATCGGTAACTTTTGTAGTGTTCATTCAATCTTGATTCCTGCAAACTTAGCAATCAATTTCTTTAACCCGTAGCCGGGGAAACTCACTGTCAGCTTCGTGTCTTCTCCCGTGCCTTCCAGGCGAAGAACCGTGCCGCGGCCGTACTTGGCGTGCTCAATGGTCGAGCCCGGCCCTACTTTTTTCGGACCCGGCTTCCGCACCATCTGCGGAACCCCTGACGTTACCGCAGGAGCCGCCGCTTTCGCGGGAGCCGCCGGATTCGCCGGAGCCGCGCCGCCAAAAAACTGCCGGATACTTTCGACAGAATTGTAAGTCTTTCCAGTATAGAGGTTTCTCTGAGCCGATTCGCGGGCTTCATAACGTTCCGCGTATAAGTCCACCGTGCGGGCCTGCGGCAGGTCGCCGCGCACCGCTTCCACCAGATTGCGCGGGACTTCCGTGAGGAAACGCGAGGCCAGCGACACTTCCGGCTGCCCTCCGCCGAAACGCCGGCGATAGCGGGCCCAGCTCAAGTAGAGCTTCTTTTCCGCGCGCGTCATGCCGACGTAGCAGAGACGCCGCTCCTCTTCCATGCCGTTTTCCGAATCCAGCGACCGGCTATGCGGGAACAAACCTTCTTCCAGGCCCGCGATGAACACCACGGGAAACTCCAAGCCCTTGGCGTTGTGCATGGTGAGCAACGAGACGGGCGCGCGCTCGTCGGCGGAGTCGGCGTCCGACACCAGCGCGGCGTGGTCCAGAAAATCGCGCAAGCTCTCGCCGCGCTCGGAGGCATCGGCCGCGGCGTTGACCAACTCGTCCAAATTGGCCAACCTGGTGCGCGCGTCCTCGGTGCCTTCGTCTTCCAGCATCTTGCGGTAACCGGTGCGCTCCAGAACGTCTTTGAGAGTGTCGGCTACGGGCCGCGATTCCAGTTGCGATGCCAGCTCGGTGATCAGGCGGTGGAAGGCTGCCAGCGCCGCCTCGGCGCGCCCCGGAAACGCCCGCGCCGCAAGCATTTGCTCGATCGCCGACCACAAGGACAGTTCGTTCCGTAATGCGTGTTGCTCGACTTGCTCCATGGTCGTGCGGCCAATGCCGCGCGCCGGAGTGTTGATGACGCGCAGCAGACTAATGGAATCGTGGGGACTGACCAGGACTTTGAGGTACGCGAGGATGTCCTTCACTTCCGCGCGCTGGTAGAAACTGAAGCCGCCCACCACGACATACTTCCGCCCATAGCGCCGCAGTGCTTCTTCGATCTGCCGCGACTGTGAATTCGTGCGATACAGCACGGCGACGCGCTCGTGCGGATTGCGCGCTAACCGCGCCTCCACCGTATCGGCGATCCACAACGCTTCGTTCTCCGAGTCGGGCGCTTCGTAGAGCGTGATCTTCTCGCCCGCTCCAGACTCCGTCCACAGCGTCTTGCCGATGCGCTCGGTGTTGTGCGCCACCACGCCGCCGGCGGCTTCGAGGATGGTCTGCGTGGAGCGGTAGTTTTGCTCCAGGCGAATGGTGACCGCACCCGGGAAATCATGTTCGAAGTCCAGGATGTTGCGGATGTTGGCCCCGCGCCAGCCATAAATCGACTGGTCCTCGTCGCCGACCACGCAGATGTTGCGGCGCTGCTCGGTCAGCAGGCGCATCAGGTCGTATTGGATGCGGTTGGTGTCCTGGTATTCGTCCACCATGGCGAATTCGTAGCGGTCGTTGAGCTTCTTCCGCGTCGCGTCGTCGTGGCGGAGCAGGTTCACCGTCTCCAGCAGCAAGTCGTCAAAATCCAGTGCATTGGATTCCCGCAGGCGGGCTTCGTAACGTTCGTAAACGGTCGCAAAGCGGGTGCCCACCGGATCCGTTGCCGCCCGTGCCACGTCCTCCGGCGATTGCTTCTGGCTTTTGGCGTGGCTGATGCGTGACAGCGCCGCGCGGTGCTGCATGAACTTGTCGTCGAGCCCCAGCGACTTATAGATCGACTTGAGCATGGCGATCTGGTCGTCGTCGTCGTAAATCGTAAACAGGGTCGTGAAGCCGCGGCGTGTCTGGGCCAGCAGGGCGCCTTCCTTCCGCAACAGGCGAACGCAGAAGGAATGAAAGGTGGCGACCGTTGGACGGGCCGACTCCCCGCCGCCACTGACCAGCGAGTTGACGCGCTCGCGCATCTCGCCGGCGGCTTTGTTGGTGAAGGTGACCGCCAACACCGCCCATTCCGGTACTCTGCACACGCGGACTAGATGAGCGATGCGGTGAGTGATGACCCGGGTCTTGCCGCTTCCGGCGCCGGCCAGGACCAGCAGCGGCCCTTCGGTATGCTCGACGGCTTCCTTTTGGCGAGGGTTCAGACCGGCGAGAAAATCCATGGGAACCCGATTTTAGCACGCGTCTCCGCTCAGAGCGTGTGAAATGACACAAAACAAAGCCTAAATGTGGGTATGGCCGCGACAGGCCCTGGTGTAACCTAAGGGGTGCATGTGCACGCCTTTCCATGCGGATCAATCCGGTCTCGGAAACCGCCGGGCGGGGGATGGCGCGAGCGGGCGGCGACGATGCTGATTGAGTTCGCGATCATTGAAAAGGCAAGAAGTGGCGACGATCAAGCGTTCAATCAGGTAGTGCAGGCGTACCGCAAGCGCATCCTGGGCACCATCGCCCGGCTGATCGGCAAACCGGAAGACGTGGAGGATGTGGGCCAGGAAGTTTTCCTGCGCTTGTATTTTTCCCTGGAGCAGCTCCGCGCACCCGAAGTTTTTGAGCCTTGGCTGTACCGGTTGACGGTGAACGCGGCTTACGATTTCTTGCGCCGCCAGAAGCGCCGTCCGGAAAGCCGGATGTCGGATCTGAGTGAGCAGCAGGTGATGCTGGCCGATGCGTCGGCGGGCGGGAAGCTGAGGAGCGAGGAAGTCCGGCGGACTCAGCTTCGCGAGATGGTGCAGTCGTTGCTGGAAGAGGTTTCCGAAGAGGACCGGATACTTCTCCTCATGAAAGAGGTAGAGGGTCTGTCGCTAAAGGAATTGGAGCGGGTGTACAAGGTGAGTGAGAACGTCCTGAAAGTGCGTTTGTTCCGGGCCCGGCAGCGCGTGCTGAAGGCGTTTGCGTCCCGGCAGGAGCTGGAGAGCCCGCAAGGAGTATAGAATGGATCGCATGGACGACAAGCTGGATTCGCTGCTGTCCGCGTACCGGGATGCGTGTCCCGATCGCGAACCCGGCGCGAATTTCATGCCCGAACTCTGGTCCGGAATCGAGGCGCGCCGTGGGGCCGCCCTTTCCACCTTGTTGCGCCGGTGGACCAAAGCCTGGCTGGCGGCGACCGTTGTGCTCGCCGTGGTCATCAGCGTATTCTTGATTCCCCGCTTCCAGGAACCGCCAGCTTTGGAGGCCACCTACGTGGATGTTCTTTCGGCCGCCGATTCCGCCGGTGACCTTGCCCTCCTGTTGCCGCAGGGAGAACCCGAGTGAAGTTGACCCGCTGGACGGTGGCGCTTTACATGGGCCTTGTATTCCTGTGCGGCGGCGTGGCCGGCGCTTTCGCCTACCGCCTGTATACGGTTTCGACGGTGAGCGCCAATGGCTCCCGGCGCAATCCCGAGGCCTTCCGTAAGCGATTTTTGGCGGAGTTGAAGGTCCGTCTGAACCTTTCCGAGGAACAGATGAGCAAGGCCGGCGTGATCATGGAGGAAACCAGCCGCCGGTTCCGCGCGGCGCGCGGCATCATCGAACCGGATATTAAGAAGATCCGGGAAGATCAGCGGCAGCAGATTTCGGAAATTCTCAATCCTGAACAGCGTCAGGAGTGGGGAAAGATGGTCGAAGAACGGGATAGAGAGCGCGCGAACAAGCGCCGCGGCGGCGAGTCTAAGTAACGACCCCCGTGGTAGTCTACGAATAGCAGCCGCGCGCGCTTACGGGCGAGCGCCAAAGCAGCAAAGTGCATGAGAAGCAAGGAGAGATGACGATGAAATTGGTGAAAGTGGTGTTGCTTTGCACGCTGGCTTCGGTGGCGGCCTGGGCCCAAGTGAATGCGGGCGATCAGAAGCCCGCAACCGGCCTGCCCTTCACCATGACCACGGTGGCCACCTTTGAACTGCCCTGGCGGCTGGCCTTCCTGCCCGATGGCCGTATGCTGGTCACGGAAAAGGTCGGGCCCGTTTGGCTGGTGTCACAGCAGGGAGAGAAGATCCCGTTGGAAAACACGCCTGCCGTCTACTGGCAGCGCCAGAACGGCATGCTCGGCGTCTTCGTCTCTCCGCGTTACGCCACCGACCAGAGCATCTACCTTACGTATGTCCAGCCTGGTGAGTACGGCGGCGGTCTGGCACTGGCCCGCGCCAAGCTGAACGCAACCGCGGCTGGGGCTAAACTGGCAAGCGCTAAGCTGGAAAACCTCGAAGTGTTGTGGCGCCAGTTACCCAAGGGTCTGGGCGGCCAGGAAGGCGCGCAAGTCGCTTTTTCGCCCGATGGCCAGTATCTGTTCCTCTCGGTGGGCGACCGCCAGCGCATGACTCCCGCTCAGGACCCGAACCAGCCCGAGGGCAAGATCCTCCGCCTGACGCTGGACGGTAAGCCCGCCCCCGGCAATCCCAATTTCGGCAAGACGGGAGCCGCCACCGTTACCTTGATCGATCCGCCTCGCGACACCGAAATCGCGAAGACCGCGCCCGTGGTGAGCACCTATACCTTCCCCGGCCCCAACCTGACTCCGGCGGAAACCTGGACCAGCGGCCATCGCACTCCCTATGGACTGGCGTTTTCGCCCAGCGGCGAATTGTGGGAAGTCGAGCACGGCCCGGCCGGCGGCGACGAACTGAACCTGATCGAGGCCGGCAAGAATTATGGCTGGCCGCTCGTCTCCTATGGCAGGAACTATAACAGCACGCCGATTGCCAGCCACGACACGCGGCCCGACCTGGCGAAGCCCGCGATCTATTGGACGCCGGTGATCGCCCCGGGCAACCTGATGTTCTACCGCGGCACCCAGACTTTCCCGCAGTGGAACGGCAGCGGCTTTATCGGCGGCCTGGGGACCAGGACTCTCAACCGCATTGTTTTTGACGGCAAGGGCGGCGCCAAGACCGCGGAGCGCTGGGATGTGGGCCGCCGCATCCGCGATGTGGAGCAGGGCCCGGATGGTTCACTGTGGATGCTGGAGGACGGCAATCCCGGCGCGCTGATCCACGTGACACCGAACGTGATCTCCTCGCGCTAAGCGGACAATAAGCAAATAGGGCCGAAGCGATCCGGCCTTTTTGTTTTTCTGGCCGGCGCTGGCGCCGATTCCCGGCTAATTCTTCTTGGCGGCTTCGGCGGCTTCGCGAGCTTTCGCATACTTCTTTTGGAAGCGGTCCACGCGGCCTTCGGTGTCAATCAGCTTCTGCTTGCCGGTGAAGAACGGGTGGCAGCTGGAGCAGATTTCCACGCGGATATCGCCCTTGTGCGAGGAACGGGTTTGGAACTTGTGTCCACACGCGCAAGTCACGTTTACTTCTTCGTAGGCAGGGTGAATTCCGAGTTTCATAACATTCATAGGTTACCATAATGTCCCGTTATGGCCCAGCCGACCGCTCAAAACGTAAAAACCCCGCACGAACCCACAGGCCCGTGCGGGGCTTCCTATTCGAGACTCGAATTTCGCGTGAAGTAGCCGGTCCGGATGAGGAGCGGCTTCGTCACTGAAACGAAACCTGAAGGTTAGAGATTCAGGATTAAGAGTCAGCCACCTCGCGCGTGGTAAGAGCTAAATAGTGATTACAACTTCCAGATATCATGTTGATTGGACCACCTCCTTCCTCAGTGATAGCCCCATGTTACGGCGGCTTTGCGCCGCTGTCAAACATTTTTAGCAGTGCATGTTAGCGGGCGGTGGCCGCGATCCATTCCGCGGTTCTGGCACGTAAATTGCTGGGGTCCGCGAACAGATCGCCGATGACGGAAACCGAGTCAGCCCCAGCCGCCAGAACCATGCGCGCGTTCTCCCGCGTGATGCCTCCGATAGCCACCAAGGGCCGGTCCGCGAGCGGACGAAGGCGCTGCAACTCAGCCAATCCGACCGTGGGGTCGGGGTTTTCCTTGGACGCGGTGCCGAAGATGGGGCCCAGCGCCAGGTAATCGGCCACTCCGTCCGTTACAGCCGTGCGCAACTGAGCTTCGTTGTGGGTGGAATAACCAATGATCGTGTTTGCGCCTGTGATTTTGCGAGCGGCCGCCGGCGGAAGATCCTCTTGACCGAGATGCAGAATGGCGCCGGTGAGTACAGCCAGGTCCGCCCGGTCGTTCACGACAAAGGGCACCCCGGCTTCGCGGCACAACGCCGCCACGCGCTCCATTGTTGCGAAAACGTCGCGAGAGAAGAAGGTCTTGTGGCGGAACTGTAGAATTTTAGCGCCACCGGCAAGGATTTCCGCGGCGGCGGAAACCAAGTCGACGCCATGACGCGCCGCGATTTCGGTATCGAGAATGGGATAGAAGCGGGGAAGCTTAAACGGCATGGGAGAGTACGGTGTCGGAGTTGGGCGTTCCTCGCTTCGCGAAGCGGATGACGCCATCCGGGCCGATCAGATACACGGTCCGCCTGACGATGAGGCCCTTGGTCTTGTAGAGAGAGCCCATCCGCTGACCCTGGTCCACCAATAACGGAAACGGCAGCCGGCTCTTGCCAATGAACTTCGCGTGGCTCACGGCCTTTTGCGGATTCACACCAAACACGAGGGTGTTTTTTTTCTGAGCGTCCGCCCAACGGTCGCGGAATTCGCACAACTGCCGCCGGCAGACGGCAGTGTCGTCGCCCGGATAGAAGACCAAGACCACGTTGTGGCCGCGCAGATCGGCAAGCGAAACGGTCTTGCCGTCTTGATCCGGCAGTGAGAAGTCCGGCGCGGATGAGCCTATGGGAAGCGGGTCGGGGAAGAGCCACTGGAGCATGGTGGACCGGGTGTGGATAACACCCTGTAATGCTCTATTGTAATTGCTCTTGGGGAACTTCGACGTTAAAACTGTATCCGAAGCCGCGTACACTGCGGATAAACGCCGGGGTGCCGTCACGTTCGATCTTCTGGCGAAGGCGCAGCACGTACACGTCCACGGTGCGATCGGTCACGGCGCGGTCATGCCCCCAGACCGCGTCCAAGAGTTGTTCGCGGCTAAACACTTTGCCCGGGCGGCCCATCAGGAATTCGAGCAGCTTGAATTCGGTTGCCGTAAGCGTCAGCTCGCTGTTCCCCATGCGAACAATACAGCGCGTGCGGTCCAGCTCCAAGTCGCCCGCGCGCAGAATCTTACTTACCGGCTTTTCCTCGCGGAAGTGAACTTTCACGCGCGCGATCAGCTCGCGCACGAAAAACGGCTTCACGATGTAATCATTGGCGCCCAACTCTAGTCCCACGATGCGATCGGTCTCCGAAGCGCGCGCCGTCAGGAAAATTACCGGGGTGGAGGCGAGTTCAGAATTGGCTCGGATGGCTTTGCAGATTTCCAGCCCGTCCATTTCCGGCAACATCAAATCCAGGATGATCAGGTCGGGGTGTTCGCGGCGGCACAATTCCAAGGCGCCTTTGCCCGTTTGCAAACCGGTCACCTGGAAGCCCTCTTTTTCCAGATTGTACTGCACGAGCGAGTAGAGGTCGGCGTCATCTTCGATGACCACGATTTTCTTCATAGGCTTCTTACTCACTACAGTAACTGTCCTGTTGTTACAACAGTATGACAGATCGGTTCCGGGGTGGTGAATACATAGAAATGACTTAAAACAAAAGCTTTAACGGCGGCTAACCACCACGGAACGCCAAGACGTGTTTCCCGCGGCATCGCTGGCCCGGATGGTTACGGTGTTGTTCCCTATGAGCAGGGGAACGGTAGCCGACCAGGCGGTGGTTCCGCTGGCCATTCCGGAGGCTCCGAAGTTGGTGCTCCAGGTAATTTGCTTCACTCCTACATTGTCATTGGCGGTGCCTTTCAAGATCACCGAGGCCGCCATGGTGGACATCGTTGCCGTGGAGGGAGAGGTGATCGTCAAAGCTGGTGGCGTAATATCCGCGGATGCCAGACGCGTGACGGTAATGGTCTTGGAAACTTGAGCACTGCCGGCCGTTGCGGTGACGGTGATCGCGTTCGGTCCCACGGCGAGGGGGATGTTCGTAATGCTCCACGCCGACGGGGAACCGCCGGCGATTCCCGAATTTCCGTTCGCAAACCAGGTAACGGAAATGGCGTCCGTTCCGCCGCTCGCCGAGCCAGTCAAAGTCAGCGTGCCGGCGGTTGTCGAAAGCGGCGGGGTGTTCACCGTCAGCGTTAAGGCCGCCGGTGGCGGGTTCGTGGGCGTTCCGTCCTGGGCGGCATAGAGCGTGCGGATTGCGGATTTGTCGGTCTCGGACAGAGTCGAAACCATGCGGTAGTAGGGATACATTACGGCGCTCGGGTCGTCCGCGTGGCCGAGCCCGAGCGCATGCCCCAGTTCGTGCAGAGCCACGCTAAATAGGTCGGTCTTGGAACCCACGCGCCAGGCTTCGGCGTCATCCAGGTGCATGTCGCCGGCAATGGGTTCCGGGTTGGGAGGAGCGGGATAGAACGTGTGCGCCAGCACGTTACCGCGCCCATCGAATGGATAGCCATCGCCATGAGCGCCGCCGGCAAAGAGGATGTTGACCGTCCTTGATCCAAACGCACTGGCGCCCGGACTCCAGGCCACCTTGACGACCTTGGACCACTCCTGCATGGCGCGGAGGACCTCTGCTTGCGCAGCGCCTGGATCAAGTTGTGTGGTCATCTGGCTGAACACGTAGCTCAGCGCCGTTGCGTTCAACCCGGGTCCGTCCCAACCATCGCCGTAAACCGGGATGGATTGCGTCACCGTTCCGTTGACTGTGAGCGCTCCGGTGCACGGCCGCACCGGGACTCCCCGCGACAATTCCGGCGAGGCCGGGAAAATGTAGGCGACTTCGTCGAGCGCGCTCAGCGCTGCCAATAGATCCGGCGCCCGCTCCGGATCGAAATGAAGCATGAACTGCAGCGGATGCAGATCGGGGTTGTCGATGGGGGCCAAGCCAAGGTTGAGCAGCGTGGCCCGCGCCCGATCCATGTCCGTATCGCGGTGAAAGGCGACTAGGGTGTAGCCGCCATCGCCAAGGAGAGGGCTAACTTTGTCTATGACGTGGAGCGGCGCCGCGTAGTGCGCGCCAAGCCGGCGGATGCTCACCGGCCTTTCCACTGATACGAGTAAGCCGTTCTCCGGCACGTCGGCCAATACCTTGATGCCGCGGTATTCCAACGCCGCTACCAGCCCCGCCGTCGGGCGGCTGCGAAATTGCAGCACCAGATGCCCGCGCCCGTCAACGGAAGCGCCCGCAATCGCCGCAATCTTCCGCGCGGGATCGGTCTCAATCGATCTGGTCTTGAAGTACAGGACCGCTTGTGCCGGTAACAGGGCGGGAATCATTGCGAGGAGACAGACGCGAAGCCGGAGAGCACAATCCATATACTGCTCTCATCGTCCCCTGCCGCGGAAAACGTGCGGCGCTTTTTTCCTTAGTCCGGGGAGGTGCTAGATGTACTGAACTTCCTCTTCGAGTGCAACGCCGCACTGTTCCAATACGCGGCGTTTGAGTTCCGCGATTAGTTCGCGGACTTGTAGTGCCGTGCCTCCGCTCTCGTTGTACAGGAGATTGGCATGGTAGTCGGCGACGCGGATGCCTCCGCGCCGCATGCCTTTGGCGCCGGCTTGCTCCAAAAAATAGGCGGAGGGCACTTTGCCTTCCCGAATCACGTTTTCGGGAACCCGGGTACGCACGGGTTCGGGGAGTTGATCCCACAACAAATTCTTGAAGATGCTGCCCGCGCAGCGCATGGCCGGAGGATACTTGGCGTTGCGGATCTTCAAGATGCCGTCCGCCGTGGCAGCGAGTTCCTGGGGGCCGGCCGGCTGCAAGGTCAGTGTGGCGGACAGGATGATCCAGTCCTTACGGAGCTTGAAGATGCTCTCCCGGTAGCGAAATTCGCAGGCTTCCTTGCCGATTTCGCGAACCTGCGCGCCATCGTAATAGCGGACGCTTTCCACGCTCTGCTGCAAAGACCGCCCGTAGGCGCCGGCGTTTCCATAGACCGCGCCGCCCACCCAGCCGGGAATTCCTGTCATCGTCTCCAACCCTCGCAAGCCATGGGCTATGGTTGCGTCCACCAAGTCCTGCAGTACGGCCCCGGCTGCGACGTGGACTCTTGCGTTCTCAATTTTCACCAGGCAATTGGTGTAGCGCAGCACCGCTCCGGGAAATCCTTCGTCGGATGCGATCAAATTACTTCCGCCGCCGATCACGGTGCGGGCCATGCCCGTTTCCGCAATGGCGCGCACGGCTTGGCCAAGCGAGGTTTCGGTGGAAGCATCCACAAAAACCCTGGCGGGGCCTCCAAGTTCAAAACGGGTAAAACGGGCAAGCGGAACGTGTTCGCGAACAGACAGTCCGTCCTGCCCCTGAAGGATCGCCGCCAAGCGGGAAGGCATGCGGCTTACTTGGAAGTCTTGGAGAACAAGCCCAGCAATCCGGACAAAGAAGATGTCTTCTTCGCGATTGGCTGCGTCTTGCCGCCCAGGCGCTCTACCAATTGGAGGATGCCCTTGCCGAAGGCGCTGCTGGTCGGAATGGGTTTGCCGTCCATCATCGCTTTCTGCACGGACTCGTAATCACTGGGCAGCGTCTCAAATACATCGGCATGCAGCGCGGTGCCAATGACTTCGCGGCTCAGGCCCACGTCGCGCAAGTACCGGTTCACCACCAGCCGCACCTTCCAACGCCCGATGCGATTGGTATCCAGATAAGAAAGCGCGCGCTGAGCGGCCTGCAACGCTGGCAACTCGTTGGTCGTCACCAGGAGCAGTTCGCTGGCAAAACGCGCCGCATTGAGGTTCCAATCGCCGTATACGCTGCTGGTGTCCAGGAACACTACGTCATAAGCCTTGCGGGCGTATTCCAGGATCGGACCCGGATCCTTCAGATCCTGAACGCCATCCACCATCAACTCCGGCGCCAGAAGCACGTCCACGCCGTTTACTTCCTCTACCATGCTGTGCCACAAGTCCGCGTCAAGTTCGCCCGCGCGCTGCATGGCGTCGAGAAAACTGTAGGTGGACTTGATTTTCAAAATGAAGGACAGGTTTCCGGTCAGAGCATCCAGGTCAATAAGCAGGACCCGCCCGCCCGCGGTGCGCTTCCACTGAAACGCCAGGCTGGAGGCCAGCGTGGTCGCCCCGCAAGCGCCCTTGGCGGGCATGACCGCAATGACCTTGGCGGGCTCCTTGCCGGCTGCTTCCGGCGCGGGCTGTACGCGGGCCAACTTGCCCAAGGCCGCCTGCACTTCTTCGGGCGTAAATGGCCGGATCAGAAAATCCGAGGCCCCCGCCCGTAAACAGCGCAGAATAAAGTCGGGGTCATTGCCACTGAGGAGCGCGAGTACCTGAACCTGGCCGCCCAGCCGGTTCAATTCAACTAATAGTTGTAATGCCTGGTCGGAATCGGAAGTGGCGTCCAGGAATACCAGATTGAGAATGCCCCCGCCAATCAGGCTAGGCAAGTCCCGGGGAGACGGATAGGACTGCAAGCGGCTGAGGGGCGTGCCGGCCAGATGGGCCGCGAGTAAGGGCTCCAACTCGCTCACTAGCGGCGAGTTCGGACTTATGATTACAGCTCTACGGGAAATTGGCGTTTCAGATGTCGCCATGAAGACCGAACCAGATCGGGATAGGGTTCAAAGCAGTAAATCGGCTAGACCTGATCATAACATGAGAGAGTCGCCAGAATATACATACTAAAAGAGTGATACCCCGGAACGATAAGTCTTGCATGGCCGTTCTAATCTACCACGGCCTAGCCCGTTGGGGCAGCCAGAGTATTCGAAAGGAGTAATCGGAACGCCTATGGAAATTGATTACGGGAGAACAGTACGGCAGGGATCACTATGAACTACACGACTACCTCAGCATTATCAGCGGCCACGCCAGAACCGTGGCCCCACAGTGGAGTGCCCGCCACGGCCGGCACAGTCAGCGTTTGCGACACGCAGCCGGTTACGGCGGAAGGGATCCGCACGTTGCTTGCGGCGAATTCGGCCTTGGCGTTTGAATGTGGGGTGGACTCCTTAAGCCAGGCGAAGGATCTGCTTAAGTTTTCCCCACCGTCAGTCCTGCTGTTGGACAAGGCGTTCGGGATGCAGATTATTTTGGAGTGGTTGAACGAGCTGCGCAACTCGGCTCCGGCGGATCTGACGGCGCAGACTGCGATCGTCATCTGGGGCGCCTCGGTCACCGAAGCGGAAGCGTTGCGGTTGCTGCAGGCGGGGGCGCGCGGAATTCTGCGTAAGACCGCGGGCATTCCATCGCTGCTGGCGTGCCTCCGCACGGTAGCGACCGGGCGCACTTGGATGGAAGATTCCGTATTCCGCGATTCCGGGCGCCTGGAGCGGTATCCCCGCAGTGAATTGACCGCGCGGGAACAGCAGGTACTTGGATTAGTGGAACAGGGATGCCGCAACAAAGAGATTGCCTATGAATTGGGAATCCGCCCGGGCACCGTTAAGATCCACCTGAAGCACATCTTTGAGAAAACAGGAGTTCGGGGGCGTTACGGCCTGGCCTTGAATGTTCTGCGGGATCGGACTGTGGCAACGGTACAGGGCTAAGCCCGTTCCGGCACTTCGGCGAGCGCAAACGCCGGCCTGCGCGAGGGTGCGGATTATGGAGGGTGCGGATTATGGAGGGTGCGGATTATGAATGATATGCTTAGAACGTGCAAAAATTTGCCGTTCTGATAGCCATCGCCAGCTGTGCGGTCGCGCAGTCGCCGTTGAGCACAATTCTCACCGGTGAGCTCAACCGGAACTTCAATGTTCTCAAGGAAAAAGGCGACCTGCCGCCGTACTTCATCGGCTATTCGGTCAACAGCAACGAATCCTTTGAGGTCAGCGCCGCGGACGGTGCTATTTCGTCGCAAAATCAGAACCGCTCGCGGCTCCTTGACATCACTGTACGCGTCGGCACTCCCAAGTTCGACAACTACCGGCGCATCAACGGCCAGGTCCCCCGCTTCACGGCAACTACGCAAATTGCCTTGGAGGACAGCCCGGCATCGATCCAGCAATCAGTTTGGCTTGCTACCGACCGCGTGTACCGTAATGCGTCACAGCGGCTGATCCAAATTAAGGCCGACGAGAAGCTACGCGCGGCGGCGACGGACGGCTCCGACGATTTTTCCTCGGAAGAGCCGCAGGTGGCGTTTTCGCAACCGCCTCCGTTGAAATTTAATCCGGTGGAATGGGCGGAGCGTCTGCGCAAGCTGTCCAAGGAATTTACCAAGTATCCGGGCGCGCTCAATTCCAGCGTGAGCATCCAGGCGCAGCGGGTTTCCGAGACGTTAGTCACCACTGAAGGCACGAAGCTGGAGCATGGGCGCCTGTTCAGCCGCATCATCATCACCACTGCCGGCAAGGCCTCTGACGGCATGGACCTGCAAACCATGGAAAGCTTTGAGACGGACGATCCGTCGCGGCTCCCCAGTGACGCCACCATTCTGGCGGCGTTGGAAAAAGCCGGCAAGAATTTGCAGGACTTGCTGCGCGCCTCGCCGGCCGATCCCATCGTGGGTCCGGCGATTCTGTCGGGCCGCGCCGCCGGCGTATTTTTTCACGAAATATTTGGCCACCGCATCGAAGGACATCGCCAAAAAGACGAATCGGAAGGGCAGACTTTCACGAAGAGCGTGGGCAGCGCCATCCTACCGCCGTTTCTATCGGTGGTCTTCGATCCGACGCTGCGTGAATTCCAGGGCACCATGCTGAATGGTTCCTACCTTTACGACAACGAAGGAGTTAAGGCGCGGCGCGTGGCGGTTGTGGAAGGCGGCATTCTGAAAACGTTTCTGTTGTCGCGCGCGCCGATCAACGGATTTCCAAACTCGAATGGCCACGGGCGCCGCCAAGCGGGCGCTGAAATCGTGTCACGGCAATCCAATCTTTTCGTCGAATCGTCCAAGCGGGTGAGCGACCAGCAGTTGCGCCAGATGCTGATCGACGAAGTAAAGAAACAGAACAAACCTTACGGCCTGTACTTCGATCAAGTAACCAGCGGCTACACGACCACGGCGCGCCGCGGCCTCCAGGCATTTACGGTGGTGCCCCTGGTGGTTTACAAGGTCTATCCGGATGGCCGTCCCGACGAGCTCATTCGCGGCGTCAGTATCGTGGGCACGCCACTGGCCAGCTTTGCCAACATCATGGCGACAGCCGACCGCAGCGAAGTCTTCAACGGAATTTGCGGGGCTGAGTCGGGTAACGTTCCGGTGGCTGCCATCTCGCCCGCCCTTCTGGTTTCCAGCATTGAGATCCAACGCAAGGAGCGTTCGCTGGACCAACCCCCGTACCTGTCGCGCCCCGAGGCCAAACCGTAATGGCTTCATCCCGGCGTCAATTTTTGCTCGCGAGCGGCGCTGCCGCGGCGCTTTCCTCCACCATGACGCGGCTGCTGGCGCAGGGCGCATCCGATGACGTCGTCCTCACAGCCATGCTCGATGAAATCGGGCGCTTTCAGCAGTTGCGTGTTGCGGGCGGGGGCGGCGATGACGCGCCTTATTTCGTCAGCTACACGATCGACGACAACGACATATTCAGTGTGGGCGCCAGCTTTGGCGCTGTCACATCCAACTCGCAGCGCCGTTTCCGCTTCCCGAATATCGAGGTGCGCGTCGGCAGTTACGATTTCGACAACACCGGCCATGTCTTCAGCGGCTATTACAGCGGCTCGCGCTATGACACCGAGCCGCTGCCTCTGGACGACAGCTATCTATCGCTGCGGGAGGGTTTATGGCTAGGCACGGACTTCGCCTTTAAGGCCGCAGTGGAATCGATCGCGCGGAAACGGGCCTCGCTCACCAACTCGGCCGCTCCCGCTGAGAAGCTGGCGGATTTTTCCAAGGCACAACCGGTGCAGTCCTTGGCTAAGGTGAACCGCCCGAACATCGACACGGCCGGATGGACGGAGCGCGTGACCAAGTTGTCGGCGGTCTTTAATTCCTATCCGGAAGTGCTGGCCTCCGGCGTCGAGTTCCGCTTCCACTTGGATACCACTTATTTCGTAAACACCGAAGGCGCGCAGTTGCGCTATCCCGGCGACATCGGCTGGGTCCAGGCGCGCGCGGAGGGCCAGGCTCCCGACGGAATGATCTTGCGGGAAACGCAGCAACTGTGCGCCTTGGACGCCAAGCAACTTCCGGCGGAAGCGGATCTGCGGAAGAGCGTAACGGGGTTGGCCGGTCACATACGGGATCTGGTGAAGGCGCCGGTGGGCGAGTCATTTGTGGGACCGGCGCTGTTTGAGCCCGAAGCCGCCGCCCAATTGTTGGCCCAACTGCTGGGCGATAACCTCCGCATTCCGCGGAAACCGGTTACGGATCCGAACCGGCCGCTGAATCTGATCGCCAGCGAGTTTGATGGGCGCGTGGGCTCGCGCGTGGTACCGGAATGGATCACGGTTGTCGACGACCCGGCGCAGACCACCTGGCAGGGCAGGCCGTTGATCGGTTACTACCCCTTCGATTTCGAGGGCGTCCCGCCGCAGGCGGTTACAGCGATCGAGAAAGGCTTCTTGCGGAGATTCCTGTCCACGCGTCAGCCCACGCGAAACCTGCCGGCGTCTAACGGACATGCCCGGTTCCCCGGCGGATTCGGCACGCGCGCCGCGGCGATTGGAAATCTGTTCGTGAACGCTTCGCAGACGGCGCCGCTGGCGGAACTGAAAACGCGGCTGATCGAATTGTGCAAGGAGCGCGACAAGCCCTACGGCCTCCTGCTGCGCAGACTCGACTTTCCTTATTCCGGCAGCAATACGGAGTTGCAGGCGCTGCAGACCGTGTCGGCGCAGTCGGGCGGCTCGGTGCGGCCCGTCAGCCCGCCCATTCTGCTTTACCGCGTGTATCCGGACGGCCGCGAAGAATTGGTGCGCGGTCTGCGCTTCAAAGGGCTCTCCAGCCGTTCGCTGCGGGACATCCTGGCGGCGTCGGCGGAGACGGCGGTCTTCCACTACATCAATAACGGGGCGCCTCTCGCCCGCACCGGAGTGGCGGGATACATCGCCGGGACCTCAGTGATCGCTCCAGGCCTTCTCTTCGATGAACTAGAAGTCGATCGTATCCAGGAGCCTCTCGAAAAGCCGCCGCTGGTTCCGCCGCCGGCGCGGACCACGCCCTAAGCAGTTCGCCATGCGCTTGCTCGGCCGCACCATCCTCCGCGAATTAGTGGTCACCGCGCTGTTGGGCGCGGTCTTATTCACGTTCCTGATCTTCCTTCTGCGCGCGCGGCCGCTGTTCGAGTTTCTGGTGCGCAGTACCGGCCCGCATACAACGGTGGCGTACCTGTTTTTTCTGGTGCTGCCGCAGGCCCTGCCCTTCACGGTTCCGCTGGGAGTGCTGGTGGCTACCTTGATTACGCTCTCACGCATGTCGACCGACGGTGAGATCACCGCCATGCGCGCAGCGGGCGTTCCGGGACGGCGCGTAGCGCCGCCGATTTTATTGTTTGGCGGCGTTGCCATGTTGGTGGCGGCCGCTTCCTCCTGCTGGCTGACACCGTGGGCCATCCGCGAACGGTATCGCGTGGAAAACCGGTTGATTTCCGGCGGACTCACTTCCGATATCCAACCCCGCGTCTTCGGAGAACAATTTCCGAACTCCATCCTCTACGTGACGGATGTGACAACGGGCGTAACGGGACGCTGGAGAAAGATCTTTCTGGCCGACGTGACTCCGGAAGACAATCGGCCCGCGGGAGCGCCGGAGCGGGGCGAGGGCCCGCGCATCACGTTGGCTTCCGAGGCCATCGTTGTGGCCGAACCATCGCTGAGCCGGCTCCAGCTTTCCCTGCGCAATGGCAGCACCTACGAAGCGGGCAAGGAGCTTGCCGACTACCGTATCACTGCATTCCCCGTGGGCGATCAGGCCCTACATGCCAGCAAGCCGCCGGAGGCGCGCGCGTCCCGCCCTTCCATCGAAATGGACACGCTGGCGCTCTACCGGCAGGCCTATTACAACAGGACTTTGAGTCCAACAGACCGGCTGGATGCGCGGATCGAGTTGCAGGAGCGCCTGGCTTTACCGCTGGCCTGCTTGCTGATGGCCTTGGTAGGCATACCTCTCGGGATCACACGCCGGCGCGCCGGGAAGTCGGCCGCCGTTGTGTTGACCGTGGCGCTTGCGTTTCTCTACTACATGGGACTCATCAGTTTCATCAGTCTGGCCCGCCAAGGAACGCTGTCCCCGGAAACCGCCGTGTGGCTGCCGAATCTCTTGTTCGCCATTGGCGGCATCATTATGATCGCGCGCCTGGAAAGGCCCGGCGATATCGACCTGATCGGGGCTTTGGGAGCGCGGCTGGGCGCATTCCGCAAGCCTGCGCGGAGACCCCTGGAGCGCTTGGAGCCAAAAATGTGGCTCGGCCGTTTTTCTTTGCTGCCGCGGTTGACTGACACCTACGTGCTTTCAGGCTTCCTGTTCTATTTCGTCCTGCTGCTGGCCAGTTTCGTGCTGATGTTCCAAGTGTTCACGTTCTTTGAACTGTTAAGCGACATCATCCGCAACCGCATTCCGATGGCCCGTGTGTTGACGTACCATTTGTTCCTGACACCCAGATTGATTTACGAACTGGCGCCGTTCGGAGTCCTCACCGCGGTTCTGGTCGCCTTCGGCGTTCTCTCCAAACACAACGAAGTAACCGCGCTGAAGGCCTGCGGCGTGAGCGTGTACCGGCTGGCCGCGCCGGTGCTGATGGCCGGCGTGTTCCTGAGCGGCGCTCTGTTCGCCTTCGATCACTATTGGGTGCCGGAAGCCGACCGCCGTCAGGATGCGATTCGCGCCGAGATCAAGGGCCGTCCCGCGCAGACGTTCCTGCGGCCCGACCGGCGCTGGATCTCCGGTCTTCACGACCGCATGTTCTATTACAAGTACTTCGATCAAAGCGAGCGCGTGATGCTGGGCGTCAACGTCTATGAAATCGACCCGGCGCGTTTCCGTCTGAAACGCCACATCTCCGCGGAACGGGCCCGTTGGGAGCCGAGCCTGAACGAGTGGGTCTTTCAGAACGGCTGGAGCCGCGACATGAACGGCAACAACGTCACCCACTTCGATGATTTCGCGGGTAGCGCCCGCACGTACCCGGAGATCGATGAACCGCCGGACTACTTCATCAAAGAAGTGAAGCAATCGCGGCAGATGAATTTCCGGGAACTCGGCGCTTATATCGGCGAACTGCAACAGAGCGGTTTCGACACAATCCCGCTGCAGGTCCAACTGCAGAAGAAGTTTTCCGTGCCTCTTTTTGCAGTCATCATGGCCATGGTTTCCATCCCCTTCGCGTTTCTGGCGGGCAATCGTGGCGCCATGGCGGGCGTGGGCATTAGCCTGGGCATCGCCATCGTGTACTGGTCGGTGGGTCAGGTGTTTGAACAGTTCGGAAATCTGAGCCAGTTGCCGGTACAGATAGCCGCGTGGTCGCCCAACGCGATCTTCTCGCTCGCGGGCCTTTACTTCTTTGCGCGCATGAGAACGTGACGCAGCCTGCTAGCGGTACGCAGCGCCGTTCGTGAACACGGTGTGGAGCCTGGCCCGCTCGATCATGAAGCCGCGCAGGCACACCTGCGAAATCTTCCGCGTGTTGGTAATGTCGTCCAGCGGATTGGCGTCGAGCACAACGAAATCGGCGCTCTTCCCCGCCGCTACCGTGCCCAGGTCATCCAGCCCCATGATCTCCGCCGTCGTGCGCGTGGCCGCCACCAGCGCTTCCGCGGGAGTGAAGCCCGCGGCGACCATGTGTTCAAGCTCGGTGTGCGCCGTCCAGCCCAGGAACTGGTCGCCCGATTGCCCGCCGCCATCGGTGCCGAGACCAATCTTGACGCCCGCCGCGCGCAGTTTCGCCACACCGCGCTTCAGCTTCTCCCAATCCTCAGTGACCTTAGCGATTTGCTTGGGATCTTTGATGGGGAAGCGGCTTTGCACGCGAGCGATCTGTTCGGGCAGCACCGTCTCGGCGATCAGCGGATGCGGCGGATTGATCCAGGGGATGTAAATGGGCCGGCGCGGCGTGCCCAGCACCGACAGCACGACTGTGTTGGGATGCTGCTTGAAGAGCTCGACCATTTCGTCGTCCACATCGCTGATCATGTGCGCGAACACGTCGATGCCCGCGCGCAGCAGCCCTTTGGCCTCCGGCGGATCGGTGGCATGCACCGCCACGCGCAGGTTGTTCTTGTGCGCTTCGTCAATGATGGCCCGGTAAAGTTCCGGACTCAGCGGTTTGATGGCGCCGCCGCGCGTATCCACCCAGGTCTTGATGAAGCGCAACTTGCGCGTGGCCAATTCCTGCACATTCGCGCGAGCGCCGGCCTCCGTGGTAACAACGAACGCGTCGTGCCGCATGTTGTCCGGCGTGATTTCGATCAGGGGGGCTAAACCTCGGCCCGCGGTCAGGAACCGCGCGGCATTGGGATGCTTGCCCGTCAGTGTTTCTTCGCGAATCTGGTAGGGCAACTCGCCGAAGTCCGTGCCCATGGCCTGGCTGGCGGCCACTCCGAAATACGCAAAGCGGCGCATGTGATCCAGGATGTTGTCGCGCGTGTAATTCTGCGCGCCGCTGGTCATATTGCGCATGTAGCCGATGTGCGAATGAGCGTCGATGAGAGCCGGGATCACGGTCTTACCAGTGAGATCCACACGTGCCGCGCCCGCCGGGGCTTGCAGTTCCCCTTTGCGACCCACGCGCGTAAAAAGGTTGCCTTCGACGAGGAACGCCGAGTTCTCGATCGGCGCGGCGCCGTCACCCGTGATGAGGCGGGCGCCCTCGTATAGGGTCACCCTCGGCGCCGCTGTTTGCGCGCGGACCGCGGCGGCGGAAATGCAAACAATAACAATGGGCAACAAGCGGCGCATGATCACCTCACGATGCGGTCTAGGAAGCAAGAGCCATGATATCGGGCTGGACCAGGCAGCGACAACCCGACAGTTACACCTATCACCAATAATGGCCCATCCGCGCCCAGGGCGATTGCGCGCAATACACCCTGTTCCTTCCTTCCCGGCAAAATCCTGGTAGTTGCATGCTGTCTATCTGTCGATAAAACACGCGTGCCGGTAGGATTCATGAGGTCGAACGTTTCGCCAGCGCCAGGCCGAGGCATGCGGGGACTGATGGGTAGCCCGGTTAGGGTAAGACCAAACTAGAACCGGCAGAGTGGCGTGGAGTCAGCGAACAGAAAGCCAGAGGCATTCAGTGGAAGACGACGACATCATAAAAGAATTTCTCATCGAAAGCACGGAAAATCTGTCACGCCTGGAGCTAGAGATTGTGGAGCTGGAACAACGCCCCGACGATCCGGCACTGTTGGCCAGCATTTTCCGCACGGTCCACACGATCAAAGGTACCTGCGGTTTTCTGGCGTTTTCCAACTTGGAGGGCGTAACACACATCGCGGAGAACATGCTTTCCCAATTACGGAATGGCGAACGGAATCTGACGCCTGAGCTAACTTCGCTCATTCTGGAAACGACCGACGTTATCAAGCGTGAGCTTGTCAGTATTGAAGCGGCCGGCAAGGAAAGCGGAGATACGTACGACGATTTGCGCCGCCGGTTGACGATCGCCTGCAACGGCACGACCCCCGCGGCCGCGAGTGGGCCGGTTGTCACGCGCACCACGGAAACCGCAACAGATCCGGCGCCCGCCGTGGTTGCTCCGCAGACTCCGCTGCCGCCGGCCGTCGAAGGAGCTTCCGCCGTGGCTCGTTCCTCCCAACCCGCGGAAGAGCAAAATCCCGATCATCCGGCCATGGCGAATGTTCCCGCCGAGGCTGAGAAAGTGGGAGCCAAAGGAAGCGCGATCGCCGACGCCACGATCCGCGTGGACGTTGGGTTACTCGACAAGCTGATGAATCTGGTGGGGGAGTTGGTGCTCGCCCGCAATCAGGTTCTCCAATTCAACTCCCGCCAGGAAGACGCGGCGCTAAACGGCACGGCCCAACGGCTGAATCTGATCACGACCCAGTTGCAGGAAGGCGTGATGAAGACGCGGATGCAACCGATTGGCGTGGTGTGGAACAAGCTTCCGCGCGTGGTCCGCGATCTGGCGGCGTCCTGCGGCAAGCAGATTCAAATCGAAATGGATGGCGCCGAGACCGAGCTCGACAAGAGCATCATCGAGGCCATCAAGGATCCGCTCACGCACATCGTGCGCAACTGTTGCGATCACGGAATCGAAACGCCGGACGTACGTGTGAAGCGCGGGAAGCCGGCCCAAGGTCGTCTTCTGCTGCGCGCCTACCACGAAGGCGGACAAGTCAATATCGAGATCATCGACGACGGCGGCGGCATCAACGCGGCCAAGGTCAAGCAGAAGGCTGTCGAAAAAGGGCTCCTGCGGCCGGAGCAGGCCGAGGCGTTGACCGAGCGCGAGGCCGTCAACCTCGTGTTCCGCCCGGGATTCTCGACGGCGGAGAAGGTCACCAGCATCTCGGGCCGCGGCGTCGGCATGGACGTCGTCAAGACCAATATCGAAAAGATCGGCGGCGTTGTGGATCTCGCCAGCAAAACGGGCGAGGGAACGACGGTCAAGATCAAGATCCCTCTCACGCTCGCCATTATCCCCGGCCTGGTCATCAACAGTGGCGGCGAGCGGTTCATCATTCCGCAGGTCAGCCTCCTCGAGCTTCTCCGGCTCGAAGGCGAGGCCGGTAAAAAGCAGATCGAACGGATTCATGGCACGCCCGTGTACCGGCGGCGCGGCAGCTTGTTGCCGATTGCCTATCTGAATGAAGTTCTGGCTCTGCCTGCCACGAGTAGCGATTCCGAGGTTTTGAACATCGTCGTTCTACAGGCCGAGGACCGCCAGTTTGGTCTGGTTGTGGACGCCATTAACGACACGCAGGAAATCGTCGTGAAGCCGTTGGGCAAGCAGTTGAAGGGGCTGACCTCCTACGCGGGAGCCACCATTATGGGCGACGGCAAAGTGTCGCTGATTCTCGACATTACTGGAATTGGCCAGTTGTCCGGAGTACTTTCCGAATCGCGGGATCAGTTGCGCGGCGAAGCGGCCAAAAACGAGGCATCGCGCGAGGAGCGCCAGACGTTCCTGTTGTTCCGCGCCGGCTCTTTCGAGCGCATGGCGGTGCCCCTGTCGCTGGTGGCCCGTCTCGAGGAATTCCCGGCCAGCCGTATCGAACACGCGGGTGGAAAACTGGTGGTGCAGTATCGCGAGAGAATCTTGCAGCTCACACGCCTATCTTCGGTGTTGGGTGTGCCCGGCGACGCTTCGGCAGCCATGGCCGATCCGGCTCAGGTCATCGTCTTCTCCGATGGCGACCACATGGCCGGCCTGGTGGTGGATCAGATCATCGATATTCACGACGAGAGCATCAAAGTCGGGAAGAAGGGCGACAGCCAGGGGCTCTCCGGCTCCGCCGTCATCGGTGGCAAGGTGACGGATTTCCTGGATCTTCCCGCCGTGCTGCGGACCGCCGACGAAAGCTGGACCGCGCAAGGCGCGGGGAGCCCGAAGAATCGCGGCACTGTTTTGGTTGCGGACAGCAGGTCCTTCTCCCGGGGATTGGTTCGCAATTACCTGGAATTAGCGGGCCATCCGGTTCTGGAAGCAGTGGACCAACCGGACGCTCTCGAAAAGCTCGACCGGAACGAGATCGCGGCCGTCGTCACCTCCCGCAATCTGTCGGCGGGCGGCGCCGAGAAGCTGGTGGAACAGATGCGCAAGCGTCCCGGCTTGGCGCACATCCCGGTGGTCGCCCTGTGTGACTCCCGCGAGGAGATGGTGGCCCAGAATTCGGCGCACTTTAGCGCGTGCGTGGAGCGCTTCGACCGCGCCAGTCTGCTCGACTCGCTCGAACAACTCTCGGCCGCGCTTCAGGACCAGCCGGAGGCTACACGCCCGGCGGAGCTGGCAGGAGGCAGGAAATGACCGAAACGATGCATGACCCGGCCGCGGGCCGGGATAACGTGGAGACCCAGACCAAGCAGTTTTCCACGTTTTACGTAGCCGATCTGTTTTTCGGCATCGAAGTATTAAAGGTGCAGGAAGTGTTGCGTTACCTGGAGATGACTAGCGTGCCGCTCGCGCCGGATGTCATCGAGGGCCTAATCAACCTGCGCGGCCAGATCGTCACCGCGGTGGATATGCGGCGGCGGCTCGGCCTGCCCAAACGCGCCGATGGCGAAACGCCCATGAACATGGTGGTTCGCTCCGACGAAGGCGCCGTAAGTCTCTTGGTGGACGAAATCGGCGATGTGCTGGAAGTGCACGCGGACAGCTACGAACCGCCGCCGGATAACATGCCCAAAAAACAACGCGCATTGATTGAGGGTGTTTACAAACTGGACGGACGTCTTCTGCTGGTATTGGATTCCGAACGGGTGCTGCAGACGCACTCGATTAACTAAAGGACAACCATGTTTCACGCTGCTTCTCCTTTAGTTGGGATGCGCTTGGCCGCCGGCGTTTGGCCTCGAACAGGCGTCCGTACCGGCCCTGGTTAGGCAGGGGCTAGGAAACCAGGGGAGAAATTGTTTCAACGGCGGGCCCACGTGCCGCCGAGATCGCAAATGCAAAGAAATCCAAAGGAGAATACCATGACCAATAAAGGAAGAAGTACCTCAGGTGGCTCGGCTGTACTGGAGGCCGACACCGATTTGATGAAGAGCCTGGAAGCGACCAACGCCGACTACGCCGGCCAGCTCGCGGCGATCTCCAAGGCGCAAGCGGTGATCGAGTTCAACATGGACGGGACGATTGTCACCGCCAACGACAATTTTCTGAACACGGTGGGCTACCGGTTGGAGGAGATTCAGGGCAAGCACCACAGCATGTTCGCGGATGCGGTGTACGCGCGCAGCGCGGAATACAAGGAATTCTGGGCCAAGCTGAACCGCGGCGAGTACGAGGCGGCCGAATACAAGCGCTTCGGCAAAGGCGGCAAGGAAGTGTGGATTCAGGCCTCGTATAACCCGATTCTCGACATGAACGGCAAACCCTTCAAGGTGGTGAAGTACGCCACCGACGTTACCGCGCAGAAACTGAAGAACGCCGATTATGCCGGTCAGTTGACTGCCATTGGCAAGTCGCAGGCGGTGATCGAGTTCAACATGGACGGGACAATTATCACGGCCAACGACAATTTCCTGAACACGCTGGGCTACCGGTTGGAGGAGGTCCAGGGCAAGCACCACAGCATGTTCGCCGATGCGGTGTACGCGCGCAGCTCCGAGTACAAGGAATTCTGGGTCAAACTGAATCGCGGCGAATACGACGCCGGCGAATACAAGCGCTTCGGCAAAGGCGGCAAGGAAGTGTGGATCCAGGCCTCTTACAACCCGATCCTGGATATGAACGGCAAACCCTTCAAGGTGGTGAAGTACGCCACCGATATTACCGCGCAGAAGTTGCAGAGCGCCGACTCCGCCGGCCAGCTCGCGGCGATTTCCAAGGCGCAGGCCGTAATCGAGTTCAACATGGACGGAACGATTGTCACCGCTAACGACAATTTCCTGAACACGTTGGGCTACCGGCTGGAGGAGATCCGGGGCAAGCATCACAGCATGTTCGCGGAGCCCGCCTACGCGCGCAGCGCGGAATACAAGGACTTTTGGGCCAAGCTGAACCGCGGCGAATACGACGCGGCCGAATACAAACGCATCGGCAAAGGCGGCAAGGAAGTGTGGATTCAGGCCTCCTACAACCCAATCCCGGATATGAACGGCAAACCGTTCAAGGTGGTGAAGTACGCCACCGATATTACCAGGCGCAAGGAGGTGCAAGCGCAAATCGGGCAGAATGCGGCGGCCCTGGCGTCTTCCGCCGAGGAGCTGACCGCCATCAGCCAGCAGATGGCCGGCAACGCGGAGGAAACGGCCACGCAGGCCAATGTCGTATCCGCCGCCAGCGAGCAGGTTTCCAAGAACGTCGGCGTCGTTGCGACGGGCTCGGAAGAGATGCAGGCCTCCATCCGCGAGATCTCGAAGAGCGCCAACGAGGCCGCGCGCGTAGCCAAGAATGCAGTGTCGGTGGCCGAGACCACCAACCAGACGATTGCGAAGTTGGGCGAATCGAGCACCGAAATCGGCAAGGTGATCAAGGTCATCACTTCCATCGCGCAGCAGACCAATCTCCTGGCCTTGAACGCGACCATCGAGGCCGCGCGCGCCGGAGAAGCCGGCAAGGGTTTCGCCGTGGTCGCCAACGAAGTGAAGGAACTGGCCAAGCAAACGGCGAAAGCCACCGAAGAAATCGGCCAGAAAATCGAAGCGATCCAGAGCGACACCAAGGGAGCGGTGCAGGCGATTGGAGAGATCTCAAGCGTCATCAATCAGATCAACGACATCTCCAACAACATCGCCTCGGCCGTGGAGGAGCAGACGGTCACCACCAACGAGATCGGCCGCAATGTGACCGAAGCCGCTAAGGGGACCGGGGATATCGCCAAGAACATCTCCGGCGTCGCACAAGCGGCTCGCGAGACCACGCAGGGCGCAACCGATACCCAGAAAGCTGCGCTGGCGCTGAGCGAGTTGGCCAGCCAACTCCAGGTACTCGCCACGCAATAGGGCAACCTGGGCGGGGTGCTGGTGTGCGCCCCGCCCGAGCCATTTTCAGCACCCCATAAACCGGCGCGGACTGCTGGCCGGTTTCGCCGGAGATTCGCGGGCGAGCAATTATCAGCGGGCGCGGGCATTGGGGAGAGATCCTGGCTGGCAGCCGTGTGTAGTTCAAGAAATGGATGGGGGATACAGTGTGTCCAAAGCAATGATCATTGACGATTCGCGCACCATTCGCATGATTCTGGCGAAGACGCTAGGCGAACTGGGATACGAGGTGTGCCAAGCAGCCAACGGCAAGGAAGCGCTCGCCGTGGCGGAGCGGGAACACGGGAGCATCTCTGTAATGCTCGTCGACTGGAACATGCCCGAGATGAATGGCTTGGAATTCGTCAAGCATATCCGCTCGGACGACCGGTTTTCCGCGGTTCCGCTGATGATGGTGACCACGGAGACGGAAATGGATCAAATGATGACCGCGCTGGCGGCCGGCGCCAACGAATACGTGATGAAACCCTTTACCAAAGAGATCATCGCCGACAAGCTGCGTCTGATGGGCGCGATTCAATAAGGCCGCCTCCATGGGTGTATTCTCCAAACGCACCATCCGCAAGGGTGGCCGGATCCGGGTTCTGATCGTCGACGATTCGGTGGTCATCCGCCGCCTGGTCACTCATGCCCTCCAGGAAGATCCATCGCTTGAAATTGTCGGAAGCGCGCCCAACGGCTCCATCGGCCTGGCGCGGATTCCGCAGCTCAATCCCGACGTGATCACTCTGGATATCGAGATGCCCGAGATGAACGGGCTCGAGATGTTGAGAGAACTGCGTAAGTCCTATAAGGACGTGCGCGTCATCATGTTCAGCACACTGACCGAGCGCGGAGCATCGGCAACGATGGAGGCGTTGTCCCTGGGCGCGGACGACTATGTGACCAAAGCCTCCAATGAAGGCTCGCTGGACCGGTCAATGGCCAGTCTGCGCGGCGATCTGATTCCGAGAATCAAACAGTTCTTTCTGATGGAGGGAGAGACTGCCGCTCCTCCTCCCGGCGCCCCGTTAGCCACCGCGAAGCCGGTGACCAAAGTACCGCCCCAGGCATCTTTATACCGCGCGCATGTTCCACCCGAAGTCGTGTGCATGGGCATCTCTACCGGGGGGCCGACGGCGTTGGGAGCGATAATCCCGACCATTCCCGCCGACTTTCCGCTGCCCATCCTGATCGTGCAACATATGCCGCCGATGTTCACACGTCTGCTGGCGGAGCGGCTCCAGGCCAACACCAAGTTGAAAGTGGAAGAGGCCGCCGAAGGCGCCCTCGTCGAGCCGGGCAAGATCCTCATCGCTCCCGGGAACTACCATATGCGGGTTTGCAAGAAGGGGCTGAAAGTGATCGTCAAGCTGGATCAGGAACCGCCCGAAAATTCCTGCCGGCCCGCGGTGGATGTGCTTTTCCGTTCGGTGGAGGAAACCTACGGCGCGGCGGCAATCGCCGCTGTCTTGACGGGTATGGGTTGCGACGGGTTACGGGGAGCCGAAGTGTTGAAGGCCCACGGAGCCTACGTGATTGCGCAAGATGAGGCGTCCAGCGTGGTTTGGGGAATGCCGGGCGTGGTCGCCAATGCCGGGCTCGCGGACGCCGTGGTTCCGTGGTTCCGTTAAGCGAAGTTGTACCAGAGATTTTGAGGAGAACGCACTCTCCGGCGCTCGCCGGGAAGTTCGCCCGAAAGTAGAGCTGCCATGTCAGAAAGCACAACCGCAACGCTCATTCGTCCAGACAACTACCAATTCCTTAAGGAATATATATACAAAGAATCGGGCATCGTTCTGGATGACGACAAGCACTACCTGCTGCAGGCGCGGCTGTTGCCCGTCGCGCAGCAGTCGAGTCTGGCGTCGCTGGACGCCCTATGCTCGGCTCTGAAGAATGCGGGCAATCCACCTCTGCATAAAAAAGTGGTGGAGGCGATGACCACGCATGAAACGCTGTTCTTCCGGGACGCGGCTCCGTTTGACGCATTAAAGACCGAGATTCTCCCCCCGCTTCTGGAGTTGCGAAGAGCGGCCAAGAAGCTGACATTCTGGTCCGCGGCGGCTTCCTCCGGACAGGAGGCTTATAGCCTGGCGATGCTTCTGCTGGAGATGGGGCTTGGTGACTGGAATATTCAAATACTTGGTACCGACCTTTCCGATCAGATCCTCGACAGGGCCCGCGAAGCGAAGTACATGCAGATCGAAGTCAACCGCGGATTGCCCGCCAGCTATCTGGTCAAATACTTCGAGAAGCGGGGCATGGACTGGCAACTCAAAGATCAGGTGCGGCGCACTGTACGCTTCGAAAACTTCGACCTTCGCAAGAGCATGCGAACGAAAGGCCCGTTTGATGTCATCTTTTGCCGCAATGTGCTGATCTATTTCGACGTGGAAACCAAGAAGCAGATCCTGCGCGAGTTGCGCGGCGCGCTGTTCCCCGGAGGCCATCTCATCCTGGGCGGCGCGGAGAGCACGTTGAATCTCGACGATCAATTCAAGCGCGTGCCGGCCGGCCGCACTATTTTCTATCAGGCTCCCTAGACGAAGGACACGTATGCCACTTGCTTTTGAGATTGATGCATATCAAATCGACCTATCCAGAATCGTGGATGACGTCTTCCGCGCGATGTTAGGTACGGACGCTTATCCGCTTACCGAATCCGAGGATGCCGGCGCTGATTCACTCACCGCCGCGGTGCAATTTGCGGGTGAGTGGCACGGTGCGCTGCTATTGCAATGCGGTGCGCGGCAGGCCGCGGCGTTCACCCGGGCGCTGATGCCGGAGTCGCAACCGGCCCACAATGATGAAGACGTCCGGGATGCCCTTGGCGAGGTAGTCAATATGGTTGGAGGGAATCTGAAGTCGATCCTTCTGCCGGGAGTCGTGCTTTCGATGCCCTCGGTTGTGCACGGAAGCGACTACGCGTTACACATCTGCCGGAGCAACGCCGTCAAGACGGTCAACTTTACCAGCGATCTAGGAACGTTCTCCGTTAGCCTCGTGCAAGTACTACGGGATGATCCAGGCGCGGAAGGATCGCATAAGCGTATCGTGAAAAACTAGCCACACCTTATTCCGCCAAGAAGAACAGCGTCGTGATAGTTCTTGCAACTAATTCAAAAATGGTAAATTAAAGAGACGGTGAGGTGCGAGAGCGGTTGAATCGGGCGGTCTCGAAAACCGTTGAACCTTTGCGGGTTCCGTGGGTTCGAATCCCACCCTCACCGCCATTCCTCCTGCTAGCTCTGCCATCGTATTTTTCGCCCAGCCTACTCGCTTTGCCCTTCCGCCTGTTTATGGAACAATAGACTCGGTGATGACAGTGATCATAGGAGTCAAGGTATGATGCTTTCCAGATCTGGCAGCGGCCTTCTGTTGGGGATATTTTTGGCGGCGTTCTCGCACGGGCAGGCGCTGAAATCGGAAGCGGCAGCGAATCCGGCCCCGCAGGGCAGCACGCAGGCGAACTGGTCACTCACCGCCGATGGCAAGCTACTGATGAGTTGGGTAGAGGTTGCCGAGGACGAGTCCTCCACGCTCCGCTACGTGATCCGCAACGGAGCGCAGTGGTCGCCGCCGCGCACCATTGCCACCAAACGCCAGCTCTTCCGGCATCCGGCGGAAGCGCCCGGGGTCGTCTCCCTCAAAGACGGCACTCTGGTGGCGCATTGGGTCGAGATGCCACCCGATTCGGAAGCCGAGTTCGCGTACGTTTCCTCCTCCAAAGACGGCACGCGCTGGAGCGCGCCGGTCATGGCGCACAAGGACCGCAGCCAGAACCTGCACGGCTTGGCGTCGATGACCGCCAGCGGCGAGCAGGAAGTTTCGCTGATCTGGCTGGAAGCGCTCAAAGGCGAAGACGAACCGTCGGTTCTGAAGCGTACCGTGGTGAACGCGGCGGGCGCGGTCGTTCGGGAAGAGAATCTGGATACCGACGTCTGCACCTGCTGCCCGACTTCCGTGGTGAGAACCGCGAAGGGTCTGCTGGTGGCCTATCGCGGCCACAACGCGCAGGATATCCGCGACATTACGGTCAAACGGTTCGAGGGCGGCAAGTGGACGCCCGCGAAAGTGGTCGGCACGGACAACTGGAAGATCAACGCATGTCCGACCAATGCCGCCTCGGCCGCCGCGAAAGGCGATCGCGTGGCGGTGGCCTGGTACACCGGCGCGGGGAACCAGTACAAGACGCAACTCGCCTTTTCCACCGACGGCGGCGCAACGTTCGGCAAACCTGTGTTGGTGAGCACGGGACACTCCTTCGGCTACGCCTCCGTGACTCTGGATGACGAAGGCGGCGCGATCGTGTCCTGGCTGGAGCAAGGGAAAGACACGACCGGGTTGCTGGCGCGCTATGTGACGTCGGCGGGCGTGGCGGGGCCGGTGCTGCAGGTCGCGCAGGGATCCAAGCAAGGGCTGGGTCATCCGCGGCTGCTGCAGTTGGGCAAGGAAACGTGGATTGCCTGGGGCAATTCCGACAATGCCAAGGCGCAGACGGCAAGGCTGACCAGGTAGGCGGCCGCAATTAACGCGAAACGAGTCCGCCCCCGGCGCGTCATCTATAATTGACACATGGACGAACCGGTCACGCCCGCACCGTCTTCCGAGCCCGCCGCTGAGCAGGTCGAATCGCGTGCACACCCGCCGGCTTCCTCCGCGGCCACTATTTCATGGCTGCGCGACCTGATGGTCAGCGTGCTGATCGCGGCCGTGGTGATCCTGTTCCTGTATCAGCCGGTGCGCGTGGAAGGCACCAGTATGATGCCGGGGCTGATCGATCAGGAACGCATCTTTATCAATAAGTTCGCCTACCGGTTTGGCATTTCAGATATCCAGCACGGGGATACCGTGGTGTTCTGGTATCCGGGCGATCCGTCAAAGTCATTCATCAAGCGGATCATCGGCGTTCCGGGCGATAAAGTCCTGGTCAAGGACGGGCAGGTTTTCGTCAATGACGTGGCCATAGACGAGCCGTATGTTCCAGGCGATTACCGCGACCACGTTTCAACGCCCCTTAAGGCCGTGCCGCCGGGCGAATATTTCGTGCTGGGCGATCACCGCAGTTCTTCCAATGACAGCCGCATGTGGGGCACCGTGCCGCGCCGCTACATCTACGGCAAAGCCTCGTTTGTGTATTGGCCGCTGGATCGCCTGGGGCTTCTTCGGTAAGCGCTGGCCAGCTACCGCCGGCCAAACAACCACAATACGAAGCTCAGCGCGATACTCAACAGCAGGCTGGTCACAATCGGAAAATAGAACACGCTGTTCTTGCCGCGGATCGTGATGTCTCCGGGCAGGCGGCCCAGTCGGGTCGGAAACTTTTCACCCAGCGTGAGCACCACGCCCACGGCGGCCAGGATCAGCCCAACCACGATGAGGGTGCGTCCCATGCCTTCATGATAAGCCCGCGCCGCTTCCTGTCTGCGTGCGCCTGGGCCGTCACGTCATAATGTATGCGGAGGTCCTCGATGATCGCAGCAGCCGAAAAACCACCCATGGCCGACGAATTCAATCCGCTGCTTTCCGCCGAGGCGCGGCTGGATAACGCTGCGAAATTGCTGGGGCTCGACGACGGCATCCTTAAAGTCTTGCGTTCGCCTTCGCGCGAACTGACCGTGCATATTCCGGTCATGCTGGACGACGGACGCATTGAGGTGTTCACGGGCTATCGCGTGCAGCATTCCATCGCCCGCGGTCCTGCCAAAGGCGGCATTCGCTACGCGCCGGACGTGACGCTCGACGAAGTCCGCGCGCTGGCTTCGTGGATGACCTGGAAGTGCGCGGTCACCAATCTCCCTTTCGGCGGAGCCAAAGGCGGCATCATCTGCGACCCTAACCTGCTTTCGCCCGGTGAATTGGAGCGCATGACTCGCCGCTACACCGCGCAGCTCTACGAATTCATCGGCCCGGAAATCGACGTGCCCGCGCCGGACGTCAACACCAACGAGCAGACCATGGCCTGGCTGATGGACACGTATTCCATGCGCGCGGGGCACACGGAGACCGCCGTGGTGACCGGCAAGCCCATCGACCTGGGCGGTTCGCGCGGACGCACCGAGGCTACCGGGCGCGGCTGCATGGTGGTCACGCAAGAAGCCATGAAGCGGCTCGGGCTGGAGCGCGCCAGTGCGCGAGTGGTCATCCAGGGATTCGGCAATGTGGGCGGTATGGCCGCGCGTCTCATGTCCCGTGCCGGATTCAAGATCATCGCGATCGTCGAATACGACGGGACCGTCTACAACGAAAAAGGCCTGGATATCCGCGCGCTGGCCGAGCATCGCAAGAAGACCGGATCGATTCTTGAATTCCCCGAAGGCCAGGACCTTTCCCGCGATGAAGGATTGTATCTGGACACAGACGTACTCATGCCGGCCGCGCGCGAGAACGTGATTACATCCGAGAATGCGCACAAGCTCCGCTGCAAGATTCTGTGCGAGGGCGCTAACGGGCCTTCGACGCATCTGGCCGACCCGATTCTGCGCGACAAAGGCATCTTCGTGATTCCCGACATCCTGGCCAACGCGGGCGGCGTGACCGTGTCCTACTTCGAGTGGGTGCAGGACCGCATGGGCTACTTCTGGAATGAGCAGTTGGTCAATGACCGCATGGAAGAAATCATGATCAACAGCTTTCGCGACGTGGTGGCCTACGCCGAAAAGCACGCCGTGGATAATCGCACGGCGGCCTACATGCTGGCGCTGGACCGCGTCGCTTTCGCCATCAAGCTGCGGGGAATTTACGCGTAGTGTCCTCTGCGGATGCCTCGACGCCGCTGATGCGGCAGTACCACGGGATTAAACAACAAGTCCCGAATACGCTGCTGATGTTCCGGCTGGGGGATTTTTACGAGCTGTTCTATGAGGACGCGGTGACGGCGGCGCGCGAACTCGAAATCACGCTGACGGCCCGTAGCAAGGAAAAAGGCCAACCCATTCCGATGTGCGGCGTGCCGTATCACTCCGCTGAAAACTACATCGCACGACTGACGCAGAAGGGTTACCGTGTGGCCATCTGCGAGCAGATGGAAGCGCCCTCCGCGGCAACCAAATTGGTTCGGCGCGAGGTCACGCGCATCATCACGCCCGGCACCACGATGAACGCGTCGTTGCTGCGCTCGCATGAGAACAATTTCCTGGGCGCGGTAATGCCGGACGGGACACGAACCGGCCTTGCATTCGTCGATGTGACGACTGGCGAATTTCGGGCATCCGAAATGGAGTTACCCGACGCGTTGGCCGCGCTCGAAACTCTGAGCGTACGCGAAGTGCTGGCGCCCGCGGGATCCCCGCAGCAGTTCCCCTGCCTCAAGACCGACGTGGAGCCGTGGGTGTTCGGAGTCGACTACGCGGGCCGTAGCTTGTGCGACCAGTTCCATCTGTTGTCGCTGGATGGCTGCGGATTGGAGGCGAAGCCGCTGGCCGTGGGAGCCGCCGCCGCGATTCTGCACTACCTGCGCGAAACGCAGCGGAGCGCGCTGGATCATCTGGAGCCGCCGAAATATTACAGTCGCGCCGATGCTTTGGTTCTAGACGCAACGACGGTGCGAAACCTGGAGCTTGTCGAGCCGTTATTCGCCGGAGAAGCGAAGGATTCGACGCTACTCCATGTTCTGGATCGCACGCGCACCGGTATGGGCGGCCGCCTGCTGCGCCGCCGCGTGCTCGCTCCTTCCATCGAGAAGGACGAAATCGAAGCCCGTTTGGATGCCGTACAGGAACTCTATTCAGCAACCATCCTGCGTGCGGAAATCGCGACAGAGCTGGCGTCGATTTTGGATCTAGAGCGGCTGCTCGCCCGCATCAGCCTGGCCAGCGCGGGACCGCGGGATTTGGCGGCACTTGCGCGGTCACTCACTGTGATTCCATCGCTGAAGAAGCACTTGAGGGAAACGCGCGCCGCGCGGCTGCATGACATCGACAATCGTTTGGACGAGGTCGCCGAGGTGCGCGATGGCTTACTCACTGCTCTCGCCGATGAGCCTCCCGTGAATCTGACGGATGGCGGCGCGGTTCGCGATGGCTTCGATCCGCGTTTAGACGAACTGCGTGATATTTCGCGCAATAGCAAGACGTACCTGGCGCAGATCGAAATCCGCGAGCGCGCGCGCACGGGCATCGCGTCCTTGAAAGTCCGCTTCAACAACGTCTTCGGTTATTACATTGAGATTTCGAAGGCCAATCTGCATCTCGCGCCCGCCGATTACGATCGCAAGCAGACTTTGGTGAACGCGGAACGTTTTACGACACCTGAGTTAAAAGAGCTCGAAAGCAAGATCCTCGAAGCCGAAGAGAAGATCCTGACCATCGAGCGCGAGATCGTGGAACAATTGCGCACGCTCGCGTGTTCGCACGCCGCCCGTGTCAAGGCCACGGCGTCGGCAGTGGCGGAACTCGATGTCACGGTGTCGCTCGCCGATGTCGCCGCGGAGAACCGCTACGCACGGCCGCGCTTTTCCGATGACGGCGAGATGCGCGTGATGGCTGGGCGGCACCCAGTCATCGAGAAGCTCACGGAGAAAGACGCGCAGCGCTTCATCGCCAACGATATCTATTTCCACCCGGAGAACGAATTCATCTCCGTCATCACAGGACCCAACATGGGCGGCAAGTCCACTTATCTCAGACAGGCCGCACTATTAGTCATCCTGGCGCAGGTGGGCTCGTTTGTGCCGGCGGAAGCGGCGCTACTGCCCATCGTCGACCGCGTCTTCACCCGCATTGGCGCGGCCGACAATCTGGCGCGCGGCCGCTCCACCTTCATGGTGGAGATGACCGAGACTGCCGTCATCCTCAATACGGCCACGAGCAACAGCCTGATCGTGCTCGACGAAATCGGGCGCGGAACGTCTACGTATGACGGCCTCGCGTTAGCGTGGGCCGTGGTCGAACACATCCACCGCAATATCCGCGCCAAGACGCTGTTCGCCACGCACTATCACGAATTAACCGAACTGGCCGGACAGATGGAAGGTGTCCGCAATCTGCACGTGTCGGTGAAGGAATCCGGCGATCAGATTCTGTTTCTGCGCCGCGTGGAGCCGGGAGCGGCGGATAAGAGCTACGGCATCGAAGTCGCGCGCTTGGCCGCGCTGCCCATGAGCGTAATCGAACGGGCGCGGCAGATTCTGGCCATGCACGAATCGGCCGAGCACACCGTTACTGGCGAACTCACCGGAGCGGCGCCAGGACCTTTGCAGATCCAGCTATTCGAACCCGTAAACGGACAACTCGCCAACCGCATACGAGCGTTGCAACTGGATCAACTGCGCCCCATCGAGGCGCTGCAGCTTCTTGCGGATTTACAAAGAGAGCTGTCATGATCGTTGCCGGCGTCATGAGCGGCACCTCGCTCGACGGCATTGATGTCGCGATCGTGGACATTCGCCGCCAGCGCGGCCGCCTGCGCGTGGTGCCGATCGTTTTCGAATCGGCGCGTTACCCCAAGGCCGTGCGTGAAGCGCTACTCGCAGTCTCCAACGCGATGACGCACACGGCCACCATCGCCCGTCTGCATTTCCTGCTCGGTGAGCTGTACGCCGAAGCGATTCAGCGGGCCTCGCGCCGGATCACGCCCGACCTGATCGGCATGCACGGCCAGACGATATTCCATGAAGGCCAGCCGGTCGAATACATGGGCCATCGCGTACGCAGCACACTGCAAATCGGTGAGGCGGCGGTCGTCGCGGAGCGCACGGGCATCCGCGTGATTTCGAACTTCCGGGAACGCGATGTGGCTGCCGGGGGCCAAGGCGCGCCGCTCGTGCCGTTGGCCGATTACCTGCTGTTCGCCCGCGAGGATGCGAACCGGGCAGCGCTGAATATCGGAGGGATTGCGAACATCACGCTGCTTCCCCCCGGCGTTGCGCCGGAAAAAGTCATCGCCTTTGACATAGGCCCCGGCAACATGGCGATCGACGAGCTGGTGCGCCAGAGGACCGATGGCCAGAAGCAATTCGACCGCAATGGGGCCATCGCGCGCAAGGGGAAGCTGCATGAGCGCTTGCTCGCGGCCATGCTTGGCGATCCGTATTTCAAGATGAATCCGCCCAAGAGCACCGGCCGCGAGCGCTTTGGCCGCGAGTTTGTCAACGGATTGATCGCGACGGGTGTTTCCTTCGAAGACCTGATCGCAACGGCGACTGAGTTCACGGCCCGGTCGATTGCGCTGGCGGTTCCAGCCGGCGTGGAACTGATTGCCTCCGGTGGCGGCGTGCACAATAAATGGCTGATGCAGCGCCTGACGGAGTTGCTACCCAAGGGCGCGACCCTTCAGTCGAGCGCGGAATACGGCATCGATCCGGACGCCAAGGAAGCCATCGCGTTCGCCGTACTGGCGTATCAGTTTGCCAAGAAGCAACCCGGCAATCTGCCGTCCGTCACTGGCGCGCGGCGTCCGGTCTTGCTGGGGAAGGACTCTCCGGCTTAGCGCTGACGGCCACAGGTTTCGCTGCCTTATTCGCGGAAGCGAGCCGCACGTCGTTCAGAATTTCGCGCACGTATTTCTTCATGCCCCGATGATGCGCACAGAGCGGCTCACGGGGCGAGCGTCACGCAGCCATCTGACTCAGTTTGCAGTGGAAACGAATTATGCCAGCGTGTTAATGGAACCCACGCGCGCGGCTTCGAACGTGGCGATGGCAGGCTCTTGCTTCAGCACGTAGCCCAGCTCATCGACACCTTCGAGTAGGCACTGCTTGGCGAAAGAATCGATGGGGAACTCAACGGCATTGCCGCCCGGCAAGATTAGCTTTTGATTTGCCAGATCCACTTTCAGAACAATGCCCGGCCACTTCAGCAGTTCGGCGTGAATGTCGGGTGGAATGATGATTGGCAAGAGTCCGTTCTTCAGTGAGTTACCCTTGAAAATGTCGGCGAAGGACGTGCTGACCACGGCACGGAAGCCGTATTGCACCAGCGCCCACGGAGCGTGCTCGCGCGAACTGCCGCATCCGAAGTTGTCGCCCGCGATCAGGATCCGCGCGCCTTGCGCGGCGGGCTTGTTGAGCACAAATTCGGCATTCGGCGAACCGTCCGGATTGTAGCGCCAGTCGCGAAACAAGTTGCCGCCCAAGCCTTCCATCGAAGTGGTCTTGAGAAACCGCGCGGGGATGATCTGATCGGTATCGATGTTGTCGATCGGAAGCACAACCGTCTTGCTTTCCAAGTTTTCGAATTTCATCTAGAGGCTCCTCGCATCGGTCACCACGCCGGCGACGGCGCTGGCGGCGGCAGTCTGCGGGCTGGCCAGCAACGTCCGCCCGCCTTTGCCCTGCCGGCCTTCGAAGTTCCGGTTACTTGTGGACACGCTGTATTGACCCGGTTCTAACTGGTCCCCGTTCATGGCCAGGCACATCGAGCAGCCCGCTTCACGGAAATCGGCACCGGCTTCGCGGAAGATTTTGTCGAGCCCTTCGGCCTCGGCCTGCATCTTCACCTGCTGCGACCCGGGCACGACGAGCATGCGCACTTTCGGATTCACCTTGCGGCCCTTGATCACGGCTGCCGCCGCGCGCAAATCCGAAATGCGCGAGTTGGTGCAGCTCCCCACGAAGACCACATCGATAGGGTGGCCCTTCAGCGGCACGCCCGGCTTGAGGTCCATGTATTTCAGGGCTTTTTCGAGATTGGAGCGTTCCAGCGGATCGGATACCTGCGCGGGATCGGGAATCAGGCCGGAGATCGGAATTCCCATGCCGGGATTAGTGCCGAAGGTAACCATGGGCTCGAGCGAGCTCGCATCGAGAACCAACTGTTTGGCGTAGGCCGCGCCGGCGTCGGTGGAAAGTTGCTTCCAGCGCTCCAGTGCCGCGTCCCAATCCGCGCCTTTGGGTGCATGGGGCCTGTCCGCCAGATATTCGTACGTCACATCATCGGGGGCAACCAGGCCCGCGCGTGCGCCGCCTTCAATCGACATGTTGCAGATGGTCATCCGCTCTTCCATCGACAGTCCGCGGATCGTCGATCCCGTAAATTCAAAGACGCACCCGGTGCCGCCGCCGATGCCGATCTTCGCAATCACAGCCAGGATGATGTCTTTGGCGGTAACGCCGGACCGCAACTTGCCATCCACGCGAATCTCATAAGTGCCGGAGGGCTTCTGCAACAGGCACTGCGTGGCGAGAACGTGGCCTACTTCACTGGTGCCGATGCCGAAGGCCAACGCGCCGAAGGCTCCGTGCGTAGCGGTGTGGCTGTCTCCGCACACGATGGTCATGCCGGGCTGCGTGAAGCCTTGCTCGGGACCCATGACGTGCACGATGCCCTGCTTGTCGCTATCCAGCGTGTAGAGAGGAATGCCGAACTCCGCGCAGTTCTTCTCCATCTGCTTGAGCTGCGCCGCGCCGGCTTGATCCAGCATGGGCAGGTGGCGCGGCGTGGTCGGAGTCGAGTGATCCATCGTAGCGACCGTCAGATCCGGTCGGCGGACTTTCAAGCCGCGCTCGCGTAGCGTCTGGAACGCCTGCGGCGTGGTGACTTCATGACACAGGTGCAGATCGATATACAGCAGCGCGGGCGCGCCCTCGCGTTGCGCGACAACGTGGCTGTCCCAGATCTTCTCGACAATCGTGCGGGGTTTGCTCATGGGGTTTACTTACAATGCCTCACTCACAGCCTTGCCGACCTGGTCGGTGGTGGCCGGAGTTCCTTTGGGTTTCAGATCCGCCGTGACGCGGCCGGACGCCAGCACCTTGCCCACCGCGTCGTTGACCGCATTGGCTTCCTTGATCAATCCGAACGTGTATTCAAGCATCGCGGCCACACTGCCGATCGCTCCGAACGGATTGGCCTTGTTCTGTCCTGCGATGTCGGGAGCGGAACCGTGCACGGGCTCGTACAATCCTTTGATGACGCCCTCCGCGTTGGCCGCGCCAAGAGACGCCGACGGCAGCATACCAATGGACCCGGCCAGGATGCCGCCGATGTCGCTCAGAATATCGCCGAACGTATTTTCGGTCAGCATCACGTCGAACTGCGTGGGGCGCAGCACCATTTGCATGGCGGCATTATCCACCAGCACGTGCTCCAGTTGAATGTCTGGATACTGCGCGGCGACTTCGATCACCACCTTGCGCCAGAACTGGGAGACCTCGAGGACGTTGGACTTGTCGACGCTCGTGACCTTCTTGCGGCGGTTCCGCGCCAGCTTGAACGCGGTGTGCGTGACTCGTTCAACCTCGCCGCGCGTGTAAGCCATGGTATTGAAGCCGCGGTTTTCGTCGATGCCACGTGGCTGACTGTAGTAGAGTCCACCCGTCAGTTCGCGTACGATGATCATGTCCGTGCCGCTGATCACGTGATTCTTGAGCGGCGAGGACTCGATCAATTCCGGATACGTGCGCACCGGACGTAGATTAGCGTAGACATCCAGCAGAGAACGCAGCTCCAGAAGTCCCTTCTCCGGCCGCTGGCTCGGCGGCGCGCTGTCGAACTCGGGCAGGCCTACCGCGCCCATCAGAATCGCGTCAACGCCTTGCGCCTTCGTCCGCGTGTCATCCGGGAAAGGCGTGCCGGTCTTATGAATGGCGATGCCGCCCAGTAGTCCTTCGGTCAGTTCAAGAGTGTGGCCGAATTTCTTGGCTACGGCATGGAGCACGTCCACGGCCGCACGGGTCACTTCGGTGCCGATGCCGTCACCGGGAAGAATCAGGATTTTCAGGTTCATTATGAAGTTGGTCTAGCTGGCGCGCGCCGACTTGGTTTCCTCGACCACCTCGCGCGCCACCGCGGAAATTTCGTCGTTCCGAAGGCCTTTCTTGCGATCCGCCAGCGTCGTAAAGCGATGGTACACGGCTTCGAGCTGCTCTTTGGTCAGCGCGAACCCCAGGTCTTCACAGCGTTTGGCGAGTGCGTGGCGGCCGCTGTGCTTGCCCAATACCAGGCGGCTTTCCGGCACACCGACGCTCTTAGGTTCGATGATCTCATAGGTGGTCCGCTCTTTGAGGTAGCCGTCCTGATGGATGCCGGCCTCGTGCGCGAACGCGTTCTCGCCGACAATGGCCTTGTTCGGTTGCGGTCCGAAGGTGATGATCGAAGCCAGCAACTGGCTGGCCGGATACAAGTGCTCGGTGACGATCTTGGTCTCAAACGGCAAGCGGTCGGGGCGGGTCTTGAACGCCATCACGATTTCTTCCAGCGCGGCGTTGCCCGCGCGCTCGCCGATGCCGTTGATGGTGCACTCGATCTGGCGCGCGCCATTTTGCACGGCGGCGATGGAGTTGGCAACGGCCAGGCCCAGGTCGTCATGGCAGTGAACGCTGACCACCGCCGTGTTGCCCAGCGCTTTCGACATGCGGCCAATCAAAGCGCCGTATTCATCGGGTACCGAAAAGCCCACCGTGTCCGGCAGATTCACGGTACGCGCGCCGGCGGCTACGACGGCCTTGCATACCTCTTCCAGATAATCCCAATCCGTGCGGGTGGCGTCTTCAGCGGAGAATTCGACGTCATCCACATACGAGCGCGCGAGCGTAACCGCGGCGGCCGCTTCCTCTAACACCTGCTGCCGGGACTTCTTCAGCTTGAACTTGAGGTGAATATCGCTGGTGGCGATGAACGTGTGAATGCGCGCGCGCTTGGCGTTCTTGAGCGATTGCGCCGCGCGCTCGACGTCCAACTTATTGGAACGCGCCAAGGCGGCAACATTCACCCACGGGAATTCGCGCGCCACGGCGCCTACCGCTTCGAAATCGCCATCCGAAGCGATCGGGAACCCGGCTTCCAGAATATCCACGCCCAGATCCACCAGCTTCGCCGCCATCTTCAGCTTTTCCGGCACGTTCATGCTGCAGCCGGGGGATTGCTCTCCATCGCGAAGGGTGGTGTCGAATATGTATACTCGGTCAGCCATAAGTCCTCTTAACTTCGATTATCCAGCCAGCTTTCAAATTTAGCAAATTGATAATATTGGATGGTTGTATAATAACTACAAATGGAGCTGCATCCACTTCGTGTATTTTTGACGGTTGCCTCCGAGAAAAGTTTCTCCCGCGCGGCTGAGCGTCTGCTCCGGACGCAGCCCGCTATCTCATTGTCCATACAGCGGTTAGAATCGGAAATGGGCGAGAAATTGATTGACCGTTCGGCCAAGGATCTCTTACTTACCGACGCCGGCAAGATCGTCCTGGAATACGCCCGCCGGTTTGAGAACCTGCAAGGGGAGCTCGAAAATGCGCTCGCGGAGATGCGCGACAAGTCCGCCGGCCGCCTGACCATCGGCGCCAACGAGTCGTGCACCTTGTATTTGCTCGACCACATTGAGCGCTACCGCGGCACTTACCCGCGCATCAAAGTCCAGGTGCGGCGCAGCCTGTCAAGCAAGATTCCCAGCGAACTCATTGATGGTGACCTCGAGTTAGGAATCCTGACGTACGACCCGGAAGACGACCGGCTGGTTTCCAAAGTGATCTATCACGATCACCTGGCGTTCGTCGTCTCACCGGGGCACAAACTCGCCGCGCGCAGCGACGTCTCCATCATGGAGTTGGGCACGGAGAACTTCATCGCGCACAACGTAGTTTCTCCGTATCGAGCCGTGGTGCTGCGCGAATTTCAGCGCCACAAGGTTCCCCTCAGAATGGACCTCGAAATGCCGACCATCGAGGCGATCCGCAAGATGGTGCAGCGCAACGAAGGCGTCGCGTTCCTCCCGCGCATGTGCGTCAACGAGGAGATCGCGCAAGGAATTCTACACGAAGTGCGCGTGAAAGAAATGAACGTGGACCGCAAGATTCACCTGGTGTATCCGGCACGGCGGGCCCTCAGTCATGCCGCGCAGGCGTTCCTGGAGTTGGTGCAGAGTTCCTAGATGAACGTGAAGATGAACGCGAAGCCGGAGGTCTTGATTCTCGGCTGCGGCTATACCGGACAGCGTGTGGCCCGGCGCTTCCTCGCCAAGGGTGCCAACGTTACAGCCACAACACGCGACCCGCGGCGGCTCGCGAAGCTGGGATGCAACGTCATCAATGTTGCTGAAATGGGCGGAGCCGAACTGCCCCAGCACCTGCAGCCCGGAATGCTGGTTCTGTATTCGATCCCGCCCGCTGGTCCGGCGAATATGTTGAGCGCGCTGCGAGGATACGCGTCACGTATCGTCTACTTGTCCTCGACGGCGGTGTATGGCAGCGCCACGCTGGTGGACGAAAATACGGCGGTGGATCCAAGCACGGAAGCAGCGCGCGCCCGCCTGGATTCCGAAAAATCGATCGCGGAAGGCCCGTGGTCGTCACTCGTCTTGCGGCCCGCCGCGATTTACGGGCCTGGCCGCGGAGTGCAGGAATCCATACAGCGCGGTGAGCACAGCGTGAGCGATCGCTACGTGAGCCGGATCCACGTGGATGACCTCGCGGCCCACGCCGAGGCGGCATTGCTTTCGATGCTCACGGGCGCGTATCCGGTAGCTGACGAAGAGCCTTGCACATCGCGCGAAATCGCTGAGTTCTGCGCGAAGCTGCTGAACGTTCCCGTGGAGGGAACGCATGCAGGCTACGCGGGACGAGCGCCAAGATTCGCGAATAACCGTCGCGTGGATGGCTCGGCGATCCGCAAGGCGCTGGGCATTACGTTGCAATATCCTTCCTATTGGGTGGGTGTTCCGGCGGCTCTCGCCGCCGCGGCCAAGGGAGAGGAATGAGCTTCTTCGCCGGGCGGTCAGCGTACCGGGCGCATCACGATCCGATCGGACTTGCAGGAATCGCGCAGTACTTCCCTGTTGCACCGCCGCCCCGCCAGGTCCTCCGTGAGGCACGCCCGCACTTCCTGTAGATAGCGCCCATTGCCGCTGCACAGCACCACCAGACTGTCATCGGGAAGCCTTGGATTGGCACGGGCAAAATCCTGCCGCAGTTGGGCCGGACTCAACGTGATTGTCTGTCCGGGAGCCTTGTAGCGCGGGGGAATCTGGATGCTCTGGAAGGCCTCGGTTGCCTCTTCAAAGTAGTCCCTGGGCGGCAGACCACTGCAGGTGCCGTGCCTTAACTGGCTGATAGGGTTCGCGGGCTAGTGGCCAACGGCTCATGCAATGCGTCCGCCTTGACGGTCGCGCTATTGTTAAAGAAATGGGAGTGGCCGTTCTTTCTAATCGCAGCGCCGAGCTGCGCCAGGCTCTGAAAGACCGCATCGTGGTTGCCGATGGCGCGATGGGCACCGCCTTGTATTCCAAAGGCGTGTTCATGAACCGGTGTTATGACGAACTGAATCTGTCGCTGCCCTCCATGGTGCGCGACGTACACCAGGAATACATTCGCGCCGGCGCCGAGCTGATCGAAACCAACACTTTCGGAGCCAATCGTAAGCGCCTGGGCGCCTTCGGATTCGCCGAAAAGCTGCGGGCCATCAACCAGGCCGGCGTGCGTATCGCGAAAGAAGCCGCGCGCGATCAGGTTTTCGTCGCCGGTGCGATGGGGCCTCTTGGCGCCCGCTTGGAACCGTTGGGACCCGTGAGCTTCGCCGAAGCGCGCGAATTGTTCCGCGAGCAGGCGGAAGCGTTGGCCGAAGCCGGCGTCGACGCGATCATCCTGGAAACTTTCCGCGATCTGGACGAGCTGCGCGAAGCCGTGCTGGCCGTGCGCCAGGCCGCCGGGCGCGAGCTTCCCCTGCTCGCTCAAATTACCATCGAAGACGATGGGACGCTGCAAGACGGAACGTCGGTCGAAATCGCCACGCGTGCGCTGGATCAATGGCCGGTGGATGTCATCGGGTTGAACTGTTCCTCGGGGCCCCGCGTGCTGCTGGAAGCCATCGAAGTGATGGCGCTGCATACCCGCAAGCCGCTCAGCGCCATGCCCAACGCGGGTTTGCCGGTGACGGTGGAAGGGCGCAATTTGTATCTGTGCTCGCCGGAATACATGGCGCAGTATTCGCGCCGCTTCCTGGAAGCCGGAGCCAAAGTTATCGGCGGCTGCTGCGGCACCACGCCCGCGCACATCAAAGAAATCCGCAACGAAGCGCGCGCGTTTTTGCCGGGACGCTACGCGGCGGTAGTGAGCGTTCCCGAGCCCACCGAGCGAGCCAAATCGCTGCCGGCGATTCCTGTGGAGAAGCGCAGTGAGCTGGGCGCGAAACTTGCCGCGGGACGCTTCGTGTCTTTTGTGGAGATCCTGCCGCCGCGCGGCGTGGACCCCTCCAAGGAAATTGCCGGCGCGGCGCTGTGCAAGGCCGCCGGAATCGATTGCATCAACGTACCCGATGGGCCGCGAGCCAGCGCCCGGCTGAGCGCGCAGGTCACCTGCCAGTTGATTCAGAAGGACGCGGGCATCGAAGCCGTGCTGCACTTCTGCTGCCGCGACCGCAACATCCTGGGCATCCAAAGTGAATTATTGGGCGCGCACGCCGCGGGGGTCCGCAACCTGATCTGCATTACGGGCGATCCTCCGCGCATGGGGATTTACCCGGACGCCAGCGCGGTGTTCGACGTCGACGCGATCGGCCTGATCCGCATCGCCAGCCACTTGAACCACGGCCTGGATCTGGGCGGCAACGCCATGGGTTCGCAGACTTCCCTGCTCATCGGCGCGGGAGCCAATCCCGGATCGGTGCACATTGAAGAGGAATTGCACCGGCTCGAAAAGAAGGTGGAAGCTGGCGCCGACTACTTCGTTACGCAGCCCGTGTTTGATCTGAATTTACTCGAAGCGTTCATCAAGCGCACCGAGCAATACAAGCTCCCCATCATCGCGGGCATCTGGCCGCTCACCAGCTTCCGCAACGCCGAGTTCATGGTGAACGAACTGCGCGTGCCCGTCCCGGCTGAGTACATGGAGCAGATGCGCGGCGCTCAGGACGCCGAATCCGCCCGCGCCGCCGGCGTGGCCATCGCACGTGAGATGCTGGAGCGCTCGCAACCCATGACCGCCGGCGTGCAGCTCAGCGCTCCCTTCGGCCGCTACGAAATGGCCATCGAAGTGGCGCAGGTGATTCGGACTCATATGAGCGACGATGCACGCGGGTGAAGGCCGCGTACAACGGGCACAAGCGGAATTACCGCCTTACAGCCCAATCTTCAATACTGAGATCGTCCACTTCACGAAAGTGAGCGTCACGCGTTACCAACGTCATCTGGTGGCGCAATGCGCTCGCCGCGATCCAGATGTCGTTCTCCGGCAGAGGCCGGCCCTTTTCCTGCAAACGCCGCTTGAGCCGCCCGTATTCGCGAGCAACTTCGATATCGCATGAGACAATCGCACGGCCACTCGCGAACTGTTCTACTGTTTTGGTGTTTTCCGAGGGCCGGCCCGACTTAGCGGCTCCGAAAAACAATTCGCCAATGGCAATTGCAGGGAGAAAGACTTCCGGCGCCCGCTCCAGGTTTGATCATACGGTGTCGTCTCCTTGCAACAGGGCGCTGACGATGTTCGTGTCCAGAAGAAATCTACCAGGTGCTGGCATCCACTCGCTCGCACTCGTCCTCGATCGATTGGATCATCTGCCTGGCGGATGCGGCATCGAGAGTACCCGCAAACTGGCGCAGGGCCGCGCCGTTTTCACCCTTTACGTTGGCTATGTCAAGGGAGGTCACGAAACGCAACACCTGCTCCTGCCCTTCCGGCGGCAGTTTATCGACTCGACTCGCGATTTCCTGGCGGATATCCATCTGAGGCGTCCCTCTACGTCTAGAATATACTCCATCAAACTGAAATACTGCTTCCGGTCGCACGGCGCATCCGGAATCAACCTGAGCAGACGACTTACGGTGTCAGCCGGAATGTGGCGATTAAGAACTCTCTCACCGCCTTAAATGTTGCCGTCGCCGCAGGCTCGTTGTAGGCGACATGCGTCCCGCGCTCGATACAAGGGTCTTTATTAATGTCGTATGGCATGCCTGTCTTGCGATTCAGGATCACGCCACTTTCGCCTTCGATGAGTTTGCAGTTGCGGGAACTCGTCGCGCGGGGGAACAGCAGAGGCTCACTCTCCCCTTTCCGGGAAGCGTTGTCGTACGTGTGATGAGCGCCAGGAAATTCGGCCAGAGCGATGTCTACGCCTGCGCTTTTCAGACGCTGAACGTATTCGCGGCATGGGCCGACCGGCACCCAGTCGTCGGCGATCCCATGAAAGAGGCGGATCGGCTTGCCGGTAACCTTGCCGTCATCGCGATATGTTGTATTGCAGGGCGTATAGAGTCCGATGTGCGCGGCGAATTGAACATTGGGAGGAGCGAACGCCTTTCGGAAACGCTCGTTACTCGAATACAACGCGGCGACACCACCCTTGGAGAATCCCATTACGGCGATCCGATTCGAGTCGATCCGCGGGTGTTGGGCCAGCATTCCCAAGGCACGGTAGGCGTCCACAATCATCGCGGCGTGGTCCAGTTGCGATTGATCTTCTATGGTGTTGACGATCCCGCGCCCCGAGAAACTGTCGAGCAGAAACGCGGCAACGACGATGTCGTTCAACTCCCGCGCCCACTGTTCGACGGCAGTATTCATGCCTCCCGAACCATGGACCAGGACGACAGCCGGCAATCGGCCGGGCTTCGCCGGAAGGCGCAACTCTCCGGCGATAACCGCCGGCTTTCCGTTCTGATCCCCGAGTAGAACCTGCTGCGTGGTCAGTGTCACGGTCCGCACGGGATGGATTTCCGGACGCACCTGAGCGCGGACTTCACCAACGGTGAGAGCGCAAGCGAGACTTACGATGGCGGCCACGGTTTTCGGGCGCTTAACCGCTCGTCTACGGACTGGCGTCAATGTGCCTCCTCTTTGCAATGCCCATCGTTAGTGCCCCATGAGCGATGGAGTCAAGTGTAGCCGATCGGGAAGCAAATCCGTTCCGCGTCTCAACGGCGCGTGCGGTGCGCAATCGATGACCGCGTGAGGGCAACTCACCCCGTCCGCCGCTACGAGATGGCCATCGAGAACCGGAGCCTATTGCGTCCCTGTTCGCATTATGCGATCATTGGGCCGTGAACGTGATCAGCTCGGCGGCCCTCAAGAGGTTTGCGGCTCTTCACGCGGACGCAGCGGACGAATTGTCGCGATGGAACAGAACCGCCCGGAATGTGGTTTGGCGGGATTTGCATGACGTTCGCCAGCACTTTCCGGATGCCGACCAGTACAAGTCAATTTTGATTTTCAACATCCGGCACAACTACTACCGGCTGATTGTGAAGGTGGATTATAGGGCCAAGCTGCTCATGGTCAAAGAATTCCTTACTCACAAGGAATACACGAGAGGAGGCTGGAAGAAATGGGCGCATTAGTCATCGACAACAAGAAGTACGCCCGCATATTGGCGAAAGCCTTGCCACGAGTCATCACGACGCGTGCCGAGCATGAGCGGATGCTGGCCGAAGTTGAACATTTGATGGACAAGGGCGAACACAGGACCCCGGAAGAAGACGCCGCCCTCGATCTCATGGTGCGCCTGATCCAGGATTATGAGGGCAAGCATCATTCGCTGCCTAATCCGAGTCCGCGGGAGATGCTGGCGTATCTCATGGAACAGCGGGGCTTGAAACAGGCCGATCTGCTCCCCATTTTCAATTCGCGCGGATACATCTCCGACGTGATTCACGGGAAACGTGGCATTAGCCTGCCGCACGCCAGGCAGCTCGCCGATTTCTTCAAGGTCTCGATCGAGCTATTTATTTAGCACTTCGTCTACTTCAGCAATTCCTTGATCTGCGCCACCGCGTACTGGATCTTGTAATTGATAAAGATTTCGCCCATGGCGGGCGTGGCCTTGGTCTGGTCGCCGCGCACTCCGAACTTAAAGTCGTCGACGATCAGCTTGTCCGGGCGGATCCACTTATGGTCCTTATCGACAAACATCACCTCGGAAGTGTCATCCGTGCCCGCGTGATTGTCAATGGGGAGGTCGTGCTCGGGCAGGTACTTCTTCATCGCTTCTTTCTCTTTGAAGTACAGGTCTGGAATATAGAGCACGCGAATACCCTTCGGCTTGTAGGTGCTGTCGAGTTCCAGCGCCACGCGCTTCAACGCCTCCTGGCCTCCGCCGCCGTGATCGCTCATCAGTAGGATGTTCTTGAAGCCGGCGGCCATCGCGCTGAGGGCGACATCGCGCGCGATGAGGCCGAAAGCTTGCTCGGAGACGTGGATGGTGCCGGGGAATGCCATGAAGCCGCTCTTCACCACCGGGTCGTTAGTCGGCGCGAAAGGCATGGTGGGATACACCAGCGCGTTGCCGAGTTGTTCGGCGATCCTCTGAGCCGTGTAGTGCGCGATGAAGATGTGCTTGCCCAGCGCCACGCCGGGTCCGTTCTCCTCAACACTTGCGGCATAGTAGATGGCCGAGGTCTTGCCCGCGGCAATTGCGTCGCGGACTTCGGTCCAGGTCATGTCCTCGATCAGCAGCGACTTCGACTGGCCGAAGAGCGCGGCCGGAAGCATGAGCAGAGCCAAGTAGCGTTTCATAGGGAAAGCATATCGCATGGAAGCGGCGAGGGCAGGCTTGGCATCGCGCAAACCGCAGTCATATACTAATGCCTATGCGAAACATCACTGTCCTCGCAATCCTGTGCGCCGCGCTGTCCCGGCCGCTGGCGGCTCAGTGGCTCAACTATAAAAACCCCGGCATGCCGCGCACGGCCGACGGCAATGTGGATCTGAAAGCCCCCGTGCCGCGCACAGCCGACGGCAAGCCCGACTTCACTGGCCTATGGAACCGCATCTCGGCCAAGTACGATGCCAACGTCGCCGCTGACCTGAAGCCCGAGGACATCCAACCCTGGGCGCGTGCGCTGGTCAAGGAACGCATGGAGAACCTGGGCCGCGACCATATGTTCATTAAGTGCCTGCCCGTGGGCCCTGAGTACTCGGTTGCGCAGCGCTATATGAAATTGGTGCAGACACCGGCGCTGATCGTGATTCTGGAGGAGGACCTGATCTACCGTCAGATCTACATGGATGGCCGCCCCCTGGAGAAAAATCCGCAGCCGGCCTGGATGGGCTACTCGGTGGGGCACTGGGAAGGCGACACGCTCGTCGTCGATAGCGCCGGGTTCAACGACCAGACTTGGCTCGATACGCAGGGGCACCCGCACACCGAGGCGCTGAAAATGCGCGAGCGCATCCGCCGCCCGGATTTCGGGCATCTGATGAACGAGATCACGTTCGAAGATGCGGCGATTTACGCCAAGCCATGGACGGTGAAGATAGAGTCGCTGCTGGCGCCGGACACGCAGTTGATCGAAAATGTTTGCCTGGAAAACAGCAAGCTGGAGCACTTCGTGGGCAAGGCGTCGGACGACCTGAAGAACGAAAAGAAGGTCCCGCCCGCAATCCTGGCGAGCTACGTGGGCACTTACGTGGAGCAGCCGAAGTACTGGCGCACGGCGGCTCGCGTGGTCGAGTTCAGCGTCGAGGATGGCGCGCTCCATGCCGATCTCGACGGCCGCGGCAAGGTGCGCTTGAGCGCCGTATCCGATACCAACTTCATCGGCATCCAGGGCGGCGTCGACTTCGTCGCCAAAGGAGCGGGCCAGCCGCCCGACATGTTCATCCGCCACGTGTCGGGGAATTACCGGTTCGCTCGAAAGTAGCGTACTTCAGCGCTTCGGGCGGTGAATCTCAATTTTCTCGCCGATCTCGATCGTCATCAAATCTTCGGCGAGTTCCAGCGGACCTGAGTAGGTTTTTCGCGCTTCCGCGACAATCGCGGGACTACCGCCGTGCGAATAGACGGCCAGACGCGGCATGGCACGGTTGAATACCGTGGACGTTTCCTCCGGCAATGTATGCAGCTGCCGGACGGCCTTCTCCTGCCGCGCGCGCTCCTGTTCCGACTGTTTCGAATTGGGTGGTGGAAGCTGCTCGGTTTCATGAATTAACACATCGACTCCCTGGGAGTGCCGGATCAGATTTTCGGAAAAACGCGTGTCGCCGGACATGACTACGGAACGCCCCGCGTAATCCACCCGATAGCCGAATGCCGGCTTGATGGGCCCGTGATCCACCAAGAACGCGGTTACCTTCACGCCGTTGTCTTCGTAAATCGTTCCCTCCTGAATATCCGTGCTGGAACTGCGCATGCCGTCTTTACTCAGTTGGGCATTGAACTCGGAGCGAACGCGAAGATCGAACTCGAAGGTCTTCATCATGAAATCCATCATGCTCTTGGTGCCCGCCGGCCCCCACACTTGCAGAGGACCTTTCCGCCCTTGCGAAAAACCGACCATGAGCAGGTCGGGAATGGAGAGAATGTGGTCGGAATGAAGATGGGTGACGAACAGTTTATCGATGGTGCGCAGCGGGACTCCGTACTCGGTCAGGCGTTGCGCGAAGCCGCGGCCGCAATCGAAGACCAGTTTGTCGCCGCCCGCAGTTTCCACCAGAATACTGGCGCCGAAACGCCGAAGATCCACCTGGGGCCCTCTCGCGGAGCCAAGAATCGTGACCTTGAGCGGCGGGCCTCCCTCTGGAGCTGTCGTGACGATCGGGCCTTGTCCGTTGAGCGAGGCGCCGGCGAGCAGCAAAACCACGGCAAGAGTATTCTTATTCATGTCGGTTTCCGGATTCGTACTACACGTCGAAAGTTTACCATCCGCGGCGCGGGACGGAGTCGACGATGAGATCTAGCAGGGTCCGGAGGATTTTCGTTTTTTGGGGCGGCTGATGGGATTTGAACCCACGACATCCAGAATCACAATCTGGCGCTACTACCAACTGAGCTACAGCCGCCACACGAGGAAGGCAGACTTCATTTTACCATCAGTTCTCTGGCGTGCCGGCTTCAGGGCTGAAGGTAAACGTTAACGTCGTCTGGCTCGGCACCGTCTTCTTGCCTTGCTTGGCGGGCCGGAAACGGAAGCGGTGGGCGGCTTTGAGCGCCTCCGCGGTGAGAGTATCGATGGTGAGACTATCGGCGCCGTCACCCCGCACGGAAGACACTTGCGCAGTGGTAACTTTGCCGTTGCGGTCGATATTCACATTCACATCCACCAGCGCTTCGGAGGTAAGCAGAGGCCGCAGGCCGGCGGGAACATCCAATGGAATTTGTTGGGCAAGCTCGGCGTTCCGCTTCTCCAAATCGGGAACGCTCAACGCGGCCTGATTGGCGGCAACGGAAGAGGCTGGCGCGGCAGTTGCAGGGGAAATGGGCGGCAGAGATACGACCATCGCCTTCACCGGTACAGGCTTTGTGTACCACCACAGCGACCCCGCAAGGAGAGCGGCGGCAGCGAATGCCAAGCCGATTCCCCACCCTAGCCATGAATTCCAGGCCTGCGGGGGATTCGCTGGGGACACCGCGGATTCGGGAGCAGGCAACGCCAATGGCTGTGGCGCCTGGGTCCAATAGGTCTCCATCGCCGCCAGCATTTTGACGAATTTCTCCTCGGCGTCGGGGCTGTTTTCCAGGGTTTGGATCTTGCGCGTTTGCGATTGCAACTCGCCTTCCAGTTGCGCTATGCGCCGGGAAAGAGTGGATTCGACCTCGCGAATCCACTTGGCCGGGTCGCTGGCCAGAGCCTCGCGCTCGCGGCGGTCCTTGAATAGGCGCCGCCCGCCCACGCTGCCGGTCATCACGGCCAGGGCGGATTCCGGCTCGCCGACGTTGGCCGCCTTTGCCAGCATCTGAATTTCATCGGCAAAGCGCAGGGCGTCGCGGCGCGAAAGGCAGCGCCACTCGGAGGGCTCGGCTTCGTCGTCGTATTGGTAAAGTCCGAAACCCACCAGTTCGTCCTCGCCGATGAAGTCGGCGATGCGCGTGAATTGCGCGATGGTCTCGCTGCGCAGCGAAGTGGAGCCGCTGAACGCGGAGCCGAACGCGCGGATCTGTTCAGGCGTGGCGGGGCCGTCGAACTCGGCGGTAAAGTTGAGCGCCTCGGGATCGAAGTTGGAGGCGTGCCACTCGCCGCGGGTGGCATCGATGGTGACGTCTTCGGCAAGCAGTTGGAGGAATTTGTAGGTCTCCTCCACCACGCTCAGCATCTCCTGAATGGGAACTCCGGCCTTGCGGCGGTTGAGTTCCACGCGTACGCGCAAACGGTTCATAAGGTTCCCCCGAGGTGCACCGCGAAGGCCGGTCCGGCGGCGCCGAACTGGGCCTGTTCTGTCGCGATGCGCAAATTGTGCCAGGCTTCCAAACACTCTGGCGCTAAGTCCAGCAGACGGCCGCAGTTGGTCATGGCGGCGTCATAATCTCCTTGTTCCAGTGCGGACGTGGCCAGCCCCCGCAGAGCCACTTTTGAATGCGGCGACAGAGTCCGCAGACGCGCGGAAAGTTGTCCGGCGCGTTCCAGGTCACCCGCGTCCACGCTGAGCGCGATCCAGTTAGCAAGAGCTTCTTCCGAGTCCGGTTCCAGAGTGAGTACTTCCTCGTAGGCTCTGGCGGCTTCGCGCAACCGGCCGAGCAACTGCAAGGCGACGGCTTTTCCGAACAGGGCCTGAACGCCGCGAACTTGCTCGAAGTGCGCGAGCGCTTCCTGTGGACGGTTCATCTTGAGCTGGCAGGCGCCCAGGGCCAGGCGCGCTTCCGCGTGTGCGGGATCCAGTTGCAGGACGCGCTCGAAGGTTCCCGCCGCCGCATCCCAGCGTTGGGCGCGCTCCAGGCACAGAGCCAGATTGAAGTGGGCGCGGACATCGTCCGGCCGCGTGATGGCAACGGCGGAGAGGCTGAGTGCGGCGTCGGAGTACAGGCCAAGCGCAAATTCAACGGAGCCGCGCGCGGCGCACAAGCCGGCATGGAATTCCTCGGCGCCGGTGAGCGCTTCCAGGGCCTCCGCGAGCCGGCCCTCCGCGCGCAGAGACCGCGCTCTCTCCATGACCTGGGAGACGGCGGTCATCGTACATCCCCTTTTCCGCGCACGGAGCGGGCAATCTTCGATAACAACAACTCACGCGCGGCGCGGCGGGCTTCCATTTCCGCCGGCGAAAGCGTGGGCTGCGCGCGAACGGGTTCGCGGCGGGCCACCACCGGGAGCGGCGAGGGCTCGGGAGGCGCCGGGCTTTCGAGTAGACGGCGCGGGCGCTTGCCAAACATCGACAGGGCCCGCGAAAACAGTGACTGCGTCTGGTAGTTCGAGAAAAGCGGGGGCGGCAACAGGCGCGGGTCGGGCGGAGGCGGCACGCCGTGCGGCGAGTCGCCCACGGGCGCGAAGGTCTTGTTCTGCGTGCGCACCATCCGCGGTACCACCATCTCCCAGCGGCCGTTGGCGCCTGACGAGGGAGGAGGGGAGACGCGCGGCGTCGTGACCAACTCCAACAACTCGGATTCCAGGTGAATTTCCAGGGGACTCTTGCTTTTGGCAACGGCAGCTTCGTCGAGCGCCAGCGACGCGGTGAGAGAATTCCAAGTAATCGGAAAGGAGAAGCGGTGCGGCTGTTCGCCCGCAAGGCCTTGAAATTCCTCGTACTTGTGTGTCGCGTTGAGCATGCAAGACAATCCCATACCGTAACTAGACGGGTATAGACAATCTAAGCATCGTCCTTAGTACGGGGAAGTTTAGGGTACTAAATTGATGTGGATACAGCGCTTAATACTTCAGGTCGGCATTCTTTAGGCGGGGACCAGGTTTCCGCATTCGATAGGGGGTGGCCAACGCACCCGGCTCCCACTGGACCGCCCGCGCTGCCTTTGCGATATGATCGTGCAATGCCAACGCGGAAGCCCAAGGATCTGATCATAGTGGGAGCGATTATTGTCGTCCTGTCACTTGTGGACGCGTTCGCCATCTACTTCTATCTCAACAACACCATGTTCGCCGTTGTCTCATGCCTCGCGGGGATTTCAATAGGCACGCTGTTAATACGCAAAGGTTATTCGAGGCTGAAACCCGAAGAAAAATGACCCATGCTCAAATGGACCCACTACCCCCCATTTGACAACCCTCGCCCCTCTCGTGCTATTCTCGTAAGGTATTTTGGCGAGTTGACCTTCTGCTCCCGTGCTACCACTCTCTGAATGGAGAGTCCGGCCGGGGGCCGGCCCCGAGGCTCTGGCAGTTTCTACGCTGCCGTGAGTATGGGCTAGTCCGAAGTCTCTACCCTTCGCTGGTGTTTGCTGCAGGTTTTTCGGGAATGTGTGAGTGCGTGTCTGTGCCGGCATTTCCAAGCGTTGTTTAATTTTTTCTGGGTGTAGATTTTCTTTTCTGGAGAATACAAGTCCGTGCCGACTTTCAATCAGCTCGTGCGCAAAGGCCGCAAGCCTACACGCTACAAGACCGCGAGCCCGGCGTTGCAGGCCTGTCCGCAACGGCGCGGGGTTTGCACGCGCGTCTACACGACCACGCCGAAGAAGCCGAACTCGGCTTTGCGCAAGGTCGCGCGCGTGCGTCTCACTAACCAAATTGAGGTGACCACCTATATTCCCGGCGTGGGCCACAATCTGCAGGAGCACTCGATTGTGCTGATCCGCGGAGGCCGCGTGAAGGATCTTCCCGGCGTGCGCTACCACGTGGTGCGCGGCACGCTCGATACCGCGGGCGTCGCGGGGCGTTTGCAGAGCCGTTCGAAGTACGGAGCGAAACGTCCGAAAGGAGCGGCGAAGTAAAGTATGCCTCGCAGACACAGACCTGAAACCCGCGAGATCCTGCCGGATCCGTTGTACGGCTCGACGCTCGCCGAGAAGTTCGTGAACAACATGATGTGGGACGGCAAGAAGGCCGTTTCGCAGAAGATCTTCTACGAAGCCATGGACAAGATCAAGGAGCGCTCTAACGACGATCCTTTGAAGCTGTTCAAGAAGGCTGTCGAAAACTGCAAGCCGCTGGTGGAAGTGAAGACCCGCCGCGTGGGCGGCGCCAACTACCAGGTTCCGGTGGAGGTTGCCAACAACCGCCGGACTAGTTTGGCTATCCGCTGGATTTTGATGAACGCCCGCTCGCGTCCGGAAAAAGGGATGCCGGAGAAGCTGGCTAACGAATTGAACGACGCCGCCAATTCCAGAGGCGGGGCGATCAAGAAGAAAGACGATGTTCACCGCATGGCTGAGGCCAACAAGGCCTTTGCGCATTACCGCTGGTAACTAGAAGGATTCATGGCTCGTACTGTATCACTTGAGAACATGCGCAATATCGGCATCATGGCGCACATTGATGCCGGTAAAACCACCACCACGGAGCGCATCCTCTATTACACGGGCCGTACGTACAAGATCGGAGAAGTTCACGAAGGTACGGCGGTCATGGATTGGATGGAGCAGGAACAAGAGCGGGGGATCACCATTACCTCGGCCGCGACTACCTGCCAGTGGCAGGACTGCATCATTAACATTATCGATACTCCCGGCCACGTCGATTTCACCGCCGAGGTGGAGCGCAGCCTGCGCGTGCTGGATGGAGCGGTAGCCGTGTTCGATGCCGTTGCCGGCGTGCAGCCTCAGTCCGAAACGGTATGGCGCCAGGGCGACAAGTATCACGTCCCACGCATTTGTTTCATTAATAAAATGGACCGCGTCGGCGCGGACTTCTATCGTTCCGTTGGCACCATTGTGGACCGCCTGAAGTGCCGTCCGGTACCGATTCAGTTGCCGGTAGGCGCCGAGGAGAAGTTTCTGGGCGTGGTGGATCTGGTGACCATGACCGCGCGCATCTGGCGCGACGATTCGCTGGGCGCTGAATACGACGACGGGCCGATTCCCGAGGATCTGGTTGAATTAGCCAAGGAGTACCGCGAAAAGCTGATCGAAGCGGTTTCGGAATCCGACGACGCGCTATTCACGAAGTTCGTCGAGGGGGTCGCGATTACCGAAGAGGAATTGCGCGCGGGAATCCGCAAGGCCACCATCGCGCAAAGGATCTTCCCGGTAGTGTGCGGCACCGCCTTCAAGAACAAGGGCGTGCAGAACATGTTGGATGCGGTAGTGGCGTACCTGCCCTCGCCTCTGGATGTCCCGCCGGTGAAGGGTACCGACGTCGACGACAAAGAAAAAATCGTGGAGCGGAAATCGGACGACAATGAGCCATTTTCCGCGCTGGTGTTCAAGATCATGACCGACTCGTTTGTGGGGCAGTTGGCCTTCATACGGGTATATTCGGGCAAGTTGTCCACGGGCGGGTCAATCTACAACGTGGCCAAGGGCCGCAAAGAGAAAATCGGGCGCCTCGTCAAAATGCATGCGAATAAACGCGAGGAAATCACCGAAGTCCTGGCGGGCGATATTTGCGCCGCGGTGGGGCTGAAGGCAGTTTCGACCGGCGACACTATCTGCGATGAAAGGTATCCGGTCATTCTGGAGTCGATCGATTTCCCGGCGCCGGTCATTCAGCTCGCCATCGAGCCCAAGACCAAAGTGGATCAGGAAAAGCTCGGCATGGCCATCGCCAAGCTGGTGCAGGAAGATCCCACGCTCAAGGTTTCGACCGATCCCGATACTGGGCAGACTATTCTGGCCGGCATGGGCGAGCTACATCTGGAAATCATTGTCGACCGAATGCAGCGTGAATTCGGCGTCGGCGCCAACGTTGGCAAGCCGCAGGTGGCCTACCGTGAAACCATCCGCCAAAAGGCTGAGTACGATTACACGCACAAGAAGCAGACCGGCGGCAGCGGCCAGTACGCGCGCTGCAAACTGCGCATTGAGCCGGCCCCGGGCAAGGAATTCGAATTCGAGAACGAGATCAAGGGCGGCAATATTCCCAAGGAATTCATACCCGCCATTCAAAAAGGCGTGGTGGAAGCGCTGGAGCACGGGATTCTGGCCGGATTCCCCATGTCGGATGTGAAGGTGTCGGTGTTCGACGGCGACTATCACGATGTCGATTCGTCGGAAATGGCATTCAAGATCTGCGCCTCCATTTGTATCAAGGAAGCGGCCCGCAAGGCCAAGCCGGTGCTGCTGGAGCCGGTGATGCGCGTCGAAGTGGTGGTGCCGGACGAATACATGGGTTCGGTCAACGGCGACTTGATTTCACGCCGCGGGCGGCTGGAAGGCACGGAAATTTTGGGCAGCACGCAGATTATCAAGTCGATGGTGCCGCTATCGGAGATGTTCGGTTATGCGACTGAGCTCCGTTCGCGGACCCAGGGGCGCGGCGCGTTTACGATGCACTTCGGGCAGTACGAGGAAGTGCCGAAGAACATCGCCGAGGAAATCGTCAGCAAGGCGCAGGGCAAAGTAGCAAGTTAGACTTCTCATTCACTGATATCAGGAGACCGAGAGCATGGCGAAGGAAAAATTTGATCGTAGTAAGCCGCACGTAAACGTGGGGACGATCGGGCACATCGATCACGGCAAGACGACGTTGACGGCGGCGATCACCAAGACGCTGGCGAAGCACAATCCGAAGGTGCAGTTCCGGAGCTTCGATT
>CAMAVI010000014.1 GCA_945861625.1 Candidatus Sulfopaludibacter sp. SbA3
GGTACGCCGGCACTACGAACATGCTGAACAGAACCAGCGTGGAGCAGACCCCGCCCGCAAAGGGCAGTGCCATGGTGCGCACCAGATGCTCGGTGGATAACTGCAGGCGGTCCCACCACAATTGCAAAATAGAGCCTAAGTTGCGGTGAGTGATGCGGCGCTGCCGCTCCCGGGATGCGCTGATGCGCAGAGAAGTACGCAGACCCACTGGGGGCGTCTTGGCGGGAAGACGGTGCAAGGATCCCGCCAGAGAATCGGTCGCCGCAGGATTGCGGAGGTCGTGCCTCATTGCGCCTCTCATTCCGCCACCACCGTTCTCGGCTGCCATACTGGCACTTCGGCTGGTTTCAAGTGTTCCACTAGGCGTTGCCGCAGTGCTTCGCGGCCCCGCAGGATCCGCGATTTCACGGTACCCAGCGAAATTTCCAGAATGTCGGCGATCTCGTCGTAGTTGAGGCCTTCCACTTCTCTGAGCACCAATACGGCGCGGAAATTCGGATTGATCTCGCTCAGCGCCGTCTCGAGTCGCTCCCGCCGCTCACGATTCATCGCCAGTTCCAGAGGCGAAGGGCCGGGGTCGGGCAGAATGTCGTGGAAGCTATCTGTCTCCTGATAGACAGGTTCGAGCGTCACTTCCTGCTTGCGGTGGCGACCGAACCAGCGCCGTTGATTGCGCGATTCATTGACCGCGATCCGGTAGACCCAGGTCTTAAGCGAGCTATCGCCACGGAAGGCGCCGATATTGCGAAATACTTTGAGGAACACTTCCTGCGTTACGTCGGCCGCGTCCGTGGGGTTCTCGAGCAGGCGGCTGACCAGGTTGAAGACGGGGCGCTCAAAGCTGTCAATCAGCGCCTCATAGGCCGCGTTGTCACCTTCACGGAGCCGTTCAACCAATGTCCGCTCTGCTGAATAGCATAGAGCGTCGCCGTTGCCGAGCTGGATGCCGACAATTCCGTGTACCAGAGGGGTGTTTGCCACGAGTATCCCCATTCAGTGTACCGCTACACAGCCATAGACACCATGGCAGGCGGGAAGGTTCCCACGGGGCGCATTTTTGCGGGTCCCCCCAAATAGATCTGGCTGAAACAAATTCCCACTAAGTTGTCGGCTTTGTTAGAATAGGGGGTGGAGCCGGAGCGCTCCGGAACGAGGTCCCCGCTTTTATGGCCACCAAACCCGCCTTCGCGCAAAGCGCCCAGATTGAGCACACTAAGTTCGGTTTCGGGAGCGTTCTTTCCTGTAGCGAAGAGTATATCGTCATCAAGTTTGACGATCATGGGGAGAAGAAGTTCGTCCTCGCTATCGTCCTGCCCAACCTCAAGAAGAGCGACCGCCAGCCGCCCGCCGAAAAGCGCCGCGCTTCCAAGAAAAAAGTCGCGCCCGCGGCAAAGTGAAAATGGCCGCGCTGACAGCGGAGTAGCGGACCGCCAATCGTGCCCGTTAGTCCGGCAGCAAACTGCGGTTAATGAATATCGGATTATACGGGCGGATCACGTGGGATTGAAACACGCCTGAAGTCTTGAAGGGGTCGGCCTGGTACATCGCTTCGGCTTCTTCCTTGGTCTCGGCTTCATAAATAATCAACGCGCCTCCGTCCAGCAGGGGTCCGGAGAGCGCCAGCTTTCCCTGATCGCGCAGTTTGGCAAGATACTCGCGGTGAACGGGGCGGACGGTGGCGAGTTGCGGGTCGTCCAGTTTGTATTCAATAATCGCGGCAAATTTCATATCGTTACGCCATTGTACGAATTCTGAGCAGCTCCCTCCGTGCTCAGCGCCCCGCTGGCCTGCGCCAGCACGTAGGGGCCTTCGGGTACAATCGCGATACGCGCCGAGGGGCTCAGTCCCGCGAGCAGTGCGTTCACGGCATCCTGCGGCGTGGCGCACGCCTGTCCCCAGAATACTTTCTGGAAGTTTTCCGGCACTCCGGGCGCCAGGTACAGCACTTCGGTTTCCCGGGAAACCAGCGCCAATTTTTCCAACTGCCACTGGTCCACGGTGACGGGAACGCCCTCAATTCCACGCATGAAGTCGGAATCCTTGGGATAGCGCAGCATCATTTCGGAGAACTCGGGGCTGCCCACGCCTTCGTCGCACGCGCCGGCCATCAGGATGCGTCCGCCGGGACGGATCATGTTGCCCGCCGCCGTGATTCCCTTCAGGCACTGGTAATAAGTCATATCCAGCGGATAGCCGCCACCGGTGGTGATCACCGCGTCCATGGGTTCGTCGAGATTCTGCATGAGCATCTTCCGCACCCATTGCACTCCGGTGCGGTGCGCCGCCACCGGCTCTCCGGCGAACACGGACGCGATGCGGCGGTCGGCCGCCAGAGCAACGTCCACCAGAAAATCGTGCCGGGCCATGCCGGCGATTTCGAGCAACTCGGCGTGCAAAGGATTGTCGTCGATGGAACCTTCGCGCGCACGCGGGTCGCGCATGAAGCGCGAGCTATGCAGTTCTTTAATCGTTTCCTGCGCGGCCAGCCCCGGCGCGATCAGCTTGCGGCCTCCGGAAAAACCCAGCATCAGGTGCGGCTCGATGTAGCCCAGGCTCATGTGGAGATCAGCGCTCATGAAACGTTCATCGATCCACACCGGAGTGCCGGATCGCGTCGTGCCCAAATGACGGTGCGTATCGCGCTGGCGGGCGTCGTGATTGCCGATGGTGTAAGTCGCGGCGATTTCCGGTCCCACAATCTGCCGAATTTCGGCTTCCGTCGCGCCACGATGCAAGCCGGTGGCGATCAGAATCGTAATGTTGGCGCGCGGAATTCCGGCGGCCTCCAGGCGGCGCAGCACGGGAGGCAGGACAGTGGAGTTCGGCGCGGGCCGCGTGATGTCGCACACCGATATCGCCGCTGATTTCTTACCGGCCGCGACTTCGGCCAGCGAAGGTCCGGCGGCCGGCCGGTCCAGTGCCGCTTCCAGGGCCGCCGCGGCATCCGGCAGCGGCGGAGCCGAGATCGAATGCAGGATCTTGTATTGGTGAGTATCGGGAAGGTGGAGCGTCAACCCCTGTTTTCCGAAGGCCAGCCGGGTTTCCATTCCCTGAGTTTACCGCGTCCGAAAACCGGTTTTTCAAAAAATCAGTTTCAGTGCGAACTGGAGCTGGCGTGAATCCAGAGCGCTGGAAATCCGCCCGAAGTTGGCGGTGAAGGCGGTCCGGTTGGGGATGTTGAAGTTGGCTCGATTGAAAACATTGTAGGTTTCGGCACGGAACTGCAGCCGCGCCGTTTCGCTGACGGAGAATTCCTTTTGCACCATCAAGTCGAAATCCATGACGCCTGGTCCGGTCACCGCGTTGCGTGGGGCGTTGCCGAATGAGTAGAGCGAGGGTAGCGCAAAGGCGGTGGTATCGAACCACTGCGCGGGCGTCTTCGGCCCGCGGTTGGGATCGCCGAATAGGTTGGGGCGCTGTGCCGGGCCCGCGCCGATATTGGCCTGGTCGCTGGCAATATTGACTGTGAAGGGCGCGCCGGACTGCGTTGTGAACGTCCCACCGGTCTGCCAGCCGCCAAGCACAGCGCGCAGAAAATGTGTTCCATCGCGCGGCTGCGGAAGCTGATACACGAAACTGACCGCCAGGCGATGCCGGTGGTCGAAACTGGAGGTGGCTTTCTCGGCGCGCATATTGCGGACGTCCTGCGGCAGATTCGTCTCGTAGGTGGTGGCTCCTGGGTCCGACGCGTCGTCGATGGCATGGGACCACGTCCAATTGGCTTCGTAGAGCAGGCCGCGCGCGAGCTTCCGCTTCACGCCCACGGTTAATGCGTTGTAAGACGCCCATCCATCCCAGCGAATCGTCGGAATCTGGCTCAATTGCGGAACGGGCCGGCGCGCCGCAATCGCGCCGGGGCCGGGGTTGGGCACATTGAGCACGGTGGCGCTATCGGCGTGCACGGTTCGCGAACCGATGTAGGCGACCGATAAAACAGTACTGGAATTCAACTCGTGCTCCAGGTTGAGATTCCATACCGCGTTGTACTCCACCATGAAATCGTGATTAAGATTGCTGCCGCCCGAGGTGCCCGCAGTGTTTAACGTCAACGCGTTTGCCGTGGTGAATGCCGGAGCCGGCGCGACCGCCGAATTCACGGTCTTAGTAGCGAAAAACGGCAGATTTTGGGCGAAGTTGGTAATGATGCTATACGCCGCCTGGTTCGGATAAATGCCGAAGCCGGCGCGGACCACCGTCTTGAGGTTGCCGGGCAGATTCCAGGCGATGCCGCCGCGCGGCGCCAAACGCGGCAGCGTATTCTGGAGCAGGCTCTCATTCCAGCCTGCCGCGGCTGAACTGACGTAGGGGACCGGAAGCAACGGCAGCAGTTGACCCGCCGCGGGCGAAAGATTCCCTGCTCCGTCGCTGGCGACGACCACACGGCCGCCCGGAACATTGACATCGACGGCGGCCAATTGGCGGTTGGCGTCAGTCATATTCTGATTGAATTCGGCGCGCAGCCCCCATTCGACTTTCAGATTCGGCGTGAGCTGCCAGCTGTCCTGCGCGTAGAAGTGCATCCAGTTGACGTTGGCGTCCATGGCTGCACGCCCCAGCCCGGCTTGCGCCGTCGTTGGGTAGCCCAGCAGAAAATCGGCGAACGCGCTGCCATCAGCCAGGCCTGGCGCCGACGAAGTCCAGCGCGGAGTGAAAGCAAAGATCCCTCTGGCTCCGTTCGGGTTCACGGGCCGGAAGTCATAGTGCATGGCATAGGTGCCCAGCTTTACCGTGTGCTTGCCGTGATGCCAGACTAGATTGCCGAAAAACTCCAGGTCGCGATTATTGCGGAAGATGAAGGAGGCCGGATCGCCCATGGTGGAGAATTGGCCGCCGAGGGAAACCTGCGGGAATCCAGCATCCAGGGGATTCGCGGTAACTCCGCGTAACCCGGTGCGCGCGGCGAAATCGTTGCCGGCGTTGGGGCTTTGCTGTCCGCCCACGACGGTCAGGAAGCCAAACCGCGCTTCGCCGAACAGGTCCGGGCGGAACACATGTGCCCAACTGGCGGCTCCGTTGAGCGCGTGCGTGCTGAGGCTCCTGCCGAAGCCGGGCAAAAGGCTCTCCTGCAGGACTCCGGAGCCAAAGGGATCGAACTGCCGTGCGTCAAACAACGACGCGCGCACGTAGGCCGTGTCCTGGCGGGAGAACTGGTGATCCAGTCGCGCGCTGTACTGATTGGTATTGATTCGCTGCGCCTCGGTAGCCAGTAGGTTTTGCGCTATTCCTGGCAGATTCGGCAGGGGGATGATTTTCAGCAAGCCCACGGCTACCGGATCCAGCCGTTGCCCTGGAATGCGGTTATTCACAAATGGTTGGCGCGTTGTGGAGCTGGTGGGATCAAAGATCGCAGGGAACCCGGTGAAATCCCCTGCACGGATGGCCGGGGTGGGAACCGAGAACGTCTGTGTCAGAGTTTTCCTCACACGCTGACCTTCGTAACTGACAAAGAAAAAAGTCCGGTTGCGGGCGACCGGGCCGCCTAGACTTCCTCCGAATTGATTCTGGCGGAAAGGCGGCGTGGGGGCGCTGGCCGCATCGAAATAGTTCTTGGCGTCCAAAACGTTATTGCGCGCGAATTCGAATAAACTTCCGTGCGCGGTGTTGGTTCCGGCGCGCGATATCACGTTGATGACGGCGCCCGATTTGCCGCCGAACTCGGGCGCGTATGACGTCTTCTGAATATTCACTTCCTGGATGGAGTCAACGGACGGCGCAATGACTAGATTGTTGAAGTGCTCGTCGGTCACGGTCACACCGTCGAGCAGATACAGATTATGCCCACTGCGCTGGCCGAGCACATTGACCAATGTTCCGGCCTGTTGCAGGGCATCGCCGCGGGTGCCTCCCGGAGGACGTACGACACCCTCGGTCAACATGGCCAGGTCCAGGAACTGGCGTCCCTTTAATGGCAGCCCCACGGCCTGTTGGCGGCCGACGGTGTTGCGAATCTCGGTGGAATCGAGCTGCAAGCCGCCCAAGCCTTCGCGGACCTCAACGATCTCCGAGGCGTCCCCCACCTGGAGCGTAAAGTCCCGGCGCTGGCGGTCTCCTGCGTGGATTTCGAGTCTTGCCAATACCTGCTTGAAATTGGGCGCGCTGACCTTCAGCGTGTAGATGCCGGACGGAAGCTGGGGGAACAGGTATTCGCCGGAATGATTGGAGACCGACGCGAAGGCTTGCCCGGTTCCCGCCGATTCCGCTGAAATCGAGGCGCCCGGCAGCACGGCACCGGAGGTATCCTGCACGCTGCCGCCCAACTCTCCGGTATTCATCTGCCCAAAAACGAAGCCGATGGATAGCAAAAAACAGATTGCCCAAAGCCGGCATCGCGTCCTGGCGTGTGTCCGGAGAATCATTGCCCACCGTAACGAATCGTAACATTTTGTCGCGTTGAGAAGATATAAAGGGCGGTCCTTGCGGGCCACCCAATGGATTGGAATCAAGCTGCTTCTACCGCGCGCGTACTGTTCCAGAAACGGCTTTCGTGACGCCGCCCCTCGCGGCCGGGAAGACGGCTCACAATCAGCGTTTCGCCGGGCGGCCGCCACGGCGTATCCTAGCGTAAGGAGCACTGTTTCAATGATTCGGTATTTGAAGAGCGGCCAGACGGCCGCAGTGAAAGCGGAGAACAGCTTACAGGTTCGCAACACGGTGGAGACGATTCTGAATGAGATCGGAACGCGTGGCGAGGCGGCCGTGCGGGAGTATTCGGAGAAGTTCGACAAGTGGTCGCCCAAATCCTTCCGGCTGTCAGAGAAAGAGATTGCCGGCTGCCTCAGCGTGCTGCCGGCTCAGGTCATCGACGACATCAAGTTCGCCCAGACGCAGATCCGTAATTTCGCCTTGGTGCAGAAAGCCGCGCTGAAGGACGTGGAAGTGGAAACGTTGCCCGGCGTGGTTCTGGGCCACAAGAACCTTCCGGTGAACAGCGTTGGATGTTACGTGCCGGGCGGTCGTTATCCGATGGTTGCTTCGGCCCATATGAGCGTCGTCACGGCCAAGGCCGCTGGAGTGAAGCGCATTATTGCAACCGCGCCGCCCTTCGATGGCGCGCCGCATCCAGCCATCGTCGCCGCGATGCATCTAGGTGGAGCCGATGAAATCTACGCGTTGGGTGGCGTGCAAGCCGTAGCCGCCATGGCACTGGGCACGGAGACCATCGCGCCTGTCGATATGATTGTCGGACCAGGTAACGCGTACGTCGCCGAAGCCAAGCGCCAGTTGTTCGGACGCGTGGGCATCGACCTGCTTGCGGGACCCACCGAAACGCTCATCATTGCCGACGACACCTGCGACGCCGAAATGGCCGCGGTCGATCTGATCGGACAAGCCGAGCATGGCCCGGGCAGCCCCGCGGTGCTGCTGACGAATTCCGCCAAACTCGCCGCGGAAACCCCAGCCGCGATTGAGAAGTTATTATCCTGGCTGCCCACCGCCGCCATCGCGCGCGATGCCTGGCAGAACAATGGTGAAATCATTCTTTGCGACACCATTGACGAATTGGTGGCCGAAGCCGACCGCATTGCCTCCGAGCACGTGCAGGTGCTGACGAAAGACCCGGACTACTTCCTGAATCACATGACGAACTACGGCGCGTTGTTTCTGGGCCACCGCACGAACGTCGCTTACGGCGACAAAGTCATCGGCACCAACCACACGCTGCCCACGATGAAAGCGGCACGCTATACCGGTGGCCTGTGGGTGGGCAAGTTCATCAAGACGTGCACGTATCAGCGTGTACTGACCGATGAGGCTTCCGCGCTCGTGGGCGATTACTGCTCGCGGCTGTGCGCCATCGAGAATTTCTCCGGACATAAAGAGCAAGCCGATCTGCGCGTCCGCCGCTACGGCACACAGGCCCAGGGAGCGTAGCGTGGCCAATACCGTTCAGGGGGCCGTGGCCGTCGTCACGGGCGGAGCGGGAGGCATCGGCTCGGTGATCTGCGCGAAGCTCGCCGAGGCCGGGATGCAAGTGGTCGTTGGTTATGGCCGCTCGGGCGAAGCGGCAAGGAAGTTGGCGGATTCGCTGCCGGGGACAGGCCATTCCGCGCGCCCCGCGCCGGTGACCGATAGTGCGGCGATGAAGGCGTTGGCGGAGGGCGTCGCCCGCGACTACGGACGCTGCGATGTTCTGGTGAACTGCGCGGGAACCACGCGCTTCGTGCCGCACTCCGATCTTGATGGGCTCGACGACGAGCTGATCAATACAATCCTGGCGACGAACGTCCGCGGCGCGTTCGCCTCGGTGCGCGCGTTCCGGCCTTTGCTGGATAAAAGCCCGCTTCACGGCGGCGGCGTGATCGTCAATCTGTCTTCGGCCGCCGGCAACATCGGGGTCGGCAGCAACGTGATTTACTGCGCTTCGAAAGCCGCTCTGGATAATATGACGAAGTCGCTGGCGCGGGCCCTCGCGCCGCGCATCCGCGTGGTTTCCGTTTCTCCGGCGCTGGTGGATACCGAGTTCGTGAAGTCGCTCGACAAAGAGTGGCATGACCAGCAGGGCGCGCGCACCCCGCTGGGACGGCTGGCGACGCCCGAGGAAGTGGGGGCGGCGGTGACCGCCGTCGTGACGACGTTGACCTTCAGCACCGGCACCATCCTGCAAGTGGATGGCGGCCGGACGTTAACACCTTGAAATGAGTGACAAGCCATTCCGTGAGCCGCGTGTTGCGCTCAACCGTATCTATACCAAACGAGGTGACACCGGCGAGACCAGTCTTGTGGGAGGCCAGCGTGTTCCAAAAGACGAGCCACGCATCGAAGCCTACGGAACGGTCGATGAGCTAAATGCCTTCGCCGGAATCGCCGCCGTATCCTGTGGCGAGCATGCGCGCCTTGCGCCGTTGGCCAAAATCCTGCATCGTGTCCAGCATGAACTGTTCAATCTTGGTTCGATTCTGGCCACGCGTCCCGACGATGTGCACCCTCAGCAACCCCGCGTGACTTCGGCCGAGATCGCGCAACTGGAGTGTGAAATTGACGAAATGAACGTAGCCCTTCCGTCGCTGCGCAGTTTCGTTCTACCCGGGGGGACGCGCCTCAACGCCGAGCTGCATGTTGCGCGTACCATCTGCCGCCGCGCCGAGCGCTTACTCGTGAGCCTGGCGCGAACCGAAGCAGTTCCTCCGGAAGCGATCCAGTATCTCAACCGCCTGAGTGACGCGATGTTCGTTTGGAGCCGCTGGGCGAATCACGTCTTGGGCGTACCCGAAGTGCTTTGGGATCCCAACGCCGCAGCCAGCGCCAAGCCCAAATCGGAGTAGCGAAAGTCAAAACCGGCCCGCAAGGCTGCCTCCGGCAAGACGCGTTGGCTTCCTAGCAGCACCTGCGACATCTCCCCAAAGATCAGTTTGAGGACGAACGCGGGAACCGGAAAAATCGCCGGGCGGTGCAGCGTTCGCGCCAGCTCACGCGTGAATTCCGCGTTGGTGACCGGAGCGGGCGCCGCCGCGTTAACGGGACCGCTCAGCTCCGGATTCGTGATCGCGAATTCGATCAATGCGACCAGATCGTCGATGTGAATCCAGGACATCCACTGCTTGCCGTTGCCCAGGCGTCCGCCGATGCCCAGGCGGAAAGGAAGCAGCATCTTTTTGAGCGCGCCGCCTCCAGGGCCGAGTACGACTCCGATCCGCGGCACCACCACGCGCACTCCGAACGATTCGGCGGAGAAAGCTTCCTTTTCCCAACGGACAGCCAACTTCCCCAGGAAGTCGGGAGCCGGCGTGGCGTCCTCGGTGAGGATGTCATTCCCTCGCGAGCCGTAGTAGCCGATGGCGGAAGCGCTCACCAACACCGACGGAGGACGAAGGCGCAGAGCCTCCACCAGCTGCTGAGTGCCCAAAACGCGGCTATCGCGAATGCGCTGACGGGCAGCCTTGGTCCAACGCTGGGCGACGGGCTCGCCTGCCAGGTGGATGACGGCGTCACAGGGGAGGAACGAATCAGGCTTCAACTCCTGGCGCAGTGAAACTGCCGCGATCGTGTGGCCCTGTTTGCGGAAGTGGTCGGCGATGGCGCGCCCCAGGAAGCCCGATGCTCCGGTGATGGCGATCTTCATGGCAGTTTCCCTTGGCTCATCTCGCGAATGTACGCCTCCACGTTCGTCTTGCGCTTCATGCCTTGCAGGTTCATGTAGCGGACCATGCCAAATATGGGGCGCTCAACCCAGGGGCGATCATGCAGCCCGAAGCACCACGGAATATTCGTATACGTATTGGGGTCACGGCCATCCAGCGTGTAGCGGTCATGCAGATCGATCATTGTCTGGAGCGCTTCCTCATGAGTTGCCGGATGAGTTGCCGGCTATTCGATGATCTTCTTGCCCCAATACATCCGATAGTAGCCGTGAATCACGCCGCGAGTCAGCAGTTCGGTTTGCGTTGCGCTCCACAAGGCGTCATGTGTTGCGGCGCGCTCAAACCGTTCGGGCGTATTTTAGGATATAGCGCCCGCTTTTCCGCCAAACTCCTGAATGGAGAAGCCGCGCCTGCTCCGTGACCATTCTTCCTGACTCTAGACTGCGCCGCGCTCGCGAGGCCGCTGGGCTGCTACGTTTACGCCCACTACGTCATGCCCGCTAAGTTATCATGGAGACGCCGGTTATTTTTCTTGAGAGTCGGATTATCGGGGGCCGGTGAGGGATTTTGAGGGAAGGGTGTTCCCATGGAAAAACAAGCGCAAAACATACAAGAAGCGTTTCTCAACAATACGCGCAAAGACAAGACGTTCCTGACGATCTACCTGATGAGCGGCGTGAAGCTGTCCGGAAGGATCAAGAGCTTTGACAAGTATTCCGTGGTGCTCGAATCCAACAACCAGGAACAGTTGATTTTCAAGCACGCGATTTCGACGGTCGTGGTTTCCCGGCCCTTCCACGCGGGCCCGCCGCAGGGCGCGCCAGCGGCTGTGGGCCACGCGGCTTCCGGCGGACCCGGCGGTAGTGAAGGCGACCACTAAAACCTATTTTGCCGGCAGTAGAAGAAGTCGCGATTCTGGTGGGCCTGCATCTGACCGGCCGTAAGGCGCAGCGGCCCCCTTCGGCCATCGAGCCGGAAACCTCCGGCGTTCAGGAATCCTTGCAGGAGCTGGCGCAGCTTGCCGCTACGGCGGGCGCGCGTGTTGCCGAAATGCAGATTCAAGCGCGGCCCCGCGCCGATGCCGCCACGCAAATCGGTTCCGGCAAGGTCGAGCAGATCAAGGCGCTCATCTCGCTGCATCATGCCGATGCGGTCATCTTTGACCGCGAACTCTCACCCACGCAACAGCGTAATTTGGAACGCGCGCTGGAAGTCAAGATTCTCGACCGTACTCAGCTTATCCTCGATATCTTTGCGCGGCGGGCACGTACCCGGGAAGGCCAGTTACAGGTCGAGCTCGCGCAACTGAACTACCTGCTGCCGCGGCTCACCGGGCGCGGAGCGGCGATGTCGCGCCTGGGCGGCGGCATCGGAACCCGCGGACCAGGCGAAACGAAACTCGAGACCGACCGGCGGCGTATTCACGCGCGCGTCCATGCGATCGAACGCGATCTGGAGAAGGTGCGCGGAGGACGCACCACGCAGCGCCGCCAGCGGCAAGCAGTTCCGCTCGCGACGATTGCTTTGGTCGGCTACACCAACGCGGGTAAATCCACGCTGTTCAACCGGCTGACGGGCGCGGCGGTGCTGGCGGACGCCAAAATGTTCGCGACGCTCGATCCCACCGTTCGCCACGTCACGTTGCCGTCCAATCGCAGAGTCCTGATGAGCGACACGGTGGGCTTCATCCGCAATCTGCCCACGACGCTGGTGAAAGCCTTTCGCGCCACGCTCGAAGAGGTGATCGAAGCCGAGCTCTTGCTGCACGTGGTCGACGCCAGTTCGCCGGAAGCCGCCGAGCACACCGCGCACGTCATCTCCACGCTGCAGGAAATCAGCGCCGACGCCACGCCGCAGATTCTGGTACTGAACAAGACCGACCAGATTCCGGATCATCCCGATGGCAGTGCGCTGGCGCGGCGCATTCTGCAAGACCCGGCGCATCAGCCGGCGGGCGCGGTGGCGATTTCGGCGAAGACCGGCGAAGGCTTCGACGCGCTGCTTCAAAAGATCGACGACACTTTGGGCCTCGACCGCGTGACGCGCTGCAAGTTTCGCATTCCCGCCGGTGAGGGCGACGTGATCCACATGCTGCACGAGTACGCCCGCGTCATCGCCACCCGCTACATCGACGACATTTGCGAAATCGAGGCGGATACGCCCGAATCCATCGGGAGGCGCCTGCGGAAGTACGCCGCCGAAACGCCGAAGCCCCGGGGTAGCATTTTCTCATTGAAGGATGAGCCTGAAGGAAGGCGGTAAGGTCGGGCTGCGGCTGGGGTCCTTTCGTAGAGTTGTAGAAGAGAAGAAATAGGAATCGGCGCGGTGGGAATGTGGGAAACGCGGGAGCGTTTTCCAAGGGTGGTGGGCAGCGGTGGGAAACCGGCGCGGAGCGCCCATCGCGCCAGCGATGGCGGTTTTCCACGGCTGTCCACGGCCCGGCATTTCCACGGCGCTCCGGGTTCGGTTCTCGGCGTTTGTCCGGCAGCTCAGACGCTGAGCTTGGCGATGCGGCCCAGCAGTTGACGTTTGGCGCGCTGCATCTCCAGGGCGGCTTCGGTGTCCGATTGGAGCTGTGTGAACCGTTCGAGTCCGGCAAGCGTCACGCCGGGTCGCAGGAATCTTTCGTGACGCGGCGCCTCTTGGAACAGCTCCCACGGCGTGGCCCAACGCGTGTAGATCCGGCGGCGCTTGCCGTTGGCGGCGACGATTACTGTGGGCACCGCGCAGGGGCGATGAAAGTTGACGTACGGATTGAGATGCTCGCGGTGAAAGGCACTGACCGCCTCGGCATATTGCGCGCCGATATGGCCGAAGCCAAGATGCTTGCGAATGATGGCCCCGTTCTTGGCTTCCACCAATCCGTTGTCGCCGGAATGATGCGCCCGCGACTTGGTTTACTCGATCAGCAGTTTGCCCAGGAGCCGCGCCACGGTGTAGTTGATGAACTCGCTGCCGTTGTCGGAATGGAAGCCGCGAATCACGAACGGAAACTGCTGGAGCATCGTTTCGAGCAATGGAATCAGCCATAAGTCGCTGATCTGCGGCGTGGCGGCGACCACCTCCCATTGCGTCACTTCGTCCACCGCGTTGATGTGATAGATGCCTTTGACCCCATCCCGGTCGCCTTGATGCACCGTGTCGATGCGCAGATATCCGGGCAAGCCATGGGGCTGCGGCTTGCGCCGTTCGCCGATGGGAATCACCGTGGGACGCGTCGGTTGATAGGTCGTGTTGCGCTGCCGATACGCCGCCGAGTTGCGGAACCGGTAGATCTGCGCCACCGAGATCGCCGCAAGGCGCGAGTAGACGGCCTGTCCGTAGTCGAAGTATTCGCGCTCCAGGATCCGCTTGGTAGCCGGACCGCTGAGGTTCCCATGCGCCTTGTCGACGTAGGCGAGCAACCCCACGTCGGTGGCCGTGTAGCGCGTCGCAAACTTCGTGCGCTGATACGCTGTACCTTTCACCTGGCCCGTCTTGCGGTGCCCGGCGATCAGCCGCGTCACCTGCGCGCGGCTCCGCCCGGTCATCCGCGCGATGTACTGCCGCACCACCCCTTTGTTCGCACGGCCCAAGCTTCCGTACTGGTGCCGCACCAAGGTCCGCTCCACCCAGGCATATACCTCGGCGCGCCGCTGCCCCACGAATCGTACTTCTCCACTTCCCGCCAAAAACGCCCGGACCTGCTCCAGGCTCACTGCTTCCGTATCGTCCATGCTGATGATCAACCCCCAGCATCTCGATCCCTTCCCCCTTCAGGCTCATCTTGCATGAGAATCCACACCCTCGCTCAGGCTCATCTTGCATGAGACAAGAGTGGGGTGTCTAAGTCTCGGGCGCCTACGCTATCATGATGAAAAGCCGATGAACGGGCCCAATCTGCTCACGCTTCTGCGGATTTTCTTCGTGCCCCTGCTGGTGGCCGCGTTGCTGGGCGGAGGGGCCTTCGAAGACTACCTCAACGGCCTGCTGGGGCCGTTCGCCGTCACCCGCGAAACGTTCGCCCTGGTCATCTTCCTCGCCGCGGCGGGCACCGACCTGCTCGACGGATATCTGGCGCGCCGTTGGGGACAGATCACGACGGTGGGCACGCTGCTGGATCCGATTGCCGACAAGCTGCTGATTTCCGCCGCGCTGATTTCGCTGGTGGATATTCACCGCGTGGCGGCGTGGATGGTGATCCTGATCATCAGTCGCGAATTCGCGGTCTCCGGACTGCGTTCAATCGCTGCCGCCGCGGGCTACACCATCGAAGCCAGCGAGCTCGGCAAGACGAAAATGGTGGCGCAGGTGGTGGCCATCGCACTGGTCATCGCGGGCATTCAGTGGCCGGGGCTGAACCAACTGGCGACCGTCGCGATGTGGAGCGTGGTGCTGTTCGCGCTGGTCTCCGCCGCCGGCTACTTCCGCAAATTCTGGGGCGCCGTGGATAACCACGTGAAAACCCGCCGCCGCCGCGAGATTCTGGCGATGCAACGGCAGCAGCGCAAGCTCCGCCGCGCCAACATGGCGGCTTCCGTCAAGGTGGCGAGCAAGGGGTAGCGGGTGTGACTCCGGCGTCTATAGCTACGATGGGGAGCGCCGGAAGGTTCACCTCCAAAGAAAGAGACGCCGAAACCGGGCTGGACTTCTTCGGGGCCAGGTATATGTCATCGGCGCAGGGGAGGTTTACAAGTGTAGACCCGCAGAATGCCGGCGCGTCCCTCTACAATCCCCAGAGCTGGAATGCGTATAGCTACACACTGAACAATCCGCTGATATACGTTGACCCAGATGGTGACGTTGCAGTCCCTGCTGCAATAGTTGGTGCTGTAGTTGGTGCGGTGGTTGGCGGCGGATTCGAGTTGGGGCGCCAGCTCTTGGCAGGCAAGAACCTAAACTCTGTGGAACTGGCGCGAGTCGGCACAGCGGCTGCAGGTGGGGCCATTTCAGGAGCTATTACCGGTGGGACTCTCGGCATTGGTGCCGCTGCCGGGCTGGGGGTGAGCTCGTTCGAGTTCGCCGCAACGAACGCTGCAGCCAACGTTGTAGGGGGAGTCGGGCAGAGACAACTCAACTCACAGTTTGTAGACCAACCAGGAACATCAACGACTTTGAGCGATGAACTTGTTAATGTTGCGAGTGATGCGGTTTTTGGTGTGGTCGGCGCAAAGGCTGGTGGGCAGTACGCCGATTCCGTGATTCCCCTAAGTGCGGTTCGACGCGAGATTGAGACGGCGAAGGTTGCTGGCCGTCGTTCGCTTCGAGCTTTGCGGCAGGCTGTGGCACAGGACAACTTCGAGTCGTCATACTTGCGAAACTCTGCAGTTGGCGGCGTAGTAGGTGGAGTGCACTCAGCGGTCTCTTCATGGTGGGTACAAACATTTTGGTCCGCGCAACAGAGAAAAGAACCCAAGGCATGTGTTGAAACTATTGATTCCGCGAGTGGGAGTCGAAGCAAGGAGTGCCACTAACGGAATGGTGAACGAAAGGGAGATCTTCTTCGGAAAACGAAAGCAACCGGAAACAATCACACAAGAACTGCCTTCAAGATAGGAATAATCAGTGTGTCAACTAGCTGTAACACCAAGATATATGAGACCCAAGAATGACATCGACAAGGTTGCATATGACCAAGCGCTGGCGACCGCGCGCGCTGAAAGCATGAAATATTTCTTAGGGCGTTTTCGAGCTTTTGGTAAATGGTTTGGCTTGTTAACTGTGATTCTAATTTTGTGTGCGAAGGGAATGCCTCTGTACGAGTGGTGGGATGCGCTACGAGTCCCGGTAGTGTTGCTGTGGATGGCCCTACTGCTTCCGACCGCGGTGAATGGCGGGATGGCTTTGGGTAAATGGCTGATGATCAAAGGCCTCTGATAGCTTTGAATCGAACAGGCTGAGCTTTGCAAGAAGTAGGTCCGGTGCTCCGCAATAAATCAATCCGGCATCAAGCAGTCTTTTTTTAAGTCGGCGCCGGCTCAGCCGGCCCTGCGGAGCGGGTGGCGGGTGCTGAGCGAGACAAGCGAGTTGATGAGCCGGATGACGGCGCGTGGAGCCGCAGGAGCAGGCGCTGACGCGGCTAATCGCGCTAGAGAAGCCAGCCAACAGAAGCGCAGGAAAGAAGAGGAGCACTAACACCCAGATGATCGGGCAATCGTTAGTGATCGCCTTCGCCCTCTTTTTGGTGCGTTTCATCGCAGAAGAGGCGGCTTTTCAACGTGCGAGACGAACTGCGGCAGGGGCACGGTTTCCTGTTGGCATAGGCCTTAGAATCCTATTCCGGCCGGGAGGCCCTTTCCTCATCTTAGTCGGATACAAAATGACCCAGCAAGCTTCGAATAACTTCGATTGGGTGATGGCCTTTCTGGTTGCACTCATGGGGCTGGGGTGCATTCTTGGGGAGCCGGGAGAAATCGAGGCGACGCCAAACGCCCTGATTCAACGATCACTGCTTGGCTTGAAAAAGCGAATCATTCCCTGGGAGGGGGCAGCAGCAAGCTATCCGGTCGCGTTGCGGCAAGTCCTGGTTGTTGGTGCCAATGGAACAAACATCACGCATTCGCAATATCATGTTGGACAAAGTGAGTTCCTGTACCAACTCCAACGACACAAGGTCTATATCCAATCGTGAATACTGATACGACGGATTCGGTTGTGTGTATGATGGCCCGAATCCGATTCACCGCCAAAGAACGAGATGCCGAAACGGGCTGGGTTTCCGTGGGGGCGAACCGTGCGACGGCGTATCATGGAGGATATGGCGCAAGCCCACATGACGGAGGCCGAACTGGCGCGGGATCTCCACGCCGTGCTCGAAAAGGTTCGGCAAGGGGCTGAGGTCATCGTGGAGCGGAACAGTACCCCCGTGGCGCTCATCAAAGCTCCCGCCGTGACGGGCCGGAAGATCTCCGAAGTGATCGCCGCCCTGGAGGTCAGCGGAGCCAACGCCAGAGTCGACGAGGACTTCACCCGCGATGTGGAAGAGGCGATGAAGCTAACCCGCGAACCATGGAATCCGCCCTCCTGGGAGTAGTCCTCGATTCGAGCGTTCTGATTGGGGCGGAGCGCAAGAGGCTCACTACACCGGAGGTGATCCGGAGTATTCGGCAAGCCATTGGCGACGTTCCTATCGTGATTTCTGCCCTTACGGTCGCCGAACTTGGACATGGCATCTATAGGGCGGATACGCCGCAGCGAGCTGTACAGCGCCGCCAGTTTCTGGAGGAGTTGAAGGCGCACATCCCGATCCACCCACTGACCGCAACCACGGCGGAAATTGTTGCCCGGATCGGCGGGGAGCAGGCCGCGAATGGAGTGAATCTTCCGCCGGCCGATCTGATCATCGGGGCCTGTGCCATCGAACTTGGTTATGCCATTGCAACGAACAACCTGCGCGACTTCGGCCGCATTCCCGGCCTAGTAGCAATGCAGATCTGACGCTCAGCCGAGAGCACAGCCCCATACCCCATTTGCTATCGTGTGAAATTACCCCACGCCCATGATCGACTCCGGTTCTCAACTTCTGCTTGACGCTCGCGTGAAGCGCGCGCGGCTTATCGAGATCCCTTCCGGCGCCCGCCCGGCCACGCCCCAGGAGGCGTATCAGTGTCAGGGACGCGTGGTTGAAAAAATGCTCGCACACTTGGGCGGACGCGCCATTGGCTACAAGATCGCCTGCACCAACGCCATCGCCCAGCAGTTTCTTAAGATGCCCGAACCGTTCTACGGACGCCTGCTCTCGGCCACTACTTTCGACAGTCCGGCGCGCCTGCCGGCTGGCGACTTCTTCATGCGTATCATCGAATCCGAATTTGCATTCCAGTTCGCGCGCGATCTGCCGCCGTCTGCAAAGCCGCTGGAGGTGGATGCCATCGCCGATGCGCTCGCCGGGGTGCTGCCGGGCATCGAAGTGGTCGACAGCCGCTTCACGGAATGGACCAAGGTGGGCGCGCCGTCGCTCATCGCTGACAACGCCTGCCACGGCGCTTGGGTCAAAGGCGCTCTGGTCACGGACTGGCGCAAGCTCGACCTCGCGGCGCAGGCTGTGACACTGAGCGTCAACGGGAGCGTGGTGCAGCGCGGCTCCGGCGCGGCCGTGCTGGGGCATCCCTTGCAGGCCTTGCAGTGGCTGGTCCACCGTCTGCACGCGCAAGGCATCGGATTCTCGAGCGGCGACTATGTGACCACCGGCGTCACTACCGACATCTATGACGCGCAGCCCGGCGATTCGTTGGTGGCCGACTTCGGTCCCGTGGGCTCAGTCGCGCTCGGTTTTGAAGCGTCATGATGAAGGCCCGTATCGCTATTTTCGCGGTTGTTTTCCCGCTACTGTTCAGCGCGTGCGCGAAGGAAGAAAAGCCTACCGTCCCCGACGTCTTCCGCGTGCAGTTCACCACCACGCAGGGAGATATCGTTATCGAAGCCACCAAAGCCTGGGCGCCGCATGGCATTGACCGCTTCTATGAGCTGGTCAATATGCGCTACTTCGACCAGAACTATTTCTTCCGCGTGGTGCCCGGCTTTATCGCGCAGTTTGGCGTGCACAAGGATTATGATATCCACAACCGCTGGCGGAACTATTTCATTCTCGACGACCCACCCAAGGAGAAGAACCTGCGCGGCACACTGGCGTTCGCGCAGGACGGGGCGAACTCACGCGCCACTGAAATTTTCATCAACCTGAAAGATAATGTGGGGCTCGACGAGCAGAGCTTCGTGCCCTTCGCGAAAGTGGTGCAGGGCATGGATGTCGTCGACAAGCTTTATTCGGGCTACGGGGAGATGATGCCGGAGGGCAAGTTCATCGACCCCAACCGCGTGGAGAACGGCACCAACGCCTACCTGGAGCCGCGCTTCCCAAAACTCGATAGGATCAAGCGGGCAGTATTTCTGAAATAGGAAATCCATCACCGGCCGTCACATGATGCAAACCGCCGGAGCGTCCGCTTAACGGCAACCAACTCCCAAAAGAAGTCCCGGAGGTGCCAATGGAACAGCATCACCTGGTTGTTTTCGGAGAGTCCCATCTCAAGCTGCGTCTTTAGTTGATGCAGATGGTAACTTGCTCCAGTGAGCGCGAGGCGGGCATCGTCTTTCGCTCCCCGCCCAGGCATTGCATAGAGACCGGTCTTTTTCCTTGGAGCCATGCGCGACCTTGTGTAGCCTTCTACTTTGACTTGCCCGGCGCCGACTTTGCTTCTTTCTGTTGCTCTTTGGGCGCTTCTTCCTTAGGTTGGTAGCCGTTCAGCGAATTCTTGTGTTCCTGGTAATACTTGCCCGCATCGTTGAGCAAGCGGGAATTGGGCGGATGGCAGAATTCGCAGTCCTTCCTGGTGCGCCGCGTGTAATCCGGCTTGGCCGGAGTCTTTTGCGGCATCATCATGAGGCCGAGAACCAGAATGCCGAAGGGTGCAATCATTTGTGCCAAGGGGAATCGTGCCAGCATACAAACCCATTTTACGCTGGAGTATACTCCCTACATGAAGCGCATCTTTTTGTCGTTGCTATGGCTGGCCGGAGGCCTTTTGGCGCAGTCTGGAAATCTGAAACTTTACTGGATCGACGTGGAAGGCGGCGGCTCGACGCTCATCGTATCGCCGTCGGGCCAGTCGCTGCTGGTCGACACCGGGAACCCGGCTCCCGATGACCGCGACGCCAAGCGCATCTACGCGGCTACGCAGAAGGCCGGGCTCAAGAAGATCGACTACCTGCTGATCACGCACTTCCACGGCGACCACGTGGGCGGTGCCCCAGCGCTGGCCAAGATGATTCCCATCGAGCATTATCTGGATCACGGCGATTCCATCGAAGCGGACAATCCCAATAGCGGCCGTGCCTGGGCGGCCTACAAAGAACTGGCCGCCGGTAAGCGCACCACGATGAAGCCGGGCGACAAGCTTCCCATCAAGGGTCTGGAGACCGTTGTGGTTTCCTCGAACGCCCAGCTCATCGGCAAGGCCGTCAACAAGGGTGCGGCGAATCCGCTGTGCGCCGGCGCGGAGACTCCCAAGACCGACACCACCGAGAATGAGCGCAGCGTCGGCTTCCTGCTTACCTACGGCAAGTTCAAGTTTCTGGATGTCGGTGACCTGACGCGCGACATGGAAATGCAACTCGCCTGCCCGGTCAACAAGCTCGGCACGGTGACGCTGTTCCAGGCCACGCATCACGGTTTCGTGAACGATTTCTCGGGGACTCCGGCGCATGTGCTGGCGCTGAAGCCGCAGGTGGTTATCGTGAACAACGGAGCCACCAAGGGCTGGCAGAATTCCGCGTTCGAGACAGTCTCCAAGATTCAGGGCCTCGAAGACGTCTGGCAGATCCACAAAGCCATGGGTCCCAATCACGATCACAACATCGATGAGCAGCGCATCTCCAACCTGGAGCCCACGGCTGAGTGCAAGGGCGCGGGCATCCAGGTAATAGTCTCCAAAGACGGCAAGTTCACGGTGACCAACGAACGCAATAATTTCAGCAAGACGTATGCGGCTCGTTAGTTAGCCGCCTTAGCCTAAGCGGCCGCGCCCTGTTGCGTATCCGCGGAAGGCCCGTAGATGCCGGGCACGCTGCCGCCCATGGCGCGCAGGTAGCTGCTGAGCTGCCCGCGGTGATGCACGGAATGCTTGACGGCCATCGAGAGCATGTTGACGCCCGGCATCTGAATCATACCGAGCAGATCGATCACTTTGACCAGTTGCTCGCCCGACATCGCACGCACGCGATTCAAGGCGGCCGGAACCGTTTCCTGATAGCGCGCGGCCCCGTCGGCGCCGCTCATGATGCCGCAGGCGTCGGAATCGTCGGGAGGCGTGGCGAACACACCGTCGGCGATGCTGTTCAACAGCCACGCGTCTTCGAGCGCAAGGTGGCGAACCAGACCGAGGCCGGTCTTGGATTTGGCGTCCGGCTTGTAATCCTGCTTGCCCGCGGGCACGGCCTGCAGCACGCGCATCGTCGCTTGTATTTCGTATTCGAAATCGGCAGTCAGAAATTCAGCTACGGTTTTGGCTTGTTCGGGATTCATAGTGTCTCCTTAAATTCTACGTAATGTGTGCACCCTGCGTTTCCACATACACAGCGTACAGCGATTGGCTGCCGGTCATGAACAGCCGGTTGCGCCGCGGGCCGCCGAAGCAGACGTTGGCGCAGGTCTCCGGCATGCGGATCATGCCGATGCGCTCACCGGCCGGGGAGATCACCTGCACCCCCGGTAATGCGCCGGCCCAGATGTTGCCGTCCACGTCGCAGCGGATGCCGTCGGCATAGGTGGGCGCTCCGCTTCCGGGAATTTCCATCTTGAGCAGAGGCTTCACGTTGCGCGCGGCTTTGCCGTCCACGTCGCCCATCCAAATGTTGTGCGAATCGCCGGTATCGGCCACGTACAGCTTCTTGTAATCGGGGGAGAAGCAAATGCCATTCGGCTGATCGGGCGCGTCCGTTACCTTTTCGATCTGCGCGGACTTCGAATCGACGCGATACACGGCGGGCTTCATCTCAGAGGTTCCTTTGTAGCCCTCAAAGTTGCCCAGGATGCCGTACATCGGATCCGTGAACCAGATGCTGCCGTCCGGGTGCACCACGATGTCGTTGGGCGAGTTCAGCCGCTTGCCCTGGAACTTCTCCGCGATCACCGTCACGTCGCCGGAGTGCTCGTAACGCACCACTCGCCGATTGCCGTGCTCGCAGGAGAGTTGGCACGCATCGAAGTCGAATGTGTTGCCGTTGCTGTAGCCCGACGGATTGCGAAACACACTGACGTGGCCGTCGTCGTTGAGCCAGCGCATCTGTACGTTGTTGGGGATGTCGCTCCACAGAAGATACTTCCCCACGCCGTTCCAGGCGGGGCCTTCGGCCCATTGCGTTCCCGTGTGCAGGCGCTTAATCACGGTATTGCCGATGATGTACTTCCGGAAGCTGGGGTTTAGCGCGATGACGTCCGGATCCGGGTAATGCACCGGAGGATCGCCCGACCAGTCCCGCTGGGTGGGAACCGGCGATACCGGAGTCTGGGCCTGTGTCCGCGAGGGAAGCAAAGCGGCGGCGCCGGCCACTGACGCAAGAAAAGAACGGCGATCCGTGGGAGAACTCATACCCGTTAGGTATACCGCACTGCGGGCCTTGCCGCCACAGAAGGGAGTGTCCGCTGCGTACCGCTCATTCCATCTCTGAACCACGTGGACCGAGCCGCGAGAGTGATCGAGCGGTAGGCAAGGGCCGCTCTTACGGATTACGGACTGGCCACGAAAATGAAGAAAGCTTAACGCCCCCCCTTGACAAGCATTATGAAACTATGATGAAATTTCAATCACGGTCAGTAAGGTTAGCTAGGGGCTGCCTTTTGGCTTGTTTCCGGGTTAGTGACTTCATTTCAGGAATAGGGGTTAGGTACATGTTCAACCATAGTTCTCGTTTGGTGTTAGCTATCACGTTTGCTCTCGCCGTCAGTTTTTTGTGCGTGAACCCAGCAGGCGTTCAGGCGCAAACGTTGTATGGATCCATTGCCGGACAGATCCAGGATCAGCAGGGAGCCGCGATCGGCAAAGCCGAGATCACGGTCCGCAATACAGAAACTGGCGCCACCCGTAAAGTCAATGCCAATGACACCGGTGCGTATCTGGTTTCCAGCATCCAGCCTGGAACCTACGAAGTGTCGGCGTCGATTGCGGGCTTCAAGACGGAAGTGCGCAGCGGTATCGGCGTTACCGTCGGCGCTGAAGCCGCGGTGAATTTCTCCCTGACCGTAGGCGCGGTGAGCGAGAAGGTTGAAGTCACGGCCGAAGCGTCGCAGGTGGATACGTCGAGCGCGACACTGGGCGGCTTTGTCAGTTCCAATACCATCCGTGAGTTGCCGCTCAACGGCCGCGACTGGATCTCCCTGTCGCTGTTGCAGCCGGGTGTGGCGCCCAATGCGTCGCAAAACCAGAACGATCTAAGCCGGGCCCAGCGCGGCAACGGCTTGTCGCTGTACATTTCCGGCGGCCGCCATACGGACAACGCATTCCGCATTGACGGCGTCAGCGTGAATGACTATGCCAACGGCGGCCCGGGCAGCGCATTGCGCGTGAACATGGGCGTGGACGCGATCCGCGAATTTTCAGTGCTGACCAATAGTTATTCGGCCGAATACGGCCGCGGCGCGGGCGGCGTTGTGAACGCCATCACCAAGTCCGGCACCAACGAAATGCACGGCGGCGCGTATTACTTTAACCGCAACAACGCGCTGGCTGCCCGGAACTTCTTTGATGCACTGGATCCGGCCAAAGGACAAGCGCGGCTCCCGGCGTTCCGCCGCCACCAGTACGGTGGCTATGCCGGCGGCCGCATCATCAAAGACAAGACCTTTTACTTCGCCAACGCGGAGCGGCTGAGCGAAATCAAGAGCCAATCCGCCAACGATCCCACGATTTCCCAGGACGCCCGCAACGGTCGACTGTGTAACAACCCCTGTACGTCGAAGACACAGTTTCCGGTGAGCCCCCTTACCGCGAGATTCGTCAATCTGTATCCTCTGCCGAACCAGCCCACGACCGGTGACGTCGGATTCTTCGCGTTTAACCCGAATCGAAAAGGAACAGAGACCTACGCTACGGGCAAGTTGGACCACTATTTCTCCGATAAGACGACGGCCTTCCTGAGTTACACCTGGGACGACACCTACGTGGCATCCCCTGACAACTTCAATCAGAAGGACACCTTTAGCTTGTCCACGCGTAATTACGCGGTGCTCAGCGTGCAGCATTTGTTCTCCCCGACCCTGATCAACAACGCCCGTGCGGGAGTCACCCGGTTTTTGGGCGGAAACGCGATTGACGGCAATCCCCATGACCCGCGCATCACGGATCCGAATTACACCTTCGTTCCCGGCGGCACCATCGGCACGATCCAGGTCGGCGGCGTAACCATCGGGACCTCCTCCGGCGTGATCAACGGCCTGATGTCCAGCGGGATGAACTACTTCGGCTACACCACCCCACAGTTTTATGACGATGTGTCCTGGACCAAGGGCCGCCACACGATCAAGTTTGGGTTCAATGCCGAGAAGATCCTGTACAACATCAATGAACCCAACCGGCCCAACGGCCAATGGATTTTCGGCTCTCTCCGGGATTTCGTGACGGGGAATACGGCATCTTCGGGTACGCTCTTCTCGTCGGACTTCCCGGGTACCGATACCACGCGATCCGAGCGGAGCGGGATTTACGGCGCGTATATCCAGGACGACTTCCGGATCCGTTCCAATCTGACCATCAATATGGGCCTGCGCTATGAATTTGCGACGTCGGTGGGCGAAAAATGGGGCCGGATTGCGAACCTGCGTAACCTGACCGACTTCCGCACCACCGTCGGCGGGCCGTACTACAATTCGCCCACGAAGACCAACTTTGCTCCTCGCATTGGTTTTGCATGGGACCCTTTCAAAGACGGCAAGACCTCCATCCGCGGCGGAGCCGGCATGTTCGATGTGCTGATTTTGCCGTACTTCTTCACGGCCCGTTATCCGCGCAGCGCTCCGTTCTACCTGAACGGGCAGGTGGATGCTCCACCGCCCAGCGCCTTTCCGAACAAGGGCATACCGTTGTTGACGCAAACGACTCTGTTGGCCTCCCATATTCAGATGAATCCCAGCCGCAGCTACCGGATGCAGTGGAACCTGAACATCCAGCGCCAGTTGACTCGTACTATCGCGCTTACGGTGGGTTATTCGGGCTCAGCCGGCGTACACCTGGCTCACCAGAACGAAGATGTCAACGTAGTGCCCCAGGCCCTTACGACGTTTGATAGCACGGGGTGCAACTGCTACAAATTCCCGTTCGCAGCCTCGGCCGGCGCGGCGAAGGTCGTCAACCCGAACTACGGCAATATCCGCTCTTCCGAATGGTTGGGCCAGAGCAATTATCACGGCTTGCAGGCCAACCTGACGCAGCGGCTGGTCAAGGGTCTGACATATCAGTTGGCCTACACCTTTTCCAAGAGCATCGATAATGGATCGGGTGTGTTCCAGGCTGGTAATGAAAGCTTCAACACCATCGCCCCGGGCTTGCCCTGGACTCCGCGCGGCAACCGGGGCCTCTCGGATTTCAACACCCCGCACCTTTTTGTGGCGAACTTCCAATACGATATTCCGACTCCCACGTTCGCGAAAAGTAACGCCGTCAGCAATACGATCTTGGGCGGATGGCAGTTGGGCGGAATCTGGACGCGTCAGACCGGATCTCCGTTCAGCTTGAGAATTACCGGGGATCAGGCTCGCATGGGCTTCCACCAGACCACCCAAAGCAACGGCGGGCTGAGGCCGCATCTGCTGGGGAATCTGCCGGGCTGCGACGATCCGACGACCGGTATCCGCGACAGCTACATCAATACGAGCTGCTTCAAGTTCCCGGCGGTGGGAGAGGCCGGCAACGCGGGCCGCAATTACATGCGCATGCCGACGTTCCGCAATCTGGATTTCACGGTGTTCAAGAACCAGAACTTCTTTGGCGAAAAGGTGAAGGCCCAGTTGCGCGTCGAGATGTTTAACATTCTCAACCAAACCAATCTGACAGCCCAGATGCAAACGATCTTCAACGCTCAGGGCGGTATCCCCAGCACCATAGGGAGACCGCTGTCGCCGACCGCGACCGCCGCGCGTACCATTCAGCTCGGCATGCGGCTGGTATTCTAACTACCACTGGTAACTAAGTAGTATCGAGGCCGGATCCCCGCAAGGGGATCCGGCCTTTCCATTTGCGAAGCTACGTTAAATGTTACCCCACCCTTGACAGCCAAGATTAAATGTGATTAATTTCAACGTGCAGGTCAATTGGCTAAGGACTCAGGTAGCCAAACAGCAGTGACGGTTAGTACTTAAAGACTAGATGGAATGGGAGGTAGACCGATGGTCAGTTCTCGTCCGGTGTTGTGTGTCACGTTCGCTCTCGCCGTTAGTTTTCTGTGCGTGAACCCGTCAGTCGTTCAGGCGCAAACACTGTATGGAAACATTCAGGGTCAGGTCCAGGACCAGCAGGGGGCCGCAATCGGCAAAGCCGAGATCACGGTCCGAAATACGGAAACGGGCGCCGTTCGTAAAGTCAACGCCAATGACACCGGCGCGTACCAGGTTTCGAGCATCCCTCCGGGCGCCTACGAAGTGTCGGCGTCGATTACCGGCTTCAAGACGGAAGTGCGCAGCGGCATCAACGTTACCGTCGGCGCCGAAATTTCCGTGAATATGTCCCTGCAGGTAGGATCGGTAAGCGAGAAGGTGGAAGTCACGGCCGAGGCGGCGCAGGTGGATACTTCCAGCGCGACGCTGGGCGGCTTCGTGAGTTCCAGCACGATCCGTGAATTACCGCTGAACGGCCGCGACTGGATCTCGCTTTCGCTGTTGCAGCCGGGTGTTGCGCCCAACGCATCCCAGAACTCAAACGATCTGAGCCGCGCCCAGCGCGGCTTCGGCTTGGCGCTGTACATCTCCGGCGGCCGGCATACGGACAATGCCTTCCGCGTCGACGGCGTCAGCGTGAATGATTATTCCAACGCCGGTCCTGGGAGCGCGCTGCGCGTAAATATGGGCGTGGACGCGATCCGCGAATTCTCGGTCTTGACCAATAGTTACTCGGCCGAGTACGGCCGTGGCGCCGGCGGCGTCGTGAACGCCATCACCAAGTCCGGCACCAACGACATCCACGGCGGCGCGTATTACTTCCATCGCAACAGCGCGCTGGACGCCAGGAATTTCTTTGATGCGACGGACCCGGCAAAAGGCGAAGCACGGCTCCCGCCCTTCCGCCGTCATCAGTACGGCGGCTATGCCGGCGGCCGCATCATTAAGGACAAGACCTTCTACTTCGCCAACGCGGAGCGGCTGAGCGAGATCAAGGGCGGTTCCGCCAACGACCCCACGATTTCCCAGGATGCCCGGAACGGCCGGCTGTGCGCCAACAGCGCCTGTACGTCGAAGACACAATTTCCGGTCAGCCCTCTTACCAAGCGATTCGTCGAGCTGTATCCTTTGCCGAACCAACCTACGACCACTGACATCGGATTCTTCGCATTCAACCCCAATCGAAAAGGAACGGAGACCTACGTTACCGGCAAGCTCGATCATTATTTCACCGATAAGACGACGGCCTTCCTGACGTACAACTGGGACGACACTTTCGTCGGCGGTCCCGACAACTTCAACTTGAAGGACACCTTCGCCCTCACCACCCGGCAGAACGCAGTCCTGAGCGTGCAGCACATCTTTTCGCCGACTCTGATCAATAACTCCCGTGTGGGAGTGGCCCGGTTTTTGGGCGGAAACGCGATTGACGGCAATCCTCATGACCCGCGCATCACGGATCTGAGTTACGGCTTCATTCCCGGCAACCCCATCGGCACGATCCAAATCGCCGGCCTAACCATAGGAACCTCCGCGGGCGTGATCAACGGCCTGATGTCCAGCGGCATGAACTTCTTCGGTTACACCGCCCCGCAGTTCTATGACGATGTGTCCTGGACCAAGGGCCGCCATACGATCAAGTTTGGGTTCAATGCCGAGAAAATCCTGTACGCCGTTAACGAACCCAACCGGCCCAATGGCCAATGGCTCTTCGGCGCTCTCCGGGATTTCGTCACCGGAAATACGGCGTCGCCGGGAACGCAATTCTCGGGGGATATGCCAGGTAGCGATGCCCAACGATCCGAGCGAAACGGGATATACGGCGCGTATATCCAGGACGACTTCCGGGTCCTTCCCAACTTGACGATCAATTTGGGCCTGCGTTATGAATTTGCGACGTCGGTGGGCGAAAAGTGGGGCCGGATTGCGAACCTGCGCCTGCTGACCGATCGCAACCCCACCGTCGGCGCGCCGTACTACAATACGCCCTACAAGACCAACTTCGCGCCTCGCATCGGCTTTGCGTGGGATCCATTCAAAACCGGCAAGACCTCGATTCGCGGCGGCTTCGGCATGTTCGACGTGCTGATTTTGCCGTACTTCTTCGCGGCCCGGTATCCGCGCAGCGCTCCGTTCTTCCTGAGCGGAACGCTGAATTCTCCACCGCCCAGCGCCTTTCCGAATAACGCCATGCAGTTGTTGACGCCATCGTCTTTATTGGCAGGCCAAATTGAGTATAATCCCAGCCGCAGCTACCGGATGCAGTGGAACCTGAACATCCAGCGCCAGTTGACTCGCAGCATGGCCCTTACGGTGGGTTACTCGGGCTCACAAGGCGTACACATACCTACACAAAACGAAGACGTCAACGTAGTGGGTTCGCTGAACTTTGATGGCAGCGGGTGCCGCTGCTATGTCAACAGTCCTTCGTCTTATGGCAGAGTCATCAACCCGGGCTTCAATGCTATCCGCTCTACCCTATGGTATGGCCAAACCAACTATCACTCCTTACAGACCAACCTGACGCAACGTCTCTCCAAGGGGCTGACGTATCAGTTCGCCTACACCTTTTCCAAGAGCATTGATAATGGATCGAGCGTGTGGCAGGCGGGCAATGAAAGCTTTAACACGATTTCCCCATCGTGGCCCTGGGATCCGCGCCTCAACCGCGGGGTGTCGGATTTCAACGTCCCGCACCTTCTGGTGGCGAACTTCCAATACGAAGTTCCGACCCCGGGGTTTGCGAAAAGCAACGCGATCGCCAGAACCACCCTGGGCGGATGGCAGTTGGGCGGAATCTGGACCCGTCAGTCCGGCGGTCCGTTCAGCGTAAGAATTACGGGAGATCAGGCTCGTCTGGGCTACCACGTAACCAGCGCAAGCAACGGCGGGCTGAGGCCGCATTTACTGGGGCACCTGCCGGGCTGCAACGATCCGACCACCGGCAACCTCAACAACTACATCAATACGAGCTGCTTCGCGTTCCCCCGGGTGGGAGAGCTCGGCAATGGGGGCCGCAACTACATGAGGATGCCGACGTTCCGCAATCTGGATTTCACGGTGTTCAAGAACCAGAACCTCTTTGGCGAAAAGCTGAAGGCCCAGTTCCGCGTCGAGATGTTTAACGTTCTGAACCAAACCAATCTGACAGGCCAGATGCAAACCGTCTTCAACGCCCAGGGCTTGATCCCCGGCACGATTGGCCGGCCGTTGGCGCCCACGGCGAGCCAGGCACGTATCATCCAGCTCGGCATGCGGCTGGTGTTCTGAGTTAGCAATAACCGTTTAGCGAAGCAGTTAGGGCGGGGAGGCCAATCAGGCCTCCCTGTTTTTCATTCGGCAATCGCCTTCCAGTTCTTGACCAGATGATCCGCCGTGCGCCAAGCCAGCGCCTGCGCGGTTAGGGTTGGATTGCGCGCGCCGCTGGTGCCCATTACCGAAGCACCGAGGACGCCCAAGTTGGGGGCCTCGTGCGAAAATCCCCAGCGGTCCACCACGTTGGTCTCTTTGTTGTCACCCATGCGCGTGCCGCCATAGGCGTGCGTGGTGAGTCCGGGAACGTCGGGATTCGCTCTTTCCACCGCAATGGCGCCGGCCTCGCGGAACCACTGCTCCATTTTGGGTTGCGCGTGGCGGATGGCGCGCACTTCGTTCTGGCGGGGGCCTCCCGTGGTGATGCGGCAGACCGGGTCGCCCAGCGGGTCTTTAACCATCGGGTCGAGGTCGAGGTAACACGTCTCGTAAGGGAATGTAGAGGTCTGGAAATACGTGACGGCCGCGCGCGCGGCGTTTTCATGAACGAATTTCTTCCAGGCCGCTCCCCACAGCGGCGCTTTGCCGTAGGTACTCATGGAAGCGCCTTCGATGGCGTGGCGCTCGGTGCGCACGTGGATGCACGTGCCGCCGATAAATCCAAGCCCGCTGTGATCGTAGGCGTCATCGGCAAAATCGTCGATCGCGACGCCCTGGGCGGGCAGGCCGTACCAGATGTTCACATCGTGAGGGAAGAGCGCGCTGACGGCTCCTGTCTGATAGTGCGCGAAGAAGTGCCTGCCCACCTGCCCGTGATTGTTGGCCAGGCCTTTAGGATAGGCTTGCGACTTGGAGAGCAGCAGCAGGCGCGTGTTTTCAAAAGTGTATCCGGCCAGCAGCACCACCTTTGCGGGTTGGAAGAATTCCTCTCCGTTGCGGATGTAGTTGACGCCTGACACGCGCCCCTTGGCATCCGCCACGATGCGTGTCACGTGGCAGAGATCGAAGATGGTCAGGTTCTTGGTCTTCACGGCCTCGGGGATGGTGGTGACAGCTGTTGATCCCTTGGCGCTGACATGGCACCCACCGGTGCCGCAGAAGCCGTGATAGGCGCACCCCAGGCGGTTGTGATACGGCTGCGTGTTAATGGCGGCGGGTGGATGAAACGGATGCCAGCCCAGCCGCCTGGCGGCGCCGAACATGTGATCCATGAATTCGGTGCTGCGCAGAGGAGGCATGGGATACTCGCGCCGGCGCGGCCCCTCAAAAATATTGCCGCGCGGGTCGAGCTTGCCCTGGATATTGCCCGCCTTCCCGGAGATTCCGACTTCCCACTCGATGGTGTCGTAGTAAGGCTCCAGTTCGTCGTAGGTCAGCGGCCAGTCTTCGAGCGTGGACCCGGGGGGAAGCGAGCCGGCCCCATAGCGGCGCATCGCCTCCGAACGCGACTTGAAATCCCAGGGTTTGAGCCGCCAGCTTTGCCCCCAGTAATGGACGGAGGTGCCTCCGACCGCGTTCATCATGGGGTGCTGGGCGGGCTGGGCCGCGGTTTCGTTCGGGTAGGCGCGGACCGTGGGAATCTCGCGCTGAGCTTTGGGAACCGAGGTCACCCTGCGGCGGATATTGTTATGGATTTCGTCGGCGCGGAAATCCCGCGGGTTCATCCAGGTGCCGGCCTCGATGCCGGCAACCGTCAGGCCCGCCCGCGCCAGGGGCAGTACCGCGACGCCGCCGGCCGCGCCGAGTCCGATCACCGCCACATCCACAGGTTTCAGTTGCGTAGCCATGGCTTTCCGTCAGGTTCCTCGATGAAACCCGAGCTAGCTGCTATCTTACTATGAGGGCCGTTTCGGAAGCTGCTGGATGTACCGGCGTGATCGCCTCAGCCATTCCGCGGGCAGTTCCGGCATCGCGGGAGCGGTATACTAATCTGGTTCTGGAAGGGGAGTTCCGTCTTATGCGCTCCACTTGGATGATCAGTCTGGCCGGATTTGCCTTCGCGGGCGCGCTTCTCGTTTTGCCGGGTGGTGCGCAGCAGAAAGGCGCCGCCCAGCAGCCCGCGAGAGCACCCAGCGGGGACTGGCCATTGTATCGCCACGATACGGCAGGCACGGGGTATTCGCCGCTTGCGCAAATTACGCCGCAAAATGCAGCGCGTCTCACGCAGGCGTGGAGTTATCGCCTGCAGGACGACGCGCCGCCGCCGGCCGCGGCCAAAAAGGGCAAGGGCGCCGCTGCTGCCGATTCGCAAGCCACGCCCATCGTAGTGAATGGCGTCATGTACCTCACCGGGATCGGCCGCGTGATCGCATTGGAGCCCGAGACCGGCAAAGAGCTGTGGAGTTATCCCGTGAACGGTGTTTCGCGCCGCGGCGTCGCCTATGTGCCGGGCATGGGGAGCAATCCACCCCGGCTGATCTTCACTGCTGGAAAGCGCTTGATCGCGCTCAACGCCACTACGGGCAAACTCGATCCCGGCTTCGGCAGAGAAGGCGAAGTCGACATGGTGATTCCCTACAACTCGGTTCCGCTGGTCTACAGGAACGTTGTTGTCGTCGGCGCGAATACGCCGCCGGGGCCGCTTGGCGCGCCCGGCAATGCCCGTGCTTACAATGCCGGCACCGGGACAAAGCTATGGGAGTTTGCGTCCGTGGCACAGCCCGGCGAACCCGGCCACGACACCTGGCAGGGTGACAGTTGGAAAGACCGCTCGGGTGCCAACGCATGGCCATTTTACTTTACGGTCGATGAGCGGCGCGGGTTAGTCTACCTGCCTCTGGCTTCGCCGCTGACGGCGTTCTGGGGAGGTGACCGCAAGGGCGCGAACCTATACGGAAATTCCGTGGTGGCCGTGGATATTCTTACCGGCAAATACAAGTGGCACTTTCAGACGATCCATCATGACTTATGGGATCACGATCCACCCGCGCCTCCTGTGCTGTTCGACATTACTCGCGGCGGACGGACGATCCCGGCGCTGGCGATCAGCACGAAGTCCGGCTACGTGTACATATTGAATCGCGAGACCGGCGCGCCGGTGTATGGCGTCGAAGAGCGGCCCGTCGCGAAAAGCGGCGTGCCTGGTGAAGAGGCATATCCCACGCAGCCTTTTCCGGTGAAGCCGCCGCCGGTTGCGCGCGACAGCTACACGCCGGAGGATCTGGTCACGGCCGCTGACACTTCGCCCGAGCACGCGCAGGCGTGCCGGGACCTCATCGCGAAAAACGGTGGTGTGACAAATGCCGGTCCGTTCACGCCGTGGCTATTCCGGCCCGAAGGCGCACCCGTGAAGAGCACGCTGTCATTCCCAGGCGGCTTGGGCGGCTCCAACTGGGGCGGCATCGCCTTTGACCCGGCGACGAAATATGCCTTCGTGGCGTCGCAGGACGAGGGCGCGCTGGGCTGGATCGAGAAAACCGCCGAGGGCGGCTTCGACCGCGCCACGCTGGAGGGCACCGGCGCCGGACGCGGGCCTTTTTCGGTGCGAATGGGCGGCGCGCCGTGGCCCTGCCACAAGCCGCCGTGGGGCAGGCTGACCGCCATCAATACCGCGACGGGGGACTTCGCCTGGCAGATCCCGCTCGGCGTTACCGATGGGCTTCCAGATGGCAAGCAGAATACAGGGCGTCCTTCTCGCGCGGGCGCGATCGTCACCGGTGGCGGTGTCCTCTTTATCGGCTCCACGGACGACAACCGCTTCCGCGCCATTGAGGCGAAGACCGGCAAGCAGCTATGGGTGACCAAGTTCGATCAGCGCGCCAATGCCTCACCCATGACTTATCAAGGAAAAAACGGAAAACAGTACGTGGCGATTGTGGCATCCGGTACCCTCGCGGTATTCTCGCTGCCGTAGGCAGGAAGGAGAGATTGGAATGAAGCTTCGAGTTCTGGTTTCAGCTTATATTCTTGTGAGCGGTCTGGCATGGGCGCAGACGAAACCCGCCGCGAAATGGACGCCTTCGCGCACTCCCGACGGCCAGCCGGATCTGCAGGGGATGTGGACCTCGGCGACGCTGACTCCCCTGGAGCGTCCGCCGGATCTCGCCGGCAAGGCGGTGCTTACGCAAGCGGAAGCAGATGCCTACGAGCAGAAAATGCGGCGCGAACTCAATCGCGATATTCCGGGTTCGCCCGCCAGTGCCGGCGTCGGCTCTTACAACGAAGTCTGGTTCGACCGTGGGACCAAAGTTGCGGGAGGACGCAGGACATCACTGATCGTGGATCCTCCCGATGGAAGAGTTCCACCGCTGACGCCGGAAGCCCAGAAGCGCATGGATGCCGCGCGCGAATACTTCAAAATTCATCCGGCCGATGGCCCGGAAGATAGGCCGCTGCCGGAGCGTTGCCTGGTCTGGCCCACCGCCGGCCCGCCGATGCTGCCGGGTCCGTACAACAACAACTACCAAATCTTTCAGACGAAGGACTACGTAACCATCCTGGTCGAAATGATTCACGATGTACGGATCATCCCCCTGGATGGGAGGCCGCATCTGCCCTCGAATATCCGCCAATGGCTGGGTGACGCGAGGGGCCATTGGGAAGGCAACACGCTGGTTGTCGAAACCACCAACTTTACCAACAAGACCAGCGACATCAGCCGGGGGCTTCAGCGCCCGACTTTTCGCGGCACGGACGAGAATCTCCGTCTGACGGAGCGTTTCACGCGCGCGGACGCGCATACGCTTCTCTACGAATTCACCGTGAACGATCCCACGGCATTCACGAAGCCGTGGACCGCGCAGATCCCCATGTCGAAGTTTGCCGGACCGCTGTATGAATACGCCTGCCATGAAGGCAATTACGCGATGAGCGGAATTCTGAATGGTGCGCGGGCGGAAGAGAAAAAGGCGAAGTAAGGATCCTCTACAGATCCGTCAGGTGTTCCACCTTGCCCGTGCTGTCGCCAAGTTTTTCCGCCGGCACGCCCATCTTGTCGAGCAGCGTGAGCCATAGGTTGGTTTGCGGCGTTTCAATACCCGGGTACACGACGTGGCGGCCGGGCTTGATGCTGCCGTCGCCACGGCCCACCAGCACGCACGGGACATTGTAGTGAAGGTGCGCATTCGGGTCGCTCATGCTGCTGCCGTACACTAGCATGGAGTGATCCAGTACCGTACCGTCGCCTTCCTTCATCGACTTCAGCTTCTTCACGAGCGAGGCAAACTGCGCCGCGTGATGGCACTGGATCTTGGTGGCCTTCTCGATCAGCTCAGTGCGGCCGCGATGATGTGTGAGCGGGTGATGCGCGTCGGCGAAACCGAGCTCGGGGTAAGATCGTGTGCTGGCTTCCTTGGCGTAGACCAATGTCGCGACGCGCGTCAGATCGGCCTGTAGCGCGATCGCCAGCATGTCGTTATTCAGCGCGGCGTGCTCCACGAAGTCGTTGGGTACGCCGAGCGGCTTGTCCATGGCGGGCGTCAGAGCCTGATCTTCTTTTTCGGAACGCGTGATCCTCTTCTCGATATCGCGCAGCGAGGTTAGATACTCGTCCAGCTTCTGGCGGTCGCCCGCGCCCAGCCGCGCCGTCAGGCGCTCGGTGTCGGCCGAAATGAAATCCAGCATGCTCTTGCGATTGTTGCTCAGCCGCTCGCGCACTTTCGGATCAGGGTCCGTGGTGAAGCTCCCGTACAGCCGCTCGAACACCGCGCGAGGATTGGTTTCCGGAGGCACCGGCGTAGTCGCGTCGCGGAACGACATATTATTCATGTATGCGCAGCTCAAACCGCCATCGCAAGCGCCCACCGACCGCGTCGCTTCGCAACCAAGCTCGAGCGAAGGCAAACGGGTTTGCGAACCAATCGCCTGCGCGGCGACTTGATCGGCTGAGATACCCAAGGAAATCGCCGCGATATCGCTGGCCTTCTTCGGCGCGATTCCGGTCAGATAGGTGGCGCTGGCTCGCGCGTGATCGCCCCCGGAGCCCTCGCCGTTGCGATGGTGGAGTCCGGTCAGAATCAGTACATCCTCACGGAACGGTTCCAGAGGCTTAAGAATGCGCGTGAATTCGAAATCCCTGCCCACGCCCTTCGGCGTCCAGTCACGCATCATCATGCCGTTGGGTGCGTAGCCGAAGACCAGCCGAACAGGGGTTTTCTTCTGGACCGGAGCCGCGAACGCGGGTACCATCGCGTCCAGCCAAGGCAGGGCCACCGCCGCGCCCAGCCCGCGTAGAAATGTACGCCGAGGAAGATGCTTACCGGTGACGATCATTTTGCGGGTGCTCCATTACTTCCGGCAGCGTTGGTTGCCAATGTAGTGTTTCCGGCGGCGCTATTCAGGAAAAGCGGGCTGTTGACGACGCCGTCCACCAGACTCGAAAAGCGGTATTCGTTGGAGCTCATGCGGGAAATGATCTGCCGCACGGCGGGCTGATCCTCCCGGCTCACGCCGCGTCCCAACGCATAGATCAGCATCTTCTCGGCCAGGCATTCGGCAAACGCATCGCGATCTTGAGCCAGGATGGATTTCAATCCATCCGCTCCCTGGAACGTGCGCCCGCCGGGCAGCACGCCGGACGAATCGATGGGGAACTTGCCGTCCATTCTTCTCCAGGCACCCACGGCATCGTAGTTTTCCAACCCGAAGCCCAGCGGGTCCATTCTGGTATGGCACGTGGCGCACGCCGGATTCTTGCGATGCTGTTCCATCTGCTGGCGGAGCGAAGCCGACGCACCCACCGCGTCCTCGTCCAGGCTGGGCACGTTGGCGGGGGGCGGGGGCGGCGGAGCGTTCAAAATATTCTCCAGAATCCATTTCCCGCGCAATACAACCGACGTCCGGTTGCCATAGGAGGAAACCGCCAGCACGCTCGCGTGTGTGATGATGCCGCCGCGTCCGGTGCCGATGAGGTCCACTTTGCGGAATTCGGTTCCGGTCACGCCGGCGATTCCGTAATGCCGGGCCAAGCGCTCGTTCAAGAAGCTATACGGCCCGTCGATGAAATCCAGCACGCTGCGATCCTGCCGCATCACGTACCGGAAGAACATCTCGGTTTCCTTGACCATCGAGGCGCGCAGGTATTCATCGAAATCGGGGAAACGTTCGCGGTCCGGCTGCGCCGATTCCAGGCGGCGGATTTCCAGCCATTGGCCGGCGAAATTCTCGGCAAGCGCTTGCGCCTTAGAATCCGTCAGCATGCGCCGGACCTGCGCGCGAAGCACATCCGGCTGCTTCAAATTTCCCCGCTCGGCGGAGCGCAGAAGCTCGTCATCGGGCATGCTGCTCCACAGGAAATAGGAAAGCCGCGAAGCCAAGGCGAACTGGTTGCCGGGCTCGGTCTCCACCCGGAACAAGAAGCTCGGCGAAGCCAGAATCGTGGCCAAGGCCAGCGATATTCCTTCCGCGTAGGAGCCGCCGCGTTTGCGGGCTCCTTGGGAAATAGCCACCAACTGATCGACCCGCTGCGGCGCCACGGGGCCCCGGAAGGCCCGGTAGGACAGATTCGAAATGACTCTGCGTTCGCAAGTTGGGTCGCCCGGATCCTTAGAGTTACCGCAGATGAAAATCTTGCGCACAGCTTCCGGCGCGGGCCCTTGCTTAAAGTTGTAAGGACCCGTGATATCGACCTCGTGCACGGACATGCCCTCGAACATGGGAGGAGTCGCGTCGAAATCCTTCGCGCGTTGGATTACGTCCTTGACCCGCTGAACGCGTTCGGGCGTAGTGGGATTGAAATTCTCGTTGTTCGGATTGTCCAATGCCTTCAGGACCAGTTCCAGGCAGCGCGGACTCCCGGCATTGGTGACTTTGCACTTGTCGTAAGGCGTTTTCGAAGGATCCGGTCCGCCGAAGACCGTGGGCAGGCCGTGGAACTGGTGGGGGAACGCAATCGTGAGATCGTGCGGCCCGGCGGACGCCTGCACGCGCACGTCCCAATGATCCGGTCTGCGTTCAAAGCCCGATTGTTCCGCATCCACATCCACTGGAAACGCTTGCACGAGCTTTCCGTCGAACTGGAACGCCGCCTCTCCCGGATCGGCGCCGTTGGGGCGGAAACCCGCCGCGGCGATCCGGATCAGATACTCGCCATCAGCCGGAAACCGGTAGGTCTTATGGAAGGAGCCTGGTTGCGAGAGTCCCGTTTCGTCATAATCTTTCTTCGAGTAATAAGCGGGGAAGGGAATCAGCGTGCGGTTCGTAAACTCCATGCGGCGCGGCAGCGGCGGCAGGAAAACCTCCGTGGTGGTTTTCAGATCGGGGCCGAAGACAGCCGTGCGGGCGATCCGCTCAGCCGAGGCCAGATATTTTTCCATGAGCAGGGGCGAGACGGAGAGCGCCTGCGCGATATTGTCGAATCCGTAAGCGGAATCGTCCTGCGGAAAATCATTGGCCGGCTGGACGTCGATTCCCAGCAAATCGCGGATGGAGTTGTTGTACTCAACGCGGTTCAGCCGCCGGACCTTCACGGGTCCCGCGCCCGCCACCGTTGCGCGCGCCGCCAATCCAAAGCGGGTCTGGATCCATTTCGTCACTGTGCCTAATTCCGCTTCGTTGGGACGCGGCTGGCCCTTGGGAGGCATCTCGCCGGCTTCCAGTTTGCGCAGGACTCTTTCGAAGGTGTCGAGGTCTTGCGCCGACGGAGCGGCACTGGCAAAGGCTTCCAGATTCAGCCCGCCAACCTTCCGTTTCGCGTTGTGGCAACCGGTACAGTTCCTGGCGAAGAACGGTTGAACGGAACTGGTAAAGGCGGCGTTGCCCGCCGAGCGAGCTGCCTGCGGCTCATCCGCCAGGCATAAGACCACCGCTAGGCTCAGGACCAGCGCGCAGAGAGCCGATGCGCGGAACCGGCGGTATCCACGATTCAACGTGTCCGTGCGCAAAGAAACTTCCTCCTAGCCACAATACTCCCAAAATCAGGGGATTGCACAATCTCCAGTGCCTGCTGGCCGACCTTGCGCTCGAGTTCGGCGATCCGTCCCTCGGTCCAGCGCTGCTCGCCGTGGCCCGGAAACACGTTGCCCGGTCCCTGCCGAATCTCACGCCGCCAGCTTGCACTCCTTGGTGGACATCCTTCTCGGCAACCCCATGACTCAATTCTCCTTTGGATGGATTTTGAGTCTTAACTGGTAACCGAAAGCGTATCCTAGTCCACCCTACTCGAACAAGTACAACGCCGTCCCCGGAGGCGGAGCTTCGGCCACGCCGCCATCGCCCGCGCCCACCGGCTGTTCGAACAGCGGCCGCACGAAGATGCCGCCTTCGCTCAGGTAGACTTCCAGTTCCGACGGCCGCGGCAGCGTGCCCTGTATCAGCGCTTCGCTGAGCGGGTCCTCGATGTACTTCTGCAAGGCTCGCCGTAGCGGGCGCGCGCCATAGCTGCGGTCCGTCAGCGTCTTGTCGATGATGTACTTGGCGGCATCATCGTGCAAGTGGATCTTGATCTGCTTGGAGACCAGGTTCAGGTTGATCTGATCCGTCAGCAGGTGCATGATCTTGAGCAGATCTTCGTCGTTCAGCGACGTGAACAGGATCGTCTCATCCAGGCGGTTCAGGAACTCAGGGTTGAACGCCTTCTTCACCTCGCCCATCACCTGATCTTCCACTTTGGCCGGCACTCCCGCGCTCGGCGCCGAGAAACCCATGGGACTGCGCTTATCGAGGAAGCGCGCGCCCAGGTTCGAGGTCATGATAATGATGGTGTTCTTGAAGTCCACCGTGTTGCCGAGCCCGTCAGTCAACTGGCCGTCTTCAAACACCTGCAACAGGATGTTGTACACATCCGGGTGCGCCTTCTCGATTTCGTCCAGCAGAATAATCGAATACGGCGCGCGCTTCACGCGCTCGGTCAACTGCCCGCCCTCTTCATATCCCACATAGCCTGGAGGCGAGCCGATCAGCTTCGAAACCGAGTGCTTTTCCATGAACTCGGACATGTCGAAACGGACCAGCGATTTCTCGCTCCCAAATAGAAATTCGGCCAGCGCCCGCGCCACTTCCGTCTTACCGACGCCCGTGGGGCCCAGGAACAGGAACGAACCCGCCGGGCGTTTGGGCGATTTCAAGCCCGCGCGCGAACGGCGGATGGCCCGCGCCAGCGCGGAAATGGCCTTCTCCTGGCTGATGATGCGCTTGTGCAACTCCTCTTCAATCCGCAGGAGCTTGGAAACTTCTTCTTCCTTGATGGCGGTCATGGGCACGCCGGTCCAGCGCGCCACCACGTCTTCGATGTCGTCTTTGGTCACGACGCCGGTCGACGTATCGTCCAGATTGTACTTCTCGCGCAGCACACGCAGATTCTCGCGTTCCTTGCGTTCTTCGTCGGAGTAGAAGCGCGCCTTTTCAAACTCGTGATTCGCAATGGCGTTCTCCATGCGGTGCACGATGAACTTGATGCGCTTCTGAATGTCGGCGACTTCGCCCGGCAGCGTGGTCTGGCGTAGTTTCACGCGCGCGCCGGCTTCGTCGATTAGATCGATAGCCTTGTCCGGCAGGAAACGGTCCGGAATGAAGCGCACGGAGGAATGCACGGAACTTTCGATGGCTTCATCGGTATACGCCACCGCGTGGAATTTCTCGTAGCGTTCCTTGATGCCGAATAGAATGCGCGTGGCATCCACTTCATTCGGCGGCGGCACCTTCACCGCCTGGAAGCGGCGCTCCAGCGAGCGGTCCTTTTCAATCGACTTGCGGTATTCGGCGGGCGTCGTCGCGCCAATGCATTGGATCTCGCCGCGCGATAGCGCCGGTTTCAGAATATTGGCCGCGTCCAGCGACCCCTCCGCCGACCCCGCGCCCACCAGCGTGTGCAACTCGTCGATGAAGATGATGGCGTTTTGATTCTCCATCAGTTCCTTCATGATGGTCTTCAGGCGTTCCTCAAACTGGCCGCGGTACTTGGTGCCCGCGACGATGAGCGAAAGATCCAGAGCCAGAATGCGTTTGTCAGCCAGGAACGACGGTACATCGCCATCGGCAATCTTCTGCGCCAACCCTTCGACAATCGCCGTCTTGCCCACGCCCGGCTCGCCGATCAACACGGGGTTGTTCTTGGTGCGGCGGCACAGGATCTGAATGACGCGGTCCAGTTCGCCATCGCGGCCGATCAGCGGATCCAGCAGCCCGTCCATGGCCGCCTGCGTCAGGTCGCGGCTGAATTCGCTCAGCAGCGAACTTTCCTTGGGCCGGTTCGAAGACATCTTCTCCGAACTCGATCGCGCAATTTCCTCGCGCACCTGCGTCAGCCGCAATCCGTGCTCGTGCAGAATATCGGCGGCGAAACACTTCTCTTCGCGCAGCAGACCCAGCAGCAAATGCTCGGTGCCAATGTGCTTGTGGTTGAGCCGCTCGGCTTCTTCCGCGCCATAGGCCAGCACGCGCTTGCATTCGTGGCTCAGCGGCAGATCGACCGAAGTCGAAACCTTTTCCCGCAGCGTGGTGTGGACTTCGATCTGCTTGCGGATCGATTCCACCGACGCGCTGGAGCGCAGGAAACGGTTGGCGAGCGCCTTATCCTCGCGCAGCAGGCCCAGCAGCAGGTGCTCGGTTTCAATGCACGGACTGCCGAACTGGCTGGCTTCGTAACGGGCAAAGAAGATGACCCGCCGGGCTTTCTCGGTATAGCGTTCAAACATAGTGCGTACCCTCGCTAGCTGGAACCAGTTGACCCTGCGCGAGCGCGACGACACGGTCGGCTCTGCGGGCGAAATTCATATTATGAGTGACGTGAATGGAAGTAAGACGGCGCGAACGGTGCAGATCGTCGAGCAGATCCATGATCATCCCGCCCGTATGGAAATCGAGGTTGCCCGTGGGTTCGTCGGCCAACAAAACTTTTGGATTGCCCACCAACGCGCGGGCCAGGACCACCCTCTGCTGTTCGCCCCCGGAAAGTTCGCCCGCGCGATGCGATGCCCGGGCTTTCAAGCCCACTTCCTCAAGCCTAGCCATGGATTCCGGCTGCGCGTCCTCCCGGCTCTGGCCACGGATCAGAAGGGGCATCATTACGTTCTCAAGCGCTGTAAACTCAGCGAGAAGGGAGTAAATCTGCCACACGAAACCCAGTTCCCGGTTGCGGAACTCGGCCAAGTCATTCGCCGGTAGCTGGCAAATGTCATTCTGCCCAAAGTATATCGCACCTTCCGTGGGCCTGTCCAGACCGCCAAGTAGATGCAATAGCGTGCTTTTCCCCGATCCGGACTCCCCCACCAGGGCCAGCTTTTCCCCCTCGGCTACCGCTAGGTCGAGGCCCGAAAACACCACCAGCTCGCTCGCACCGGAGCGATAGATTTTGGTCAGGCCAGCGGCGCGGATGGCGGCAATTTCTAACATACCCCTACCACCATCTTATCGGTACAGAGGGCAACCGGAGATAGGACTACTCAAATACTTCCGCCAAAGGCAATTCGAGGACCGGGTTTTCGGTCCGCAGGATGGCTCCCTTGAACTCTTGCAGACCGGCTTCCCGCGTGGCGCTGTATACGTGGCGGTTGGAGGGATCAATGACCCAGACATACTTGACGCCCATGGCCAGGTAATCGTCGATGCGCTGCTCGACTCGGCTCATGCGGTCCTCGGGCGAAAGAATCTCGATGCACAGGAAAGGAGGCGTCCGGAAGACTTGCTCCGTCGTCTTTCCGAGCACCACGCAAACGTCTGGGATGCGGAAGCGCGTCGGCGAAACCTGCACGCGCTGCTCAACGACGACGGTGATCCCAAGTTGCTTTCTCCGCGAACCCATATAGATCGCGATATTGGTTTGTAGGCTGCTGTGATCGAATTCGCCCAAGTTGCGCTCCTCGATGCGCCCGTCCACGTAGTCGCAATCTGGCCGATAACTCGTCGCCAGATACTCTTCTACGGAGATCAGCGTCGCTTGTTGGAGCGGGGCTGGCATACTTTCACACTATCATCATTTCACTCGCCGGATGATGGGAAACAAGTCACTGCTACCTAGGTGAAGCGCCATCCAAGAGGTGAAATATTCAATTCCAAATCCAGGCTTCGGGCACTCTCCATGCGACGTGGCGATCGGTCACTGCGCGGCGACTCACCCTCCGGGTTAGTACGATTCGCGTCCGTGGTGCTTCGCTATGGCGGCCAAGTGCTGGTCGACTTCGTCGTCGCCGTGTTCCTCGCGGAGTTTGGCAAGATTGTTCTTGATCACCTCCGCCATCTTCTGGAGATCCCTCCGTTTCAGGATGCTGCGGAATCCAGGCCGCATTGAGTGGAGATCCATTCAGGACACTGCGCCAATCCGTCGAAAATGCGCGCCACGTAGCTTCACTGGCCGAGTACCCCGCAAGCACATAATACGGCGAATCACCGCCGCTGCCACTATCATCTACGAACGCTAAAGCCATAAAATACGTTTCATTTTCACAACCAGGGACTACTTCACCACAATATTCACCAATTTCTCCGGCACCACGATCACCTTCACCACCTGCTTGCCCTCCGTGAAGGGCAGCACTTTCGCGTCCGCCAGCGCGATCTTTTCGAGCTCGGCTTGCGAAGCCCCCAACGGTGCCGAGATGCGCGCGCGCAGCTTGCCGTTGACCTGCACCGGAATCTCCAGCGCGTCTTCCTGAGCCACTGCCTCGTCGCATTTGGGCCAGGATTGGCGGAACACCGGCCCGCTCCGGCCCAGCAGTTCCCACAATTCCTCCGCCAGATACGGCGTGAACGGACCCGTCAACAGCACCAGATCCGGCAGAATCTGATCCAGAGCCGCGCGCGAAAGATTGGCTTCCTCGTCCTGTAGCGTGTTCAGCAGCTCCATCAGCGCGGCAATCGACGTGTTGAAGTGCCAGCGATTATTGAAATCTTCGGTGACCTTGCGGATTGTCTGGTGCAGCTTGCGCAACGCCCGCCGGTCGGCCGCTGCGTCACCCGCGGCTTCGCGATCCATATTGCGAGTCACGAAGCGGAAGATGCGCTCGACGAACTTGCGCGGGCCGCCCACGCTCGACTCGATCCACGGCATGTCTTTCTCGGGCGCATTGGCGAACAGCACGAACAGCCGGCAAGTATCCGCGCCGTACTTGCCCACCATCTCTTCGGGATCGACCACATTCCCCTTCGACTTCGACATCGCCGAGCCATCGGAGCCCAGCACCATCCCCTGCGTGAACAGGTTCGCCGCCGGTTCGTCATTGGCGATCAACCCCAGATCACGCATGACCTTTGTAAAGAAGCGCGAGTAGATCAGGTGCAGAATCGCGTGCGTGACGCCGCCGATGTATTGGTCAATCGGAAACCACTTGTTCGCAGTGGCGGACCCGAACGGAGCCGTAGAATTCCGCGGATCGCAGTAGCGGTAGAAATACCAGGACGAATCGACGAACGTGTCCATGGTGTCGCTCTCGCGGCGCGCATCGGTCCCGCACCGCGGACACTTCACGTTCATGAACGATTCGACTTCGGCCAGCGGCGACCGTCCCTTGCCCGTGAACTTCACGTCGTATGGCAATGTCACCGGCAGGTCTTTTTCAGGCACCGGAACCACGCCGCACTTCGCGCAATGGATCATCGGAATCGGAGTACCCCAATAGCGCTGGCGGGAAATTCCCCAATCCTTGATGCGATAGGTGATCGCCGCCTTGCCGAAGCCCCGCGCCTCGGCGTGCGCGTTCATTTTGCGCCGTGCTTCTTCCGTCGGCAGACCGGAGAACGATCCGGTGTTCTCCGTGACGCCGTACTCGGTGAATGCCGCTTGCGGGTTCTCATCCAGCACGCCGTCTACGGGCCGAATCACGGGACGGATCTCCAGCCCGAACGTTTTCGCGAAATCGAAGTCGCGCTCGTCGTGAGCCGGAACGGCCATGATCGCGCCCGTTCCGTAATCCATCAACACAAAATTGCCGATCCAGATCGGCACCTTGTCGCCGCTGTACGGATTGACCGCGTAGTGGCCCGTAAACACGCCATCTTTCACGACATCGCCCGGACCCGTCTGTTTCCGCGTGTCAATCATCTGCTTGGCCTTGGCACGCCCGGCGTCATCGAGCAGCTTCCGCGCGATGGGATGCTCCGGCGCCAGAATCACGCACGTCGCGCCGTAGATGGTATCGACGCGCGTGGTGAACACACGGATTTTTTCCGGCCCGCCTTCCAGCGCGAAGTCGATCTCGGAACCCTCGCTCCGCCCGATCCAGTTACGCTGCATGGACAGTACGCGCTCCGGCCATCCGCCCTCCAGTTTGTCGAAGGTGTCGCGCAACAATTCATCCGCGTACTCGGTGATCTTCCAGAACCATTGTTCGAGCGCCCGCTGCTCCACCGGCGTCGTCTCGTGGCGCCAGCAGCAGCCGTCCACCACTTGTTCGTTGGCTAGAACCGTGGCGCATTCCGGGCACCAGTTGACCATGGCGTTCTTGCGATACGCCAGGCCTCGCTCGTGCATTTTCAGGAAGAACCATTGGTTCCAGTGATAATATTCCGGCTCGCAAGTGGAGATCTCCAGGCTCCAGTCATAGGCAAAGCCCATGCGGTGCATCTGCCGCTTCATCTCCGCGATGTTCGAAATCGTCCAGTCGCGCGGATGCATGTTGCGCTGGATCGCGGCATTTTCCGCGGGCAATCCGAAGGCGTCCCAACCCATCGGATGCTTGACGTTGTAACCCTGCATCCACATGTAACGGGCCAGCGCGTCGCCGATCGAATAGTTGCGCACGTGGCCCATGTGCAGGCGGCCGCTGGGGTAGGGAAGCATTTCGACCACGTAGTATTTGGGGGCGTTGGAAGACGCATCGGCGCGGTACAGATCGGGATCGCTTTTCCAGCGCTCCTCCCATTTCAGCTCGATGCGGTCGTGGTCGTACAAGATTTCGGCCATAGATTCATAATAGAAGTAAGATGTTGGGCCGCGCCGCTATCCTTTTCGTTTTGATCGCCGCCGCGCTTGCCGCCGCCGACCGGCTGTACCTCAAAGACGGCACCTATCAACTCACCAACCAATACGAAGTGAAGACCGACCGCGTACGCTACTACAGCACGGAGCGCAGCGAGTGGGAGGAAATTCCCCTCGACCTGGTGGACCTGGCGCGCACCAGAGCCGATCTCTCCGAGCGCAAGGAGCAGATCGAAGCCGACACGAAAGCCGAAGCCGAGGAGCGCGCCGCCGAGCGCGCAGCCGCCAAACAGATTGCCGCATTGCCCACGCAGCCCGGAGCGTATTACATTCGCGGCGAGCAGATCGACGCCATCAAGCAGGCCGAATCCAAGGTCGTGAACAACAAGCGGCGGAGTATTCTGAAAGCGCTGTCGCCCATTCCCGTCATCATGGGCAAGGCCACCGTGGAACTCGACGGCGAGCGCGCCGCGTTCTCCATCACCGATCCCAAGCCCGAATTTTATTTGCGCGCCACGGACTACGAGGAGTTTGAAATCATCAAACTCACGCCCGGCAAGAACACCCGCATTGTGGAACGCCTCCTCATCGCGAAATATCAGAATCAGCGCGAGGTCAGCGAAGAAGTGCAGAAGATCGGGAACTTCAAGAAGCAGGAAGCCGACCTGCTCTTCCGCCTCTGGCCGCAGAACGCGCTCGAGCCGGGTGAATACGCGCTGATTCAGTACACCCCAGGCAAGCTGAATGCGCAGATCTGGGATTTCAGCGTCGGCGGGAAATAGTATCGCCGGATCGTCGAGCGCCGGCAGACTCTAATTGCCAGCGGTCGCGCTCTTCCGGGCCGGCGTGACGCCGGTTCCGCGCCAATTGTTCCGGTTGCGCCACGTGATGTTCACGTCGGAAAGCGAAGCTTCCGTCATCCACTCGCTAAACTCATCACGGTTGATATAGAACGCCGTGGGCGCGACCAGATGATCGAACACAGTGGAGTAATTTTCGCGGAACGAGAATCCCGAGATCGAATACAAATAGTCGTTGTAAAACAGCAACCGTTTCAAGCCGGGCAACCGTTCATTGACCGGTTTATAGATCAGTTTCAACGCCACTTGCATGGGCACGGCAATGGCGAATGAGAGCGCCTGGGTGATGGCCGGGGGCAGGCGTGAAGTCACCACTTCTCGCACCGGACTCACCAGATGCGTGATCCACCAGTTGCCCTCGGCGCCGTAAACCCACGCCGACATTCTGCCGCCGGACTTTAAGCGGCGAATGAGCGAGAGAAAGCCGGCCTTGGGATCGGGGAGATGATGCAACACGCCTATGCTGTAGGCGTAATCGAACACCGGCCGCAGCGGGACGTGGTAAATATCGGCCTGGATCACATGCGCGTTGGGAAGGTGGCGTGTATTCGCGAATGCCGCCTCCACCGCGTCGGAAATGTCGATCCCCACCACGTCGGCCGCGCCGAATGCGGCCGAAAGCGCTGTGTGCCTGCCCTTGCCGCAACCGCCGTCCAGGATCAGCTTGTCGCGGAAGTAGTCTTTCTGGACCGGATGCACCCAGTCCAGAAATTCTTTTTCGTAGGTGTCGTCGATGTGGCTGAAGTGGGTCCACTCGTAACCGAAGGCTTCCGCGGTGGCCTGCTGTTCGGCGGAAAACGTATCCGGCAGCAACCGGGGCACGCCGCGGACGATGAGGTACGGCTTGCCGCAAGCCTGGCAGGTGAGCCGGCCTTCCATGATTTCTTTGCCGTCCATCGTTGTCACCTGTAAATTCAGGGATCCGGCGCAGAGTGGGCAGATAATTAGATCCAATAAACGCTGCTTCATAATCGGTGTGTGCACTGAGGCCCCGCCGCGCGTGGTTGCAGCAACTCTAAGGGAAAAACAGGCCTTCAGCATACTAGAAGCCGCTTCCGGGCGTTTCCCTGGCGAGGCTTATCCAATACAAGATGGGCCAGCTTACCGCTCCGCTACGCGATGGAAAAAGGCGAGCGAATACTCCGCGCAGCGCTCCCAGCGGTATTTTTCCGCGCGCGCGCGGCCGTAGCGGGCCAGTTTCGCTCGTTCGCTCTCTGATTCCAGCAGCCGCGTGAGCGCGCCCGCGACTTCGGAAACACTGTGCGGGTCCACCATCAGCCCGGCATCCCGGCCGATCTCCGGCAGTGACGACGAATCGGACGTTACTACGGCGATCCCAGACGCCAAGGCTTGCGCCACCGGAAGCGCGAAGCCTTCATACAAAGGAACGTGAACCAGCAGCGTTGCCCCCGCCATCAACGCCGGCTTCGGTGCGCCCTCCACCACCAGTTCAAACGTGTTGCGAAGCTCCGGCTTCAGCGCCTGCCAGGCGATCTGGATCGTGTGAAAGTTGTGGCGGGGCTGGTCTCCGCCCACCGCGAGTACGTATGGGCGTTCGCGCGGCTCCGGTCTTGCCTCGAAGAATTCCTTGTCCACGCCGGGGTAAATCGTGGTGATGTTTTCCGGCTCCATACCCAGCACGCGGATCGCATCCTGCCGGATCGATTCCGATACCGCGATCAGCCCATGGGCATGCGCCAGAATCCGCTCGGCAAATTCCCGCGCCGCCTTCGTCTCCGCCGGAGAGCTGAGCTTGGGCATCAACCAAGACGAGAGATCGTCAACGGTGGCCGTGAGCTTGGCCTTCTTGGGCGCGCACGGCGTACGCGCGGACGCATGCAGTAGGTCCGCGCCGCGCAACGCGGAATCGAGCCACGCCGCGCCGAACACACGCGTCATCGTCCCCGACTGAAACTCGCGGATTTCTTCGTCCCGCGCTTGGCGGCGCAGCGCGGCAATCCACCCGGCCGTGGCCGCGCCATTCTCCTCGATCGCAACACGCATGGTTATTGATTCGCGAACACGAACTTGCCGCCGCTCTCGGCCACGGTATGCAGGCGCTCCCGCCCGACTAATTTCTGGAAACGCTCGACCTGGGTCTTATCGGCACAAACGTAGTAACGCTCCAGGGACAGCCACCGTTCGCGGAACTGGTTATCGTCGATGAAGACGTCCCGCGGGGCGTCCGGAGCGTTCGACCCACACTCCAGATTATTGACACGCCCATTCAGCAGCAGCACCCGCTCGCCATGATACGCATGCGCATAAAACACGATTGACGAAAACGCGTAGTACTGGTCGTCGAGAATCAGCTTGCCGTGCGGCGCGCGGTTCAGCGCCTCGGCCAAGGGCCGCGATGTCAGATACGGATCGAAGGTGATCAGTGCTAGCCGCGCGGCATGGAAAAACAGGATCATCATGACCACGGCTCCCGCCGTGCTGCCGCGCCTGCTACTCCGCCACGACGTGACCGCGCCAATCAGGAACGCCACGCCGGCGACCATCAGCGGCAGCCGCAAATAGGCAAATGAAGCGATCGTCAGATCGCCCATGTGCCCCAGCGACAGCGTGTAGTTTTCCGGATTCTGCGTCAACGCGCGCGAAATATCACCCGGCGCCGGCAAGTTCCACACGCTCGCGAGCAGAAACACGATCGCCGCCGTAGCCAGCGACGCCACCACGGCCAGCACAATCTGTCCCTTGCGCCGCCACGCCTCAGTGGACTTCTCCGTGATGGCGGAGCCCAGCAGCAGCGCCAGCGCCGGATAACACGGCATCGAATAATATTCCTGCGTCGATGAGAACGTGAAGAACACCAGCAGGAACCCGGCCCAGCACAGGCACAGCAGCCTCATGCGCGAGGCGCGGTCGCTGCCCCGGAAGCGCAACTTCGCCACGGCCGGAAAATAAACGCTCCACGGAAACAGCCACAGCAGATGAAATAGCCAGAAATACAGGCGCGGGACTGTGTTGTAGTCGCGCGGGTAGCGCAGGTTCAGGAAGCGCAGAATGTGTTCGTTGAAAAAGTAAAACCAGAAGAAGCCACGGTAATTACCCGGTCCGCTCGAAAGAGTGAAGTCGAAATACGGCGGATTGCGCAATGTGGCGATCACGTGCCACGGCGCGGCGACCGCTAACAAAATCAGCAGTCCGCGGAAAACATGCAGCCGTCTCCACGTTTCTCGCTCTAACAGTTGTCCGCAAAAGCCTAGGTACAGCACCGCTGCCGCCACCGGAAACACCATCGCGATCAGGCCCTTCAGGATGAGGCCCAGTCCCATCGCGGCGGCCATGATCGCGCTCCACAGCGCGGGCCGGCGTTCTGCGGCATCAAGCGCGCGCAGAAACGCCCACATCGCCAGCGCGATCGTCGCCGTCACCGTGACATCGGGAATCTGAATGCGCGTGAACAGCCACAGGCCAATCGAGGTCGCGATCGCCAGCCCCGCGTACAACCCCGCGCGCAATGAAAACGCCCACGCCCCGATGCGGAACGTCAGCCAACACAGCGCTACCGCGGAAAGCGCCACCGGAATCCGCGCCGACCAGTCATGCACGCCAAAGATCTCATAAGACACCGCGATCATCCAGTAAATCAGCGGTGATTTCTCCAGGTACTTGACGCCGTTGAGTCGCGCCGTTACCCAGTCGCCCGAATCCAGCATGTTGCGCGCGATCTGCGCCTGCACGGAATCCACGTCATCCATCAAAGACGGCGGACTGATGATGCAACCGAGAAAGATGGCGGCGGCCACCGCCACCACGATCAGCGCGTAGCGCCGGCGGAGGCGGGTGTGCTCCGGCTCGCGTGCCATGCGCGCGGAGGCTGAATGTCCCATCGCTTCATCCATAGGAACAGAAGCAGAAGACCCCATAGGTGATAGCCGAAGTTAGCGCGCCGCTCGAAATGCGAGCGCAGGATCCGGTCGATTGCCTCCCATTGAAATATCCCCGACTGCCGTACCGTTCGCTCGTTGAGCGTCTCGTCCACCAGCGGCTTGAGAGCCGTCCGCAGCCAGTGATGCGCTGGAATATCGAAGCCCTCTTTGCGGCGTTCGAGTACCGTGCGAGGCAGCTTGTCCTTCATCAGCTCGCGCAGAATGAACTTGAGTGAGCCAACCTTGAGCAAACCGGCGCGAATCTTGAAATCTTCCGGCAGCGTGGCCGCGAATTCGACAATGCGGTGGTCCAGAAACGGAGGCCGCACCTCCAGCGAGTGGGCCATGCTCATGCGGTCGCATTTATTCAGGATATCGTCCGGCAGGTAGCAGAGTTGATCGAGCCACAGAAAGCGATTGAGATAACCGTCGGTCTCCCCTGGCAGCGGCAGCGGACTCCCCGGGCCCAAGTCGCGCATCACGAGCGCGCGCCGCTCCGCCGCGCCAAACGTCCCGTTCCAATAAAAGTGCGCGTCGATGGGGTCCAGCAGGGACCCCTCCAGCATGCGCCGCACTTTGTAGTCGAAGCCGATCTTCTCATCCGACACAGGGAGCAGCCGCGCGAGACCGGCCGCGGCGCCCCGCGCGAAGCGCGGAAACTTGCGCAGTGTCCGCGCGTAACGGTCCGCCAGATATGTGTTGTACCCGCCGAATAGCTCATCCGCGCCATCGCCCGATAGCGCCACGGTCACATCCTGCCGGCACATCTTGGACAAGAACCACACTGGCAACGCCCCGGCATCCGCGCTCGGTTCATCCGAGTACGTCGCGAACTGCTCGATGGTCCCGCGCAGGTCGGCTTCCGGGTTCAGGTCGAATTCGTGGTGATCGGTCTGGTAGCGCTCGGCCACTTCGCGGAAATATGGCGTCTCATCGAAACTTCGTCCGCGAAAAGAAACGGAGAATGTTTTGAGCCGTGAAGACGACGCCTCCGCCGCGTAGTGCAGGATGGTCGACGAATCCAGCCCGCCGCTCGACCACACTCCCAGCGGGGCATCGGAGATCAAGTGCTCTTCCACCGCCGAGCGCAGCAAGCGGTCCAACTCGCTCTTGGCCGATTCCAGATCCATGCCCGCATCCGGCTTGAACTCCAGCTTCCAATACGGATGCGTCGAAACCTTGCCGTCCACCCAGTCCAGCCAATGCCCCGGCGAGAGCTTCTCGATGCCCTCCACCAGCGTCTGCGTCCCCGGCACGTAGTTAAAGGAGAGATACCGTTCCAGCGCCGCCGGATTCAGATTCCGATCCAGCTCGGGATGCAGAAGGATCGCCTTCATCTCCGAGCCGAAATAAAGCTCGCCGTCGTGCCTGCGGAAATACAGGGGTTTGATGCCGACGCGGTCGCGCAGCAGAATCAGCCGCCGCTGCGACTCTGTCCAAAACGCCGCGCCGAACATCCCGCGCAGCTTGGGAAACGACTCGACGCCCCACTCCAGAAACGCCCGCAGAACGACTTCTGTATCACAGCGCGTATGAAAGCGGTGTCCGAGTTCTTCCAGCTCCCCCCGCAGCGCCGCGTGATTGTAGACTTCGCCGTTGAAGACCAGGACGGTGTCGCCGTCCTCGCTGGCCATGGGCTGATCGCCGTGCTCCAGGTCGATGATCTTGAGCCGCACCGCGCCCAGAGCCACGTGCGCCGATTCCCAAACGTCCTGTTTATCCGGCCCGCGATGGGTCAGCGCGCGCGTGATCCGCCAGATGCGCTCGGGCTGGCGGCGTCCGTCAGAATGCGTGAATCCGGCAATGCCACACACAAATTACTCTTGCGGCGGGCTCAGCCTTCGAGCTGTTCCGGGAACACCGCGTACCCCTTGGGAGGCGGGAACAGTTCTTCGAGCAACTGCAGGCGCTTGCGCAGATACCGGCTGGGCAACTGGCGCGGGCCGGTGTCGACGTCGATGTCGCAGCAGAGGCCGTGCAGATACAGCGTCAGCGTGTCGGCGAACGACTGCCGCGCGTACTCGCGAAAACTCTTGCTGTCGCGAGCCTTAGGCGACCGCCGCAAGGACTGCTTCAGCCGCCAGCTTGCCTCGTCGACTTCGCCATGCACGTCCGCGGCGGTCTCCTCGCGCAGCAGGCGCGAAAAGCGGGTTTCGACGATCTCGTTCCACTGATCGGCGAGCAGCGTGGCCAACAAGTGATAAAAGCGGTAGTGGTACTCAGCGACTTCCTGATCCTTCAGCGCGAACGCCAGCACCGTCTCCTCGCCGAGCTTCAGTTGGGTGGAAGTGGACAGGCGCCCTTCCGGAGGACGCTCAATCGAAACCAGGTCCGCTGCCGGCGGTTGGGCAGCCTTCTTCTTTTCCGCGCTCTGTTTTTCCAGGTAGGGAACTAGCAGAATCGAGATTTTTGGCAACGCCGCGGCGATCGAAGGCGGCAGCGCGGCCACGGGTTCTTCCAGGTATTCCTTCAGATCCTCTTCAGAAAGTGGAACCGAGGCGCAGAAGTACGAAAACGTATTACTGAGGGGGATCATTTCCCCGCGAAACTGTTCCGCGAACTGGGTAACGCTTAGCTTGGAGAGATCAAGTTGGGCCGACATGAATTGGCTCCTTTATTGTAGCGCCGGAGCCAAACTGGTAACGGAATCGCCGGCCGGCTGCCGCTCACCCGGAAAATGAGCGGCCCTTGACCTTCGCCATTGCGCGGCTGCGACCTTTTTTCAAGATTCTCAGAAGTTGTACCGGAGGGAGAACTGGATCTGCCGTTGCGCGCCCAGTCCGACGTCCTTGCTGACCGTGGAGTTGGCGATACCAAACGCGCCGCCCGCAGCCGCCGAACTAAACGATTGTCCAGGCTGGAGGTTATTGGTGCCGATCCCGAGAGCGTTGGAAAGCACCGCCGGCGGGTTGGAGAAGTTGGTGCGATTAAAGAGGTTGTAGACCTCCACGCGGAATTCAATGTTCTGGCGCTCGGTGATGTTAAACCGCTTGTGCAGCGTGAAATCGAATTGAGTGAGGCTCGGCCCGTGCAACGCAAAGCGGCCCAGGTTGCCGAAGGTGCCGGGTTGCGGAATCGTAAACGCGGCGGGATTTAGCATCACTCTCTTGTCGTTGGGGTTGCTTAGGAACGGATTGACGCCCGCGACGACGCTCGGACGGCGGTTGTTACGGAAAGCGCCGCCTCCGGGATTGTTGATGACGGCCGTGGCGGCTCCTCCCGCCGGCACGTTGCTCAGCGCGTTAACGAAGTTATTCGTGCCGTTGATCCGCCAAACGATGTCGGGGCGTGACATCGTCACGTCAATCGGCAGGCCCGTGCGCGCGTTCATCACGCCGCCGACTTCCCATCCGCCCAATACCGACTTGGCGATCTTGTTCTCTACCTTTACGGGTAGGGCATACAGCATCGAGACATTGGCGCTGTGCCGCACGTCGAAGGCGTTGTTGCCGCGATCTTGTGCGAAGTTATTCGGATTCTGCGTGGTCTGCGCTTCATTGGACCCGCCCGTGTTGCCGATGCTGTGGGCGTAGGTCCACTGGAACCCAGCGGTCAGACCCTTGGCGAAGCGCCGGTTAAGCGTGGTTTGCAGAGAATTGTAATTGTCGGTGCCGCCGCTGGTCTTGTAGTCGATTTGCGAGAACCGAGGTCCGAATTGAAGAGTCGCAGCACCAGTAGTGGGATTCACGCCGATAATCCGGTTGGTCCAGGAGCGCAGGAACAGGTTGCGGCCCTGACTTCCTACGTAGGCGACCGTTAAAACCGCGTTGCCCGGCAACTGCTGTTGGATCGAAGCCGTGTAGGACAAAATCTTTTCCGGAAGCGTATAGCCTGGCGCGTAGGCGCGCGGCTGGAAGTTGCGGAGATTGTTGACGTCGAACCCACCCAGTGCCACGGAAGGAATGATCGGGTAAGCGATCCCGGGAGGAGCGAGGTTCACGCTGGCGCGGTCGGAATCGATCGGTTGGATCTGGTCTTCCGTCTGACCCGGACCGAAGAAATAGCCAGCGCCAATGCGGAAGACAGTTTTATTCTTGAACCTCTCCGGAGCCCAACTAAAGGCGAGGCGTGGAGCGAAATTCGTTTTCCGGCTCTGATACCAGGGTGTCGTGTTCGGCATGATCCGGCCTTCATCCGCGTTGAAGAGCACGGACAAGTTCCGGTCTTCTGTCAGAGGATGATAGTATTCGTAGCGCAAGCCGTAGCTCATGGTGAAGTTGGGACGGATTTTCCACTCGTCCTGGGCGTAGCCGATCGCGTAGTACTGCTTGAGGTAGCGGTTCCCGGTGGCGCCGCCATTGAAAGGATCCGGCGCGCTGGTGTCGCCGAGTACCTGGATTCCTGTCGGTGTGTTCGCCAACAGGCCCGCTAGATTCGAGAACGTATATGTCGTGCCGCCCAACCGGTCCGTGTAGATGCGGACGGGGCGGAACTCGAAGCCGAACTTCAGGGAATGGCTTCCCTGGGTCACGCTCAGGTTGTCGATGAAGGACATCGTGTACGTTGTGTAGGGCTGGGAGCGGCCGTTCTGGGTGCTATTGGAACGAATCAGGTTACCCAGCGTCGATGCGCCCGCCGAGGCTCCTTGCCCGCCCACGCCGGGGATGGCCACCGTGCCGGTGAAGCTGACCGCGAAGGCGCTGGTATCCACGCCTGGAATGTCCGGAGCGTATCCGGAAACGCGGGTCTTGGCCCCGTTAAATCCGAATCGCGTCTCATTGATCATCCGGGGCGAAAGAATCTGCTGCAAACCCAGGACGGCATTTTGCGGGACTGCGGTTACCAGCGAATGACTGCCGCTGACATCCAGAGGCTGCTGCAAATAGCCTTGGTCGCGATTGTAACGAAGATAAGCGTTGAGTCTATCGTTGATATGGTAGTCGATGCGCGCGCTTCCAAAGTATTCGTCCATCGCGACGGATGCGGGCAGACGGGCCAGGTCGAGATCCGGGTTGCTGGTAGGCGCGCCGGTGGGATAGCCGGCCAAAAGGGATCGAATCGAAGTCACCGCGCGGGCTCTGGCGGCGGTGCTCGGCACGGTGGCGACAAGGTTGACACCGGCTCGCTGCCGCAAGGTTTCGTTGGCCAGGAAAAAGAACAGCTTGTCTTTCTTGATCGGCCCGCCAATCGACCCACCAAACTGATTCAGGCGGAGAGGGGACTTCGTAGCGCCATCAAAGAAGTTCCGCGCGTCCAGAGCATAGTTGCGAATATACTCGAAAATGCCGCCATGGAACGCGTTGCCGCCGGACTTGGTCACGACGCTAATCTGGCCGCCGGTGCCGGTGCCGTACTCCGCCGGATAATTGCTGGATTCCACGCGGAACTCAGCGACGGTTTCCAGGCTGGATTGCAGGCGGAAACCAGTGGAGATCTCGCCGTTCAAGTTACCGGGGGAAGCGTCAATAATCGAACTACCTTCGATACCGTCCAAACGGATGGCATTTTGCTGGTTGGCGCGGCCGCTGAAGCGGATGTTGTCGAAGGATCCGCCGCCGGCGGTCTGTGCGCCGGGGGTCAAGAGATAAAGTTGGGAGAGCTGGCGACCGTTCAGCGGCAGCGAGCCCACTTCACGGGCGTTGACGTTGGCTCCCATCGAAGCCGACGAGGTTTCGACTTCTGTTAATTCTCCGGCCACGACATTGACTTCCGTGGCGACCGTGCCCGGCCGCAGGGACATGTTCAGGGTTCGTTCCTGGCCCGCGCTCACAGGGTAATCCCGCACTTCCGCGGGCGCGAAATTGAGGGCCGTGGCCGTCACAGTATAGGCGGAGGGCGCTAAACTGGTTATGACATAGTATCCTTTGGCGTCCGCCGTCACTTCGCGTTTCGCGCCGGTCTTGACATCCACAGCGGTTATCGTGCCCTGCGGGAGCAATGCACCGGAAGAATCGGTAAGCGTACCAACGATTCGGCCTTGTCCGGATTGGGCCCAGGCACAGAGAGACAAAGAAAGTAATAGCAATAATGGTTTCATCGCACCTCACGATAACAATCGAGCCGTTACGGAACGATGACGTTTCCGTGAATCTTGCGCGAAATGCCTATCGCCGGGCATGGAACTTGCTAGGCTGTTAGTTCCGGACGCGCCTTGTCATGAACAGTTCCTTGCTTCGACGACTGCTGTTTTCCGCCCTCGCTCTGATCCTGGGCACTCTGTTGATTCTCAACCGTACTCTCTCGTCCGTGGATTCGTCCGTACGCGGTCCTGCGTTGGGGATTTCGCTGGCTGCGGCCCTGTTTGCTGTCGCGGTGGCGCTTCTGGTTTCCCGTTCGCTTACGGCAAGAGTGCGGGGTCTGAAGCGTGTCGCCGAGACTTTGTTGGGTGCCGAAGCCAGACCGGGAGCGATCAGTGATTCCGGTGACGATCTGGGTTCCCTGGAGCGCTCGCTCAAGGGAGTCGGCCAGCAGCTCCGTGGCCTGGTCAGCAACCTGCGCTTCGAATCGGCTCGCCGAGAGGCCATTCTGGCGGGTATGGCGGAGGGCGTCCTGGCCGTGGACCCGGATCTGAAGGTCACTTTTTGTAATCAGGCATTGCTGCGTGCCACCGGCTTTCGCGGAGAAGTGTCGGAGGGCATGGGTTTGCTTGAAGTGGTCCGCGATCCTGCTCTATATGAAGCGATCCGTTCGGTGCGTTCCAACGGAGATTCGGTCAAGCTGCGCTTTGTGTTGACCACGGAAACTCCCCGGACCTTCGAGGTGGGCGTCCGGCCCATGGTCACGGCTTCCGGCCGCGGCGTGATCGCGATCTTCCATGACATCACCGGTCTGGAACGCCTGGAACAGGTGCGCAAGGATTTTGTGGCCAACGTATCGCACGAGTTGCGGACGCCGCTCGCCGGCATCATTGGCTACGCCGACACGCTGCTGGACGGCGCTCTGGACGATACGCAGAACCGGAAACGCTTTGTCGAAATCATTCATTCCAGCGCGGTTCGTTTGAGTAGCATCGTGGCGGACCTGCTGGTTCTCACGGAACTCGAATCCGGAGCCGACCCCCAGGAGCCGGAAATCGTCCCCGTGCGTGGTGTACTGGAAACCGTGCTGCTGACCGTGGAAGGGGAAGCGAAGGCGCGGGGGGTCAGTCTGGTGCGGGAAGAGCTGCGGGACCTTCATGTTACGGGGCGGCGCTTACGCCTGGAGCAGGCTGTCCTGAATCTGGTGGCTAATGCCATCAAGTTCAACCGGCCGGGTGGTGAAGTGAGGGTCCGCGTTACCTCGACTGCGGACGAGAGGGTATCCATCAGTGTGTCGGACACCGGCCCTGGTATCCCGTCGCAAGACCTGCCGCGGATTTTTGAGCGCTTTTACCGCGTTGACCGTGCCCGTTCGCGTGACGTAGGGGGGACCGGCTTAGGTCTTTCGATCGTCAAGCATGTGATTGAAGGCATGGGTGGGCTGGTGACCGTGGAGAGCCAGTTGGGCGCCGGGTCCACGTTCACGATACTGCTCCCTTCGGCCAGCCCGGGCGTCTAGCGGCAAGTCATCCCCATTCTGAGGTTGCTGTAACGTCTCTGTAACATGCCGATGCGAGAATCGAGAAGACAAACAACTATGATTCGCAAAGCTTTCCAAATTCTGCCGCTCCTGCTGCTGGCCAGCGGGTTGCACGCGCAAAATGTTTTGATTAACGCCGCGGGCGCGACGTTCCCCTATCCGATGTACTCGAAGTGGTTCGACGACTACCATAAGAAGTTCCCCACCCTCCAGTTCAACTACCAGTCGATCGGTTCCGGCGGCGGGATCCGCCAGGTGACCGAAGGAACCGTGGATTTCGGCGCCAGCGATGGGCCGATGGATGAAAAGCAGATCGCCAATTTCCGCGCCAAGCGCGGAGCCGGCATCCTGCACTTTCCCACGGTGATGGGCGCGGACGTGCCGGTTTACAATCTTCCGGGCGTCACTCAGCAGCTCAATTTCACTCCTGAAGCCTTGGCGGGGATTTTCCTCGGCAAAATCACGAAGTGGAACGATCCGGAGCTGGCCAAAGCGAATCCCGGCGTCAACCTGCCCGCAAAAGACATCATCGTCGTGCATCGCTCCGATGGCAGCGGCACCACTTACATTTGGACCGACTACCTATCCAAGGTCAGCAAGGAATGGGAGGCCAAAGCCGGCCGCGGGACTTCGGTAAACTGGCCCGTCGGTTTAGGCGGGAAGGGCAACGAGGGCGTTTCCGGGCAAGTGAAGCAGACTCCGAATTCCATGGGCTATATCGAACTGATTTTCGCGGTCCAGAATAAGATTGCGTACGGCAAAGTCAAGAACTCAGCGGGAGCATTCGTTCAGGCTAGCTTGGCTAGCGTAACGGCCGCTGCCTCCAGTTCCAAAGAGATGCCGGACGATTTCCGGGTTTCCATCACCAACGCTCCCGGCAAGGACGCCTATCCGATTTCGAGTTTCACCTGGCTGCTGATCCCGGAAAAGATTAGCGACCCCACCAAGAAAAAAGCCATCAAGGATTTTCTGGTCTGGATGCTGGAGGATGGCCAGAAGATGGCGGCGGCGCTCTCCTACGCTGAACTCCCCAAGGCGGTAATCGTGAAAGAACAGAAAGCGATTGCCCGGATTCAATAGTTAAGGGACCGATGGCCGCACCTACCGCCATTCCGTCGAACATCCCCGCGCCCTCGCGGCCGGTGCGTTCGATGTGGCGAAGACTCCTTTCCGGTGACGAACTCGCCTATTCGGTGACTTTTGCGGGTGCGGCCGCTGTGCTGCTGGTAACAGGGATCCTGGTATGGGAGTTATATTCCCATTCCGCGGAGTCGCGCGCCAAGTTCGGCTGGAATTTCCTGTTTACTTCCACTTGGGACCCGGTGGCGGATCAGTTTGGCGCGCTGCCTTTTATCTATGGGACCGCGGTTACGTCGGCGCTGGCGCTTTGCATTGGCATTCCGCTGGGCGTCGGCGCGGCCATCTTCCTCGCCGAGTTGGCTCCGCCGCGCATCTCCGACGCCTTA
>CAMAVI010000015.1 GCA_945861625.1 Candidatus Sulfopaludibacter sp. SbA3
TCGCGTCTCAATCTTGAGGCCGACGTCCTGGCCAAGCACGTGGAGAAATTGCTCAGGGGAAGCGCGGGGTAACCGCCATCCCGTCCTTCAGCGGCTTGTCGGAGGGTAGCGCCACGGCATCACCTTCTTTGAGCCCGTCCACCTGCGCGCGCGTCGTGCTGCTGACGCCCAGCGTGATGGTTTTCCACGCGACCGTCCGCGGCCTCTGCCCGCTCGTGTGCAAGACAAACACTCCTGCCTGTCCCTGTTCTCGCCGCACGGCTTCCTTGGGGATGGTGAGCACTCCGGATACTTGCTCCGCGATGATCTCCGCGTTCACATTGGTTCCCGGCAACAGTTCTTCGCCGGGGTTTGCGATCACGCACAGCACTTCACCCACTTGCCGGGTTCCCAGCGCGACGATCTGCATGGGCCGCCGGTCCACCGTACCCGTCCATTTGCGCCCCGGCACGGCGTCCCAGGTCAATAGGACTGGCTTCCCCACCGCCACGCGCCCCAGGTCCGGCTCATCGACGAATACTTTGACGCGCACCCTGCCCAGCTCTCCGATGGTGGCCACGATGTCGCCGGCATTCAAATAGGCGCCGGGTTTCAGATCGAACTGATAGGCGGTTCCCGCGATGGGCGCGCGGATCACGCTCTTACGAATGCGCTCTTCGGCCAATGCCGCGGCCGATTCCGCGTCCCGCAGGCGCGCTTCCGCCGCCGTGCGGTCCTGCGGAGCGGTCAGCACGCCGCGCCGCTGCTCCAGATTCCGGATCTGCGCCTGCGCGCGGTCGATGCGTTCGCGGGCTTGGGTGACTTCGTTCGCGGTCGCCGCCTGCTTGCTTTGCAGCCGCTGCAGTGTATCGTGCTCCCTCCGCGCCGAAGCGAGCTCCAGCCTCTGCCGCTCCACTTCTCCGTTGATCGTGTTGAAGTCCGCCGCCCGGCCGCCCTTATCGAGCGTCTCCAGTTCCGCCCGCACCTGGCTCACGCGTGATTGCGCCGCCACCAATTCCGCGCGGGCTTCGCTGGAATCCAATTCCGCCAAGGCCGCGCCTTTCGCCACGTGCGCGCCGCGCTCAATCAAGATACCCTGCACCGTGCCGGACCGTTCCGCCCGCGCCTCGGCCCACTCAACCGGCTCAATCTTCCCGTTGGTCGGAACCGCGCTAGAGATCTCTTCCCTCACCACGCGCGCGAAGGAAGTCTCCGGCGGTTCGTCGCGGATCGACTTTGCCAGCCACGCGCCGCCTCCCAGCAGAGCCAGCACAATCAACAAAATCAAGATGCGTACTTTCAATGAGTCCTCGCGCTGTAATCGAAGAGAAGCTGCCACTCGGCGCGCTGAATTTCCCTTGCCGCCTGCTCCTGGTCCGAGCCGGGCTGCAGCCGCGCCCGTTCGCAGAAATGCACGAACGCGAAGGGATCCCACTGCCCAACCCGGAATTCCGCGCCCGGATAGAGCTTCAGAATCTCTTTGGCTCGGTTGGCGAGGCCGGTAAATACCGGATGCTTGCCTGCGCGCCGGAACCAGTAGGCCGCGTTGCCGGGATCGGGTTCCTGACGGTGCAGGATGCCGTGCCAGTATTCGCCGTCGGACGTCTTCGGAGTCTCCACCAGTTGGTGCGCTTCCTCGAAACAGGAAAAGTACAGCCACAACCCAGCCATGGCGGCTTCAGCATCACGCCGTGCCGGAAACAAATCCACGGCCTTATGTTGCGCGAGGGTCCGCCGCGCTTCCTCGCTCACGCAAGGTCCGCACACGAGCCCGGTCAGTCTGTTGCCGTTGTCACCCATTGCGAGAATCCGCGCCACCTCGGGTCCGTATCTGCCGGGATCGAAGTCCATGAAGCGGTACTTCCATTATTGTAGAGATTGGCGGACAAAACAGCACTCGTGCTTTCCGGAGGCGGAATGTTTGGCGCATGGCAGGCCGGCGCGTGGCGAACCCTGGCTTCCTCGTTCCACCCCGATCTGGTCGCCGGAGCCTCCGTGGGCTCGCTCAACGGATATGCGATCGCCGCCGGATGGAGCCCCCAGGATTTGTGCGATTGGTGGCTGAGTCCGCGCATTGGTTTCGAGCGCTTGCCGGAAACGGCGCGCGCGGTCGTCAATGCCCGGCCGCTGGAGCGTGAGTATGCCCTGGTGCTGGTGGATCCACTGCGCATGCGGCCGCGAACGGTCGTGGGCTCTCAGGTTACGCCGCGGCATCTTGTCGCATCGTGCGCCGTCCCCGGCGCGTTCCCGCCCCAAAAAATCGATGGCGCCTGGTACGTCGACGGCGGGCTGCTGAACCCCTTGCCCGTTTGGGCCGCCGTGGAACTTGGCGCGACGCGCATTGTCGCACTAAACGCTTTGCCGGACATACCTTCCGCATTGCTGCGGCCCTTCGCCAAAGCCTTTCGCGCGGTCTTTGGCCACGATCCGCCGCTGCCCTCAAACGTCGAACTCATCACGCTGCTTCCCAGCCGCCCCTTGGGCGGTCTTCGCGACGCCGTGTATTGGAATCGCGCTAACGCCGAGCGCTGGCTCGCACAAGGCGCGGCCGATGCGGCGTCGGTCAAAATAACATTTCATGCCTGATTTGTTTTGCGCGATAATGGACGCTGTCATGCCGAATTACCGCGTTCACCGCTTGAAGGATCATCTCCGCCAGCAATTCCGTTCCGCGCCCCATGTGAGTGGTGCCGCCAGCATCAAGCCGCGCGACTACGTTCCGGGATTCCTTCCCGGGGAGCCCGCCGCCGAATTCATTGGCGAGACGCTGGCCGCTTCGAGTCCCTACGCGGCTTACTTCGATCGCCAGGATTCCGACGCCCCGCTCCAGCCCGGCGACGTGCTGGAAGACGAAGCCGGGGCTCTACGCATTTTCAAGTTTGTCGGTTTTGAAGAAGCGCGCTGGGCGCTGCCGGAACCAGCCCCGCCGGAGCCCGCTCCCGCCGCGCAGCCCGCTGCGGTGTAAGATCATCCCTATGAGGCAATTCATGTCGCACCCCATTCGTGTCTTTCTGGTTTTGAACGCGTCTCTCGCCGCGCTTACGTGGGCGCAGCGGGCTCCTGGTTTTGTCGATCCCCAACCCGTTCTGCGCGCCGCCGAGCGGGCCATCGGCACGCCCAACCTCAGATGCGTGACCTTCTCGGGAACCGGTTATGCGGGCGCGGTCGGACAGCAAAGGGAAGCCGGCATTAACATTGACTGGCCGCGCATCGATCCGCTCTCCAATTACACGCGCACCATGAACTGGGACGCCAAATACATGGTGGAAGAATTCGACCGTCCGCCCGGCAAGAACCCGGCCTCGTGGAAATACGGCTCGGGATGGAAGGGCGGCACGCCTCTGCAAACGAATTCGCGGCAGAAGTTCGTCCTCAACGGCAACTACGCCTGGCATCTTGACGGCCCGAATGGCCCGGCTGTCGCTTCACCTCCCGATGACGCCGAGCGCTGGCAAGTGGACATGTGGATCAATCCGCATGGGTTTCTGAAAGCCGCGCGCATGCCCGGCGCGAACCCGAAAGCCTTCTGGCGCTGGGAACTTGGCGAAGACGGCCGCGATGGCGCCACTACCGTTCCCGAAAAAGTCACCATCGTTTCCATCACCATGTTCGGCAAGTACAAGGTCGACGCCACCATCAACAAAGAGAACATGGTGCAGCGCATTCATACCTATGTGGCCGATCCGGTGCTGGGCGACATGAACTACGAGCACGAGTTCGCCAACGAGCTCTACACCGATCTCGGCAACGGCATCAAGTTCCCCACCAAGTGGCACCATCACGCCGGATGGGATGACAATTACGGCACTCTAACCATTACCGCCGGCCACAACGCTTTCGGCGGCGATTTCAAGACCGTGCAGGTCAACGCATGTCCCGGACCGGAGGCCATCCCGCTATCGATTCGGCAGGCCACGTTCGCGCCGCGCGTCGAAGTACAGAAACTCGGTGACGGCGTGTATCTGATGGGCGGCGCATCGCACAACAGCGTCGCCGTTGAATTCAAGAACTACATCGCCGTGGTCGAAGCGCCTCTGGATGAAAAGCGGAGCCTGGCCGTGATCGAAGAGATCGTGAAGCTGATTCCCAACAAGCCCATCCGTTTCCTGGTCAACACACATCAGCATTTCGATCACATCGGCGGCCTCCGCGCGTACGCGCACATCGGAGCCACCACCATCACGCACCAGAAAAATTACACGCTCTATCAGCACGATGTCCTGAACTACACGCCGCGCATGCTGGATCCGGATCTGTTCGCGATTTCTCCTCCCACGGAGTTGACTGAAGGTTACATGTACGAAACGGTTCGCGAGAATTACCAGTTGACCGACGGAACGCGCGAGATGCACATCTCCTATGTGCAGCCGCTGGCGCACGCCGAAGGCATGTTGATGGCATATCTGCCCAAGGAAAAGATCGTGATCGAAGCCGATTTATTCGATCCGCCCACGCAAGGCGCAGTCACACCCGCCAATCGCAGCTTCTATAACCACGTGCAGCGCCTGGGCATCGATGTCCAGACCATCGTGCCGATTCACGGCAAGCCCACGCCGTGGAGTGACTTCTTGAAGATCGTCAACGCCGGCAAGTAGGTGCGGGCGGGGACGCGATAGAATAGCAGCAGATGGCCGGTACGAACGGACAGGGGGTCTTCGTCGACTCCTTTGCCCTGGTTTCTTATTTATCCAACCCGCTGGCGGCATTTCTGGACGAGCTTCGCCACGGCTTCGCGCCGGATTCCCGTGCCCGCGCGCACGTGACCATATTGCCGCCGCGCCCCTTGACGCCATCGCCGGACCGGGAGAAGATCGATGCGGTCTGGGCGCGGATCCAGAGCCGCTTGCGGGACGTTTCCCCGTTCCGCGTCGAACTGGGAGAGATTGAGGTTTTCGAGGAGACCGACGCGATCTACATCGCTATTCTCGACGGTCACTCGGAACTCCGCCGGCTTCACGAACTGCTGGATACCGGGGGCATGAGGTTTTCAGAGCCTTATCCATACCATCCTCACGTCACGGTGGCTCAGGAGCTTTCCCGTGAGGATGTGCACGCGGCCGCGCAGTTCGCGCGCTGGCGTTGGAGTGAATTCGCCCACGACCGCCACTTCCAGGTGGACCGGCTGACATTTGTCCGGAACACGTTGGAAAACTGCTGGGTTGACTTGGCGGCGTTCGACCTCACCGCTCACGTTACCCGTTAGAACATTGTCAGCTGACTGGATTCATCTTCCGCCGGGCGCCGCGCGGGCCGGCGCGGGCGGTTTCCGATGACGCCCAGCACCTGGACCTCACGGAGCGCCGCGCGGGGCACGAAGATCCGCTGATTCTGGAAGGTGGGGTCGGGCGGGATCATGTAAATTCCATTGGGCTCAATCAGCAGGAGATTGCCGGCGGCAATGCCTTCGGCTGTGTCGCCATCGCGAAATACCAAACGAACCCACAGCCCGGCGGTCTTGGGGCGGCTGGCGAAGGTGCGGTGCTCCCGCCATGTGTCGCGGCCCTCGAAATCTCTAATAAAACAAACAGCTTTCACGTCCTCATAGGGAAGCTGGAACAGGCTTCCGGCGGGCGTCAGCAGTTCCACGGCCGTGGCTGTGAACCCGCCAGGGGCTTGCAAGAACCCCTCCACCGGTTCGCGGTCGAAGCGTATCACAAACACTTTTTTGTTAGTTGTTGGAGCCACTAAGGGGATCTTTTCTGACGCTTTTCCTTCAAACAATTTTGCAAGTATTGTATCATTGGCAGAATGCAGCAGGCGACAGCCTTCTCTACCGGACCGCTAACCCCGGATGTGGAGTCCTTTCTGGGCTTCTGCCGTGTGGAAAAAGGTTTGGCCGGTAACACAATTTATTCCTATCGTTCTGATTTAGAAAGATTTATCGAATCGATTCACGTATTAGCCGGGGCCAAGTCCACCGGAGATCTAGGCCAGGAGGATCTGTCGCGGCATGTGGAATCTCTGTACAAGGCCGGACTCTCTCCCCGTTCTATTGCCCGTCATATCACCACTTTGCGCAATTTTTTCAAGTTTGTCATGCGGGAAGGCACTGTCCAGACCGATCCAACTGAGTTTCTGGCCTCGCCCAAGCAGTGGTCGACACTTCCTAAATATTTGAACCGCGAGGAATTAGAACGTCTCCTGGCTGCTCCGCCGCTGGCTTCCGCCTCCGGAATCCGGGATCGCTCGATGCTGGAGCTATTGTATGCCACTGGGCTTCGTGTCTCCGAGCTATGCGGGCTGCCCTTGGCTGCCGTGGAACGGGAAATGGGCGTCCTGAAAGTGACGGGAAAAGGCAACAAGCAGCGGTTGGTCCCGTTCGGCGAGACCGCCGGACAGGCGCTGGACGAGTACCTGCGCGCCGGACGCCCCCAGTTTCTCAAGGGCAGGGCCAGCCGGTACCTTTTTGTGACGGCCCGCGGAGGGCCGATGGCGCGGCAGTCTTTTTGGCGGCTGCTGCGCGGCTACGGGTTGAAAGCGGGCATCCGGAGGCGGCTTACGCCGCATGTGGTCCGGCACAGTTTTGCAACCCATTTGGTGGAGGGCGGAGCCGATTTGCGCAGCGTGCAGATCATGCTGGGCCACGCCGACATTTCCACCACGCAGGTGTACACGCATGTCGCCCAAAGGCGGCTGCGGGAGACCATTGAGCAGCATCATCCGCGGGCGTGAAGCGCGTCCGGCGAGGAACCGAGGGTAGAGGCAAATGGGCGATTACATGTTCATGTTGGAAAACCACCTGAATGCGAATCAGTTTCGCGTGGTGGAACGGATGCGCGATCTGGCGGGGGAGGCCGGCGTCAACATCTTTCTGGCCGGTGGCGCCATGCGCGACACCCTGGCTGGTTTCCCGGTTCGCGACCTGGATTTCACCGTGGAAGGCAACGCGCTCAAATTGGCGAAGGTGGCGGAGCAAAAGCTGGGCGCCAAGATTGTCTCCACCGATGAGCACCGCAAGTCCGCCGAACTCTTATTCCCCGGCGGAGCTACCGCCGAGATCGCCATGGCGCGGCAGGAACGCTACGCCAAGAGCGGGGCGCGGCCTCAGATCATCGCCGCCACGATTCATGAAGATCTCAAGTGCCGCGATTTCACGGTGAATGCCGTTGCGCTGTCGCTGAACAAGGCATCCTTGGGACTTCCCATCGATCCCACCAACGGCATCGGTGACATCGAGCGCAAGGAATTGCGCACCATTCACAATTATTCTTTTTACGACGAGCCCGTGCGCATGCTGCGCCTGCTGCGTTTCAAGGCGCGGTTGGGCTTCGCCATCGATGACCGGACCCGCGCCCATTTCGACAATGCCCGCGATGCGGAGATCCTCAGCCACATTTCGAGCGACGCACTGGGCGATGAATTGCGCAAGATGGCGGAGGAGTCCAATGCGGCCGACCTCATGGAGGCGCTGGAACAGGAAAAACTGATCGAACTGTATTCTCCGGCGTTGCCCGGCGCCAAATTGAATTTGCCGGCGTTCCAGAAGCTGCAAAAGGCCCGCCAGATGGTCCCGGGCGGCGTGGAGTTCCATATCCACGCCCTGCCGTTGTTCTTGAATGTGCTTCTGGAGAAGCTGAACGCCAAGGAGCGCGCGGCTTTGATCAAGACGGCGGGCATCACCAAGGCGGAGGTAAATGGATCGCAAAAACTGGATACGGTTGCCAAGAAACTGGAGCGCGACCTCAAGTCCGCGAAATTGCAGAAAGCGTCACAGCTCTATCAGCTTCTCACACAGGCGCCCGGGGAAGCGATTCTTTATCTGTTGCTGAACTCCGCGCAACGGCTGGTTCTGGACCGGATCAAGAATTATTTCCAGAAGCATTTGCCGGCGTCACTGGAAATCACCGACGAGATGGTGGCCGCCACCGGCGCCGTTGCGGGCACGCCGAAGTTCCAAAAAGCGAAGGAGCAGATGATCCTGACGCGGCTTGATGCCCGGCCCAAGAAGCCCGCGCCCGTGCCGGAAGCCGCTCCCGCGCCGCCGATGTCCAGCTTCGCGCGCGGACCCAGCGTGCGGCACGCGCGCTAAGGAGATCGGTTGCGGCACGCAGGCTAAGGGATGTGCGCTACCAGAAGCGCCAGTTGTTCCCGGCCAGGACCCACGCGGCCAGCATTACGTTCGTGGTTGCGTGAGCAGCCACTGCTTCTCCCATGCGCCCGCGCCTGAGGAATGTAGCGGCATAGAGCAGTCCCGCGACGGTTCCCGCAATCCAGCGGTCGCCATGCATCAGGCCGAAGGTGACGGAGGAAACCAGCACCGCCAGCCACGTAAATGCCTTCGGCGGCAGACTGTCGAAATCGGCGGCGACCAGCCGGCGGATCAGGAATCCGCGAAAGGCGAGCTCTTCGGCGACAGGGACGGTGACCACAGCCGCCAGCACGCGGAAGGATAGCCACGCTACACGCGCGGAAGCGGGCAGGGCGGCCAGGCCGGCCGCGAGGGCTTTATCGTCGCCGCCACCCGAGAAACGGTCCAGCCCGATCCACAGACCGAAGACAATCGCGCCGGCAAGCGGGCCTAGCCAGCCAAACCGCCAGTCCATGCTCCAGTAGGAGCGGCGAAAGTGCCAGAGCACCCCGGCAGCGCAGGCAAAGCGCAAAGGATATACCCACTCAAAGGTAGCCGACATGGCGCGCGAGACCATGGCCGCCGCCAGAATCGCCAGGAAAGGCATCAGATAAGCCGCCGCCGGATTGTTTGAGGAGGAGTCCTGCCGCACGGTCACGCCGGCACGGTGGAACCACGCGATCCGCCGCGTGGTAACGGAAAAGGCCAGAGCCACCAGGTTGAAAGCGATCCATCCGGCCTGGGAATGGAATCCGCCCACGGCGACGCCGGGAGCGCCGGCGTTTCCGATCAGGATTAACGACGTGATGCGGACTGAGTTTGCCAACCAAAGTACAAAGATGCCCGCGGGGATCAAGAGGAAGGAGCGCGGGAAGCGGCATTCCTTGCGAAAAAACCACAACCATACGCTGCTGAACGCCAGCATGAGTCCGGCGCCTTCCAAGCCGGAGCAGCGCTTGTCGATAATGACGTGGAAGCGTTGTGTCCCTAAATCGCGAGTAGCGGCATCCATAAGGGGATTAGAAACAAAGAGATGCAACAGGAGCGAAACCAGCCGGAAGGTCAGGTCCGTGGTGAGACTCCACAGACTCTCCGCGGCGCGGCCAACGGCTACGGAGAGAATGCCGGCGAGCGCGGCGTAAAGCCATAGACTCCCTGTTCCGCGAATGAGTTCCACCCAAAACGCCACAGGCGCGAAGGCGAGCATCGCCAACGCCACAACGGCCGCCGCGGTGATCATCCACGCGGCGGAAATGAAATCGGCCGCGATGCCGGGAAGATGGGCGCTGAACAAGTAGCGGGAGAGCGCCAGGAAGGCCGCCAGCAAGCCAAGGTGGCCGGCCAAGAATGCATAGGCTATGGGCCTCTGTCCCAGTCCGCCACATATTTCTTGCAGCGCGGTTCGGTTCTTCAGGTATCCGAAGGCCAGGAACACAATCCCGAACATGACCCCCATGCGCGTAATCACGGGCCCCCAATCGCCCATCAGGGCCGTGAGGCCGACCGTGCGGGTCAGGGTCGCCCCATCCAGCCAGACCGAGAGTAGGGAGAGCTCCACGATAAGCAAAGTGCCCAGCGCAAGCAGCCGCCAAAGAAATCTTGACGAAGAGAGACCGCTTTGCGGGGCCTCTTGCCTCAGAGTTTCGATCGGTGCACTGGAGTGCCGCACTGTGTTTATGGAATCCGGCGAAGAAATGAGTGGAGCCGCGGATCTCTCAAGAGTCTAAGCAATTTGGGTTCCTAACGGAGACTAACATAAGCTCCTATGGTGTGAGTGATCTGATCCCATATCTGATCCCATATCTGATCCCAGGAAATCAAATCCAGATCGCGGTTTGACGGGAGATCTCCAGGACTCCAGAACCCACGGTTTCGGAGGATTTCCTATTTTCTTGGAAAACCAAACAAAAACGGACGGCTCCACTGCTGCAACGCCAGTGGTGCCGCCCGGATTCGTTTAGACTATGTGCTTACTGCTTACGGCGTCCGCGGAACAGCATAACCGCCCCGGACACCAGAGCCAGCGCGCTCATCCCCGAGCCGGGATCAATTTCCGGCACTGCTGCCGGTGTTGCTGCAGCCACACTAGCGATGCCTATTACCAGCATCATCAGTACGATCATTCTTTTCACTCGTAGTCCTCCGTCAAGATGTTGACCGCAGATGCACTGCAATTCTAGTACCGAAGCAATCCTTGACTAGCACTTTCGTACTATCAATGCGATAGGCTGTGGGAATTGGATCCCGTCTTTTTCGGTTATGCAAGCTTTAGTCGCTTAGTGCTACGACTGAGGAGCGCGAGAAAAAGTTTTGCAATCGCGGGCGCCTTGCAGGCTGCCGTTTATTCCAGCTGCTTGTGGCCCCTACCCATCACATCGGGTAGATCCATCTTCGGATTGAAGCCGACTTCGAAGTAACCAATCATCATTTCTTCCCAGCTCTGATCGCCCCAGCGCACTTGCTGGTTGGGATCCGGGTTGAACCTGTTGTTGGGTGAATTGTCGAAGCCCGCCGACACTTCCAGCTTCGTTCCTTTCGGCAGTACCTTTGGCCTGTCTAGTACGAACTCCATCTGCCAGTTGAAATCGTACTTGGGCACGCTGAGCAGGATCTCTTTTTCGCCGGTCGGATAGATGGCGCGGAACTCCATCCATTTGCCGCGCAGATGCATATGGGGTTTCAGCGAGACCAGTTCCGTATTCTCCTGCAACGTGGTCGACGCCTCGACGTGGTGATCGGCGGCTCCCGGCGGAATCACGAATTTGGTGTTGGCGGCGAAGATACGGGCAACGCGTTTTTCCGGTGCCTGCCGGGCAAAAACGAATCCGGCTTTCGAGCGGTCCCTACCCGACGAGCCGTTGGAGGTGTAATGCATCTGAAAAACAATATCGGAGCCTTTGGGAATCAGTTTGGCCTGCCCGGGCCGCAAAATCACGGTCTGCTTGCCAGGCGTGAAGCCAGCGACGTTTTCGTCGAGCAGCGGCGCGCCCGCCGAAGAACTTTCTTTCTGCTCGTCGGGAACGAATGCCACTCCCACCGGATACTTGCGCAGCCACGGCGAACCGGGCCGCCGGATGTACACGTTGGCATGATGCACCACCGCCGGATTGCCGGGCCGCACTTCGATTTCCCGCACCCACTTGTCTTCCGTGAAGCCGGTGGGCACGATCATGTAGGTGTACTCGACGGTCCCTTTGGCTGGTACTTCGATCTCCACCGGCATCTCCACGACCAGATCCGGCTGGGGAATGTTCCAACCTTCCGTCCATTGCACCGGCGCGGGCCTGTCTTTCACGTCGCCTTCGGGGGCGCCCGCATCCGCCCAAGTGGCGAGCGTGTCGATCTCGGATTGGCTGAGGCTGCGATCGTTGGCGAAATGGCCGTACTTGGGATCGGCGAACCAGGGCGGCATTTTCTTGCTGACCACGGCGGCCTTGATGGCCCTGGCCCAGGGCCGTGTGCCTGCATAAGTCAGGAACGGCATGGGGGCGATCTCGCCCGGGCGGTGGCAAGTCTGACAATTCTTTTGCAGGACCGGCAGAACGTCTTTGTTGAAAGTCACCGGGGGTGTGGATACGTCAGCGGCGAATGCCGCCGTCACCAATGCAAAAAACGCCGCGAAATATCGCATGATGGCCTCCCAAACAACCTTGAGCGTATCATGTCTGATTGGCGGCGGAAAGCGGCTAGAGTGCCGTCTTATTGCGGCGGGCGCGAACGGCGATGGCGAGCAGCACGGCCGTGGCCGCGGCGCAGGGCAGGGCCACGCCGATGGCCACGCCGGGGTGATCCGGCAGCAGCGCCCACAGGCCCAGCAAAGCCAGTAGTCCCCCCAAGGCGCCAGGGATCACCTTCGTGGGGAACAGAAACTCGCCGACGATTCCGGCCCATCCCACAGCCAGGATCGCCGCGGCTACCGATGGTTGCGAGATTGCCCCCAATATCCAGTCGCGCACGTCTTCAGGTTACCGCTACTCTAAATCTTGGTGGGCTTTTGTTCGTGAACTGCCGCAAGATTCTGGTCCGCGCAACCAATTGGGTGGGCGATGCCGTGATGTCCCTGCCCGCGCTGCGCGCGCTGCGCCAACGTTTCCCGGACGCGGAGATTGTGATCCTGGCGAAACCCTGGGTGGCGGACCTGTATGGCCGCGAGCCCTTTTGTGACCGTGTGATTCCGTACACGCCGAAGACCCTGCGCGAGAAGTGGGCGGCGGGGCGCGCGCTCGCCAGAGAAAAGTTCGACTGCGCGATCCTGCTGCAGAATGCCTTCGAGGCCGCCGCGATCGCTTGGCTGGCCCGTATTCCGGTGCGTATCGGCTATGCGCGTGATGGGCGCAGCGCATTGTTGACAACGGCTATCGCCGTGCCGTGCAGAGGTGAAATCGCCCGCCACGAGCGTTTCTACTATCTCGAATTGCTCCGTCGGGCAGGCATTTTGGAAGCGCTGCCGGAATGCGAGGCCATCCGGTTGGAAGGAGCGCCGGCCGCGCGCGTCGCGGGTATCGCCCGCTTTCACGAACTGGGCCTGGGAGAGACCGTCATCGGGATGAGTCCGGGCGCGGCCTACGGTACAGCCAAACGCTGGCTGCCGGAGCGCTTCGCGGAGTCGGCGACGACCGTGGCACGGCAAATCGGAGCTTCCGTGGCGATCTTCGGCTCGCGTGACGAGCGCGATCTCTGCGCCGAAATTGCCGCCGCCATTCCGGTTCCCGTGCGCAATTTCGCCGGTGAAACCACGCTTGCGCAATACATCGACTTGGCCGCCGCGTGCCGCGTCTACTTGACCAACGACTCGGGCGGCATGCACATTGCTTCGGCGCTCGGCGTTCCCACGGTCGCTATTTTCGGGGCCACGGACGACGTTGGGACCGGTCCCACCGGTCCCTTGGTCCGCGTAGTGCGTGAACCTGTGGAGTGCAGCCCGTGCCTGAAACGCGAGTGCCCGATCGACCACCGCTGCATGACCCGCGTGTCTTCGTCACGGGTGGCGGAAACGGCTCTGGACCTGTTGAAATAGAGAGTTGGACACGCGAACCAAGATTATCGACGCGGCCCACGCCGCCCGCGTCGCCCGCGAGGGAGCCACGGTGGTGAGCGGTTATTTCGACCCCATGGTTGCCGGCTATGCCGAAGAGCTGGCCAAGTTGAAGCATGACGGTAAGCCGCTTCTGGTGCTGATTGCCAATCCTCCGGAGCCCATCCTGCCGGCGCGCGCGCGTGCCCAGTTGGTGGCGGGATTGGCGGCTGTCGATTACGTCTGCGACTCCCGGGGTGAATTGACGCCGGAGGTGACCCTGGAAGAACAACATGCGGCGGGGCGTGAAAATCTGATCCGTCATGTACACTCCCGTCAGCGAGCAGCGTCCTGAAACAGATGGCCGAGCCGCGCATTCTGGTGATCCGCCTCAGCTCCATGGGCGACGTGATCCACACGCTCCCGGCGGTTGCCAGCCTGAAACACAGTTTTCCGCATAGCCGAGTCACGTGGCTGGTCCGGCCGCGTTGGGCTCCGCTGCTGGCGGGCAATCCTTACGTGGATGAAACGATTCCCGTGGAGCGCAGTATTGGTGCGTCATGGGCCGAGGCCCGCCGCCTGCGGAGCCGTCACTTCGACTTGGCCGTGGATTTTCAGGGACTGATCCAGACGGCTCTGCTGGCGAGGGCCGCGCGGCCCACCAAGCTTGTTGGATTCGACCGCACGCAGGTGCGCGAACGTCTGGCGGCTCTGTGTTACTCCAGCGAAATTCCGGTGCAAGCGGCTCACGTGGTCGAGCGAAATTTGGAGTTGGCCGCGGGAGCAGGCGCGGCAAACCTTCTGCGCACGTTTCCCCTGCCTCCCGGCGAGCCCGAGGGAATTTTGCCCGCGGGCCGGTTTCTGTTGGCGAGTCCATTTGCAGGTTGGGGCTCGAAGCAATGGCCTTTGGAATATTGGTCCCAACTGAGCGGCATCCTGGAACTGCCTCTGGTGGTGAATGGCCCTCCGGGCAGCGAAGGCGAGCTGCGAAAGATTCAAGGAGCGCACGTGCATGTGTCCGGGATTCCCGGTTTGATTGACGCCACTCGCCGCGCGCATGCCGTGCTGGGAGTCGACAGCGGCCCACTGCATCTGGCCGCCGCGTTGGGCAAGCCGGGCGTGGCGATTTTCGGACCCACTGACCCTGCCCGTAACGGCCCGTACGGCGGGACCATCCGCGTGCTGCGCAGTCCGGATGCCGTTACCGATTACAGCAGGGGCGCGGAGCCTCATGCGAGTATGCTGGCGATCCCACCGGCGCGCGTGGCGCGGACGCTGGCCGCCGTTCTGGAAGCCGCTTCGACCGGGTGCACCGCGTGAGTTTTCCGAAGCCTTACGCCGACGCCGTGGCGAAGCTGCGTGTTCCCTGCGGATTCGTTCTGATCGCGGCATTCCTGTGGTTCTCTGATCCCACGCGTAGTTCGTTGGCGGTAGGCCTTCCGATCTCCTTGCTGGGGCTCGTGCTGCGCGCCTGGGCCGCGGGGCACCTGGAGAAGAACGCAACTTTGACGGAGAGCGGCCCCTACGCCTGGGTGCGCAATCCGTTGTACCTGGGAACACTGACCGCGGCTACGGGATTCGTGGCCGCGTCCTGCCGCTGGGAGCTGGCAGTCTTGTGCGCGGCGGTGTTCCTGCTGATCTACCTTCCCGTCGTGGAGCTGGAGGAAGAGCATCTGGCGAAATTGTTTCCGGGGTTTTCCGATTATGCGCGCCGCGTGAATAAGCTGCTGCCGCGCCCGCCACGGAAACCCGGAGCGAAGCCGTTCCGCTTCAGCTTGTACCGTTACAATCGCGAGTACGAAGCGGCACTCGCGTTTCTGATCGGCGCCGCGCTGTTGCTGTGGAAAGCTCTGACTTAGCGCCGGAGTTCCACGGGCTTGCCGTGAGGCGTGTGGCGGTAGGCTCCGCGGCTACTTCCCCGCCGTCAGTTTCAACTTTGCCGCTTGCGCGCACTCATCGGTTACTTTGAAATAGCGCGCGACCGCTTCCGCGCCCAGTTCGTACGGATGCGGCTCACCGGGCTTGCGCGCGGCCAGCATTTTGAGGCGGGCCGTGGAGTTGTCGAATTCCGAGTGGTTGGACATCAGAATGGTCGCTCCCGTGCGCGCCGCCGCCGCCGCCATCTTGCGCTGCGACTGACTGTAGATGTCGAAGTTCGGCCCGGTGCTGGGGAAATTGAACGCCGTGCCGCCCGAATAAGCCACGTGGACGGGCTTGCCTTTATCTTTCACGTCGAACAGCATCGACAGCGTCCCCGGTGTATGGCCCGGCGTGGTGACGATAGTCACCGTGGTGTCGCCCAGCGTGATATTCTGCCCGTCGTCGGCGACGATATCGCGCTTGGGCTTTCCCTCCGGGTAGCTGTTCGCCGACTTTTCGATGGCATCCCAGTCCGGCGCGCCCATCACGATGCGCGAGTGGAAACGATCCTGCATCAGCTTCGCGCCGCCCACGTGATCGCCATGCGCGTGTGTGATGATCACGTACTTGACGGCCGCCGGGTCCAGCCCCAACTTCTTCAAGCCGCCGACGATTTCTTCCTCGGAGTTGTAGGTGTAAAGCGTGTCGAGCAGGATGATGCCCTGGCTGGTCTTCAACGCCCAGGAATTGTGGAACTTGGAGCCGACGAAATACAGGTTGTCGAACATCTTGCCGGGCTCCGTATACCAGGTGGCACGGGCGGGCGCGGCCCCCGGCGCGACATCGCGGATCCCGCTGGGAACCAACGTGGGGGCGACGCACAGGCGCGCCAGCGTGCCGGTGAAATCGAAGCCCGCGGCGTTCCTGGCCGCCGTCAGATGCGCGTCCACCGCATTCGTGGAGTCCTGCGCGCGCAGGACGGAACCGTGGAAGCCGGCGGCCGCGGCGAGCGCAATCAGAACGCAAACGGAAAGTTTCATGTAAGGTATCGTAGCGAATTACAGATTGGATTGCCCGGTGTCACCGTCCGATTTCGACATCGGCGCGCAGTTCCTGCCAGTCCGGCGGGGCGATGGGACGGGCGACGCGCTCAATGGCGCTCGCCATTTCCTTGGACTGGTATGCGGCTAGATTCGGCGCCGCGAACTGAAACTTGGCGATCGGCGCTTGTCCAGCGGGCGCGCTCGCGGCACGGAGCGTCACGTAGACGGTCACGCCGGAGATGGCATTCGCGGTGTGATTCACAACCAGATACTGGATCTGGGCCTTTTGCTCGGGATCCATTTGAATGCGAAAACCGGTGACCTCAATTGCCTTCGACAAGGGGCTCGCGGCGTTCACGGCGGGCGCAGCGGCCACCGGCGCGGCAGCGGCCACAGTGGGCATGGTTTCACCGGACGGGCGCGCCAGGAACAAAGAAACGCTATTGACTCCCGCGGCCATCATGGTGCCGATCATCATGGCGGTGGTCAGCCACCGTGGCATTCGCAGGCGCTGCTTGATCTGACCCGCGGCGGCGGGAATCGGATTGAGCGCCTGGTCCTGAAACTGGATGAGCGGCTGAATGAGCGCCGGCGCGGCCAGGCTCATCCGCGGACCACATTCGCTTTTGCGCAGGCCGGGCGCCGGCGGGGCGGGACGCAGAGGGCGCCCCTCCAGTGGATTGTAACGGGTGAGCGGGGCGAGCGCGGGTGCGGGACCCCGCTGAGGCGTGCCCGGAGGGGCCGGCCGGGAAGACTCCCATGGCGCCGGCAGCAACAGGGCTCCGAGCGGCCTTGCCATCCCGTTGGCGGGGCGGGGAATGGCCATCACCACTTTTCCGGCGGATCGCGGGCTTTCGGCGGACGGCCTTAGCTGGAGCTGCTCATGGACGGGAAGACGGAGTTGGTCCGCCAGCGGCCCTAGTTCGGCGATCAGCGCCCGCAGGGCCAAAGGAACCGCGTGCGCGCCGGCGGGAAAGCTCTGTTGCAGGGGCACGGCTTGCGCCGGAGGCTCCAGGAAGGCAGCCAGCACTCCAAGCGGATCGGGTGGTTTTCCCTCGCCGAATTGCGGCAGAAGCTCATCGTTTGTGTCTGGCGCGGCTTCCGCCGGGACTTCCGGCGGCGTTTCGCGGGGTAATCTGCTCGCCATGGGCGCTTCGTTGTTCAAGAGTCGCGCTGAGGGCGCTTCCACCACCCCTCCAGCGCTGGTTCCGCTGCACCTGCGGCCGGATCGCAGACCGGGCACTCCCGTGCAGTGGGAGCGATCTCGTGACCGCACTCCGGGCAGATCCAGTGGAACATGTCCTTAATTTACACGGATGTGGCCTCGATTCCCTTCGGTGACTTACCCTAGCCGGGCAAACTCAGGAACCCTATGTACTAAAGGATTCCATCTCAGCAAAACCTTACTTTGCTAACGTTTAACGCCTCTGCCACCACCAGCGGAAAGCGAAGACGAGAGCGGCCAAGCCAACCAGCATGTAGGCAATAGAGTGCATGTAGGAGTGGATCAACTCGGCCACCTGCCGCCATTCTTCGCCGATAAAGTAACCCAGAGTCAGAAATACCGCGACCCAACACAGAGCGCCGGTCCAGGCGTAGAGCACGAAGGTACGGATTTCCAGCTTGGAGGCGCCGGCGACGACGGCCGTGAAGTGGCGGACTCCCGCGATGTAATAGCCGAAAAACAGAGCCCAGTGCCCGCTGCGGTCAAACCATTTGTGGACCAGTTCGAGCTGGCGGTCGCCGATGTGAAAATAGCGCCCAAAGCGGTGGACAACTTCGATGCCGGCAGTCCGGCCGATGAGATAGCTTCCTGTAATACCGCACCAGCTTCCGCCCACGGCAGCAAGCAGAGTCCCGGCGACTCCCAATTTCCCTTGTGAAATCAAATAGCCGCAGAAAACCAGCAAGGTTTCATCTGGAACGGGCAGGCCGATGATTCCGAGGACGAGAAGCCCGAACAGCGCCCCGTAACCATACGTCGCAACCCACGTGAAGACCGCCTCCATCTTGTTCCACCTTAGCGCAATGGAGCGGGAGGCCCGATTTACGAAGCGTTAGTTCCGACCGCGCAGCGCGAGGGAAGGCGGAGTTGCCGCGAAGTCCAAGAATTTGCGCTCGTAGGGTTGGAGTTTGACAGGCGCTTTCAGCGCTACCAGTTCATTCGCGAAACCTTGGAACGCCTTGCCGAACTCTGAAGTTTCCGGCAACAGGGCTCCAGTGGCAAGCGAGCGGGTGACTGCCGGATAGTCGTTGGGGAAAGTCCGGATGACGGAAACGCCCACCAGGTCTTCCACCTGCTGCTTGGAAAACATCACTTTCTTCTCCATCCGCGTCAATACCACGGAAACCCTGCTATCCAAATCCATTCGTTTCAGAAATGCTATCTTTTCGCGCGCCATATGCAGCGATGGAATCTCCGGCGTACAAACCATTAGAATTCGTTTGGATTCCTGCATTAGTTCCATCGAATATTTTTCCAAGTTGCCGGAAAGATCGAAGCACAGAGCCCCGTACTGCCGCCTCATGAACGTCACCAGGCTGCGGATCTGTTTTGCATCGATGCGCAAATTGGGATTGAGTGGACCCGCATGTAATACGTCCATGCCTCCCTGTTTTGTGACCAACTGCGGCCACAACATATCGTCCATGTTATGGGCGTGTTTTACTGCGTCGTACACGGAGAATTCGTTGTTCAGCTTCAGCATGAAGCGCAACATACCCGAACTCAGATCGAAGTCAGCTAATAGCACCCGCATATCTGGCATGCGCGCCAGAGCCGAGCCGGTATTGGCCGCGATGGTGGAGGTGCCCACTCCAGCCTTCGACGGTAGAAAGGCAAAAATGTGGCTGCTATCAGCGTAATCCACCGGTCGCCGGTCGAGGAGGGATTTCACATGTGACAGCGATTGAAATAGGGCTTGTTCGTCAAACGGGTCGACCAGGAACTCGCGAACACCCGCGCGCATCGATTCGTATAGGATTTGGGTATTCAACGCACTATGGAAACCGACGATCTGCGCCTGATTGGTGTCGGAATCAAACATGCGAACAATCTCTAAAGCGCTTTCGAGCGACTCAAAGCTGAGGAAGACGATTTCGGCCCCGTATGACCGCATCACCCGCGATAATTCAACCGACGTCGGGTAGGAGTTCAGAATCTTGGGAGTGGCCACCGATTCCGTCGCTTGAAGGGCTGATACAAGGCGGCCACCTACGGCCTGATCAGGCGAAATGACGATACTTTGGAACACTTTATGCCTCCTGGCTCAGTTCTAGTAGTAGTACCATCGGCTGGCTGACTGTAATCCTCCATACCCCTAGGCTATGGGGCCCGATCTGCCGATGTCCTGGCCATGGCCAACCAGGTTCGCAAGTCTGAACAGCGGAGACAGGCCAGGCAACCTTTGACGGGGAAGTTGCGAATCCCCTGGGAAGACGCTGAAGGAAAACAACAGGTTCGCACGGTGGAGCTGGAAGATATTTCCCGCAGTGGCATCAAGATCCGGGTTGACGTCCAGATGGCCCCACGAACCTACGTAACCGTTAACGATCGTGAAATCGGCATCATGGGGCGTGGGTCGGTCCGCTACTGCCGGTACGAACGAGGGAAGTATTCGGTGGGTCTGGAGTTTACGGGTGGAACGGGCTGGGACCCGAATGCGCCTACCCGGCCGCAGCCGCGCTGGCAATGACGCGCTGCCGCCAAGCGTTATCGCGACATTCCTTATCGCGAGATCAAAGAAGGCGCGGAACTTACAAATTCCAAAAACTTCCGGCGGGGCGAACTCTGGCGAGTGGGCACTTTCTGCTCCGCCAGCAACCCGGCAAAATCCGTAAATGCGGCGCCTAGCCCGGATGCGGCAGGCAACAGCGTGCCGTTGGTAAGGGAGCGTTGGACCGCCGGATAGTCATTGGGGAAAGTCTGGATAACGGGCGTTCCCACCATTTCCGCCACCTCCTGCTCTTGAAGGAAACTTCTCTTGTGTGTCCGGTTCAATACCACGGCGACACGGTGATCCAGGTCCAATTTCCGGAGAAAAGCCATTTTTTCGCGGGCCAGGTGCAGGGAGGGCATCTCCGGCGTGCAAACCAGCAAAATGCGCTTGGATTCCTGCATCAGTTCCAGGGAGTACTTTTCCAGATTGCCGGAGAGATCGAAGCACAAAGCCCCGTAGTTCCGGCGCATGAACGCCACCAGGTTGCGGATCTGCGATGGTTCGATGCGCAGGTTGGGGTTGAGTGGTCCGGCATGCAGGATGTCCATGCCCTCTCGCGTTGTTACGAGCTGGGGCCACAAGTTTTCGTCCATGTTAGCGGCGTGCTCCATGGCGTCGGTCACCGAGAATTCGTTGGTGAGTTTCAGCATGAACCGCAGCATGCCGGAGCTCAAATCGAAATCCGCCAGTAGTACCCGCAGATCGGGCAATCGCGCCAGTGCCGCCGCGGCGTTGGCTGCGATGGTGGACGTACCGGCTCCCGCCTTCGAGGGCAGAAAGGAAAAGATCTGATTGGTGGCGGCGTACTCCACAGGATGCTTCTCCAGAAGCATCCTGACATGCACCAGCGACTGCATCACGGACTTCCGGTCGAATGGTTCCGTCAAGAATTCACGTACCCCGGCGCGCATCGACTCACGCAAGACAACCGGATCCACATCCTTTTGAAACCCGACGACTTGTACGCGAGCGGCTTCGCCATCGAGCACGCGCAGGACTTCCAGCGCGTCATCCAGCGACGTAAAACCAAGGAAAACAATTTGCGTCGCGTGCGCCCGCAGCGTGCGCGTCAAATCCACTTCATTCGGATAGGAGCGAAACGCCTTCGAGACAGCGACATGCTCAGTGGCGTGCAGAGACTCCACCAAACGGCCGCCCATTTCCTGATCCGGGGCTATGACAATGCTCTGAAACACACCGGGCCTCCTGTGAGTCCCTTATCGGCCGGTGCTTTGATCGTAGGAGGCGCAGAGCCGGGGCAGTATCGCGAAGTCTTCTCCGTGAACTCCGGCGAGGATCTCTTCGCAGCGCGCGGGAGCAAGCACGGGGCCTGCCAAGGCGCGGAACTTAACCACCATCTCGTCCCAGGTGAGGGGATTCGCGGGATCGCCTTTGGGGTGACGGATGAACTTTTCCAGGCGCTGCCCATTGGTGAGTTGAATATCTTTAAGCTGAATGACGACGTGGGCCGGCCATTCGCGGGGAAAGGTCTTCTCGATTTCCGCGTCGCGCGTGAGAACCACTTTACGCATGACGTCCTGGACTTCGGGGTTGTGAATCTGCTCCATCGTGAACTGATCGAGTCCCGCAGCGCCGCAAACGGCCGCCACAGCCGCGCCGAAGGGCATGGAGAACTGGGCGTCGACGACGCATTCCGGCTGATACTTCTTCTCCCGCGGATCGCACACGATGTTCCAGCCGGCTTCGAGTACGGCGGTTTCAATCCGCTCGATCTGGTTGGGCGTGATCTGGTGCTCGCGTACCAGCGCCAGGATGGCGTCAATGGGCCCTTGCATGTAACGGCAGCAGGCGTGAGGTTTGACGGCCGTGCGCAGGATTTCAAACGACTCACCCAGCCCGGCGGTGAGCCTTTCGGGTAACGGTTGGCGCGAGTAGCCATGCAGGAACCCGTCGCGGCCTTCGAGCGGGCGGCGTGGCCCAAGAAATCCCTCGGCTGCCAGCATCGCCGCTTGTATCCCATTCTGTGCAGCGAGTCCGGGATGGATTCTCTTGGTCCAGGCGCCTTCGGCCAGGAACTCCATGCTTCCGGCGGCCATGCTGCCCGAGATCCCCACGGCGTGTCTGGTTTGCTCGGCCGTCAAGCCTAGAAGTTTGGAAGCTGTGATGGCCGCACCGAAGACGCCGCAAGTCTGCGTGGGATGGAAGCCGAGGGAGTAGTGTTCGCGCGGTTGCACCGCCATGGCGATGCGCGCGCTGGCTTCGAATCCGGCGACGACGGCTGCCAGGAAATCGCCCGCGCGGATTGCAGGGTTGGCTTCCACCAGCGCGAACGCCACTGAGTACATGGTCGTGCCCAAATGAACGGACCCGCCGCTGTGCGTGTCGTCCTGTTCGACTCCATGCGAGGAAGTTCCGTTGGCGAGCGCAGCTAGAGCCGGGATGACGCGGATGGCCGTGCCTAGAATTGTGGAGTTGCCCGCCGCGCCGGTCTTCACCACCATGCGCTGAACGGCTCTCGCGGATCCCTCTGTTGATCCGCGGATCGCCACGGCCAAATAATCCAGCAGAAAGTAACGCGCGCGATCGAGCACATCGGCCGGAAGAGCTTCCGCGCGCAAGGCGTGGAGAAAATCGACCAGCTCCTGCGTGTAAAGCCGGTCGCTCATGATCCGTTGTCCTTGTATTTCTTTAAGAGATTGCGTGCGATGATCAGCCGCTGCAACTCATTGGTGCCGCCGCCGATCACCACCAGCGGCGCGTCGCGATAGTAGCGCTCGACGGGGAAGTCCTTGGAATAGCCGTTGCCGCCCAGGATGCGCATGGCTTCGAACGACACTTCCGCGGCGGTTTCGGTGGCGAACAGCTTGGCCATGCCGGCTTCCAGGTCGCAGCGTTCGCCACGGTCGCGCTTCTCGCAGGCGGAGTAAATCAACAGCCGCGAGGCCTCGATCTTGGTCGCCATGTCCGCCAGCTTGTTCTGGATGGTCTGGTATTCCGCGATGGGCTTGCCGAAGGTCTTTCGTCTCTGCGCGTAGCGGATGGCTTCCTCAAACGCCGCGCGTGCGATGCCCAGGCCGCGCGCCGCCACGTTGAGCCGCTCGGCTTCGAGGCCCGTCATCACTTGTTTGAATCCTTCGCCTTCGCTACCGCCAATCAGGTTCTCGGCCGGCACGGGGAAATTATCGAAATGGAGCTCGCACGTTTCCACACTCTTGTAGCCGAGCTTGTCGATGTCGCGGCTGACGGTCATGCCGGGCGCGCCCTTCTCAATGATGAAGGCACTCATACCGCGGTGCGCGGGCTTAGCCGCCGGGTCGGTCTTGGCCAGCAGGAGAAACGTATTGCCGTGGCGCGCGTTGGTGATCCACATCTTGGAGCCGTTGACGCGGTAGACATCGCCGTCGCGTAAGGCCGTGGTGCTGATGTTTTGGAGGTCCGTGCCCGCGTTCGATTCCGTCAGGCAGATTCCACCGCGCTTTTCGCCGGTCGCCAGAGTGGGAAGGAAACGCTTCTTCTGGTCTTCGGTGCCGAAACGGTCCAGTACGTCGCACATGACCGAGTGGGTTCCCAGCACGCCGGCCAACCCCAGCCAGCCCCGGGAAAGTTCCTCGAAGATCATGGCGAAGGTAGTCGTATCCACGCCCACGCCGCCGTGCTCTTCCGGAATATTCAAGCCGAACAGGCCCATCTCTTTCATCTGCCCGACCAGCGCGTGCGGGTATTCGTTGCGGTGTTCCAGTTCGGAGGCAACGGGCATCACTTCCTTATCCACGAATTTGCGGACGGTGCTGATGATCAGTTCCTGCTCGGCGTTCAATTTATGCAACTTCGTTCTCCCTTGGACCGGCACTTGGGCTTGCGCCACAAATCTGGCTGCTCAGCAGACTGTCAATCTCGGCATCCGTAAATCCAGATTCACGCAACACATCCAGGGTGTGCTGTCCTACTTCTGGCGGCGGACCCTGAATGGCGGGTGGCGTTTCGGAAAGCGAGATGGGTAAACGCGGAAGAAGCGCGGGTTCCGCGCCAGCCAAGCCGACTTGCTCCAGTTGGTGCAAAGCCAGAACCTGGCGATCCTGCATGATCTGTTCGGGATTCTGCAGGGGGTCACAGGCCACGTCCCGCTTGTCAAACGCGTCGATCCAATATTCCGCTGGTCTCGTTCCCAGGACACCGTTGATCAGTGTGTCCAACTCTGGCGTGTTGCGCACGCGCTCGGGATTGGTTCGGAAGCGGACATCTTCGGCCCACTGCGGATTCCCCAGCGCCTGGCACAGCCTCCGGAACGCCGCGTCGCCGGATATCCCAATCATGATGGTGCCGTCGCCGGCCCGGTAGGCGCCATAAGGAGCGAACGCCGTGTGCTTGGAACCCTGCGGGACCGGGTTGACTCCCGCGAACTGCCGGAACAACAGGTGATACGCCATCAACATGACGCCAGTCTGGAATAAAGATGCATCCACGCGCTGGCCCTTGCCGGAGCGCTGTTTCTCCAGGAGCGCGGCCAATACGCCGAGCGCCATCCAGACTCCGGTGCCCAGATCCAGAATCGAAACCCCGGAGCGGATGGGAGCGCCATCACCCGTTCCGGTGACGCTCATGATGCCCGTGCGCGCCTGCAGAACGGCATCGTAGCCGGGGCGCGTGTAATCGGGGCCGCCCGGCCCATAGGCCGAAAGCGACGCGTAAATGATATCCGGCTTGCGCGCGCGGACGGCCGCTTCATCGAGCCCCAACGCCGCAGCCTTGCCGCCGCGAAAGTTTTCCAGGAAGACGTGGCAGGTCGCGGCGATGCGCAGCACCGTTTCGCGTCCCTCGGCCTTTGTAATATCGACGCAGACCGAGCGCTTCCCCCGGTTCAATACCGCGAAGTAAGAGCCCCAGGAGCCGCGATGCGGACCCATGGCGCGGCCATCCTCACCGGTACCGATACGCTCGATCTTAATGATGTCAGCGCCCAGGTCGGCCAGAATCATGCTCGCCGAAGGTCCGGCGACGATGGTGCTCAGATCCAGCACGCGGACACCGGCAAGTAGTGAAGACACCCCAGACATTCCCATCAGAATGTATAGGATAACGTTTCTGGCCTGCGGAGTTCAGGCGGGAATGGCTGTGGCGCGAGCGGGACTCCGCGCCACGCCGAGGTGGCCGAGGAGAACTTTCCGGCTCAGTTGGGCGAAACGGGCTTTGGAGCGCCACTTCAAGAGCCGGAATTGCGTATCCGTCAGGCCCATCTCCGCGCAGATCTGCGCCTGATCCTGTTCCTGAAGATAGAAACGCGTCAGGATATCCCGCTCCCGGCCGGACAACCGGACCAGCGTCTTGCCAACCACTTCGTTGTGCTGCCTGGCGATGAGTTCGCCTTCGGGAGTACGTAGCGCGCTCGGCAGATGGAAGACGGATTCGAAGCCGGCTTCGTCCCGGCGCCCGCGCGCCGCCGTATCGATGTAAACCGCCACTTTGCGCCGAGCTACGGTACGGGCAAATGCGATCAGCCTCTGGGGGTCCCGCAACTGGTCCTTCTGGATGGCTCGCACCACTTCCAGGTATACGTCGTGAAGTTTATCCTGCATATCCTGCGGGGCCAACTGGCGCGCCAAGTACGAACGGAGACCCCGGGAAAGGAAGTCATACAGAGCCGCCATGCCAGCGGAATCGCCTGCCTGGACCAGCCGAACCGCCTCCGAAAACAGGGCCTCTTCGTTTTCGGGAACACTCATTAATGTTTTATTACATACTTAATACTCTTATGTCAATGGACTTATGATGGATTTGCCAAAAAAACAAGATTAATTATGTATTTTTAGCAGCACGGCCGTGATGTTATCCGGGCCGCCGTGGGCGCGGGCCTGCTCGATCAGCTTCCGGCAAATGGCTTCCGGGGTGCCGCCGGCGGCGAGAATCGCGCGGATCTCTTCATCCGGCGTCACGCCGTGCAGTCCATCGCTGCAGAGCAGAACCATCGCGCCGGGACTCGTCGGCACGTGGTAGTGGTGCACGCGCAGTTGTCCACTGATGCCGATGGCCATGGTCAGCACATGGCGCATGGGATGAATGCGCAAGGTGTCGTCGTCGAGGCCCAGGCGGCGGCCCACTTCGTTGACCCAGGTCTGATCTTCGGTGATTGCATTGAGCTTGCTGCCGTTAAAAAAATAGGCCCGGCTGTCACCGACGCTGGCAATAAAGAGATCCTTGCCAGATTCCAAAGCGGCGACCAGCGTGGTGCCCATTCCCTCGCGGCTGGGATCGGCCGCGGCGTCCTTGGCGACGCGCTGATTGGCTTCGGCGAAAGCGTCCAGGAGATCATCGGGTGAAGCAGGCTGGGGCGCCTTTTGAATGACGTCGCGAACCGTTTCCACGGCCAGGCGGGAGGCGTGTTCGCCCGCTTGGGCACCACCCATGCCGTCGGCGACTACATACAAGCCCGCGGATGGCAGCAGGAGGAAGTAGTCCTCGTTGTTACCACGGATGCAGCCCGGGTCGGAAACTCCGAAGGACTCAATCATTTGGCTTCCCGAATTATACCTAGGGCTTGGCCGGATTCACCAGCGCCTTCAACTGCTGGTACGCGCGCTCCTCGAAGTTGGTCTTCAGGCGCTCCAGCGTTTCCAGGCGCGGATCGCCCGGGCGTGTGTTCTGTTTTTTTAGGCACATGCCCAGCATCAGCGTGGCCATCTCATCATCGGACTGCCGGTCGAGCACGGCGCGAAAGCGGTCGACGGCGGCGGTGAAATCGCCTTTTTTCCATAGCGCGTAGCCGAGGTTGAAGTGGTAGACGGGGTCGTTCGGGTCGCCTTCCAGCGCCTTGCGGAAGGAGTCGATCGCCTGGGGCAGGCCGCGCCGGCTCTGCGCCGCGCCGACGTTGTTGAAGACCGGGCTGAGGGGCACGGCGTCGGCGACCGTCTGAAACGCGGTCTGCGATCCGGCGAAGTCTCCGAAGCGGAACAGCGCGAGCCCGAGCAGGAAGCTGGCTTCGCGGTAGTGGACGTCTTCCGGCGCCACCTTTTGTAACCAGTCGGCGGCCTGCCGGTATTCCTTGCGGTCATAGTGCATCTTGCCCAGTTCGAAGTTGGGATGGCCGAAGCGGGCGTCGAGCCGCGCGGCCTGTAGGAAAAAGCGTTCCTGTTGGTCCGGCATGCGGGTGAGGATTCCGCGGACGTAGTTCTCTTCGGCGTCCAGTCGAACGGGCGGCCGCAAAGCGCGAAACTCGGATTCCGGAGGCGCGAGTTTGGGCGCCAGCAGTTCCAGCGCGCGCCACGCGAGATGCGCTTGTAGCGTGAGCAGGTCTTCCAGGTTGCCGGTTTCCTGGAACTCGGCGCTCTGTTTCATGCGGCGGCGGTCCAGGATGCGCGCGGAAATTTTTAGCGAACCTTCCTTTACACCGCTGGGCGCGGCGGGGTCGGGGGCAAACTCGAATCCACCGTAGACCACCTGCTCGGCGTCGAGAGTCTCGCCAATCTTTAGCATCGAGGCCTGGGTCAGCGGCCCCAGCGTGCGCAAGTTCAGTTGGCGGTACGCTTCGACCGTTTCGGCGCGGGAAAACGTAATGACGCCTTTGCCCGCGACCGCATCGCGCACGGTTTCGGCGATGCTTTCACCGATCCAATCGAGCGATGCCTGCACCGGATCGGTCACGGCGGTCCGGTTGACGAAGGGGAGAACCGCGGCGTTGTCGGCATGAACGAGTGTTCCGGCGGCGAGCGTGACGAGAATGAGCGGGAACATCCGCATTCGACTTGAGTTTAGCAGCCACTAGCGGGGTGCCGAGGCTCCTTATCAACCTCGATGATTGGACTTCGGGAGGCTTTAAGGTTTCCCGATATAGCCGTGGAAGTCGATGGTCCCCGCCACGACACCCGCGCTATTGATATACATCTCAAACGACGGAGAGCTGCCGGGTAAGTCAAACCTAGTCACACTGCCGTCCTTAGCCCGTAGATAGCCGTGGGCCGATGTGTCGTAGGAATACCCGACGACGTCACCTTTTTCGTTAATCCCTCCCACACGCTCCTCAAGTGAGCCAGGAATGCTAATCGTAACTAAAGTGCCGTCGTTGTAACGAACGAAGGTATGGGTAGTGGCGCCGTCGTAATAATTTCCTGTTAAATCGCCTTTATTGTTAACGTCTAATGCCGCTGTGAAGAGGGCACCCGGTACGCTGAACGCACTAATCGCGCCGGCCGCGTCGCGTATGTAACCTTGCGATGGACCGTCGGAGACATATTGGGTATAACCCACCACAACGCCTTTGTTATTGATGCTAGTGACACGAGTATGTAGGGCGCCCGAAACCTGGAACGTAGTGATGGCGCCATTAGGTTCTCGCACGAATCCACCGGATGTATAACCAACGAATGTAGGAGCAACAAAATAGTATCCGGCCACTTGGCCCTGATCATTGATGCTGGTGGTGCATGTGGAACTGGCATCCGGGACATCGAAGCTGGTGATCGCACCATTGGTATCCCTTATGAAACCATGACCGCACAACTGGCCTTCCGACACGCCCGCGATCACGCCAAAGTTATTGATACTTCGCGGAACCGTAGTTAAATGGCCAGTGACGTCGAATGTAGTGATCGTACCGGCACCGTCCCTAACAAAGCCATGTAGTTGGCCTGCGGAATCGTAATATCTTCCCGCAACGGCCCCCACATTGTTGATCGCCGATGGGATTGTATACAAAGCACCCGCGACGTCGAACATAACGAATTTTGGTGGCGGCGCAGCGTGTGCGGCCTGCAACCCGATAATCAAGGCCCCTGCCGAGAACAAGAGCCTGGCGTGAAGGAGAGTCGAGATCTTGAGCATAGTTTATGTAGTATGCCCCTGTACCCTTGCCCCCCCCCCCGTCGGAAAGGCAAGAACAATTCTTCCCTTTTTGCCAGTATTCACGCTATGAAGTCTCAGTACTGCTTGCAAGCAATACTGGGAGTAACGGGGCAAAACGCGATGCTCTCTCCGATCCCAGTCCAGGGAGGCTTGCGCGGTTGGCAAACGACAGTTCCCAATAATCTGTCGCCGCTCCCCTTGCGCTAGTATATATGAATCGTACATACTCATACATATGAAGACGACGATGAACCTGGATGACGAGTTGCTTGAAGAAGCCCGACGGCTCACCGGGATTCGCGAAAAGACCGCTTTGGTGCATCGCGGGCTTGAGGAACTCATCGCGCGCGAGAGCGCCAGGGCGTTGGTCGCGCTGGGAGGGTCCATGCCCAAACTACGCCCGATCCCTCGCCGGCGCGAAAAGCTATCCGCGTGATTCTGGCCGACACATCTGTTTGGGTGGAGCACTTCCGGCATGGCAGCCCACGACTCCGTGAGTTATTGGAAGCAGGGGAAGTCGTCATGCACCCGATGATACTCGGCGAACTCGCCTGCGGTAATCTGGCGCACCGCGCGGAGACGCTGCACCGGTTAGCGCATCTTCCCGCCGTTGCACAACTCCCCGATTCTGTCGTGCTGGAAGCCATTGAGGTCCGCCGGCTGTGGGCCAAAGGAATCGGCTGGATCGACGCTCACCTGCTTGCCGCATCTCTCGTGTCCGGCACACACCTCTGGACTTTGGATCAACGCCTCGCCAAGTTGAAGTGAGCCTCGACCAGCGCCTCCGCCTGCTCCTGCACCTCCGACTCATCCCCAAACCCTTTTAGCCAGTGGATCTCGGGGTCGCGGCGGAACCAGGTCCACTGGCGCTTGGCATACTGGCGAGTTTCGATCAGGGTGGATTCGATGGCCTGCTCGCGGGTGAGCGAGCCGCGCAGATGGGCCAGCGCCTGTTTGCAGCCCAGCGACTCGAAGGGTTTCTCTTCGCCCGTACAGCCGCTGCGCAGCAGTCCTTCGACTTCTTCGATGAGTCCGTGCGCGAACATCTCCCGCGTGCGCGCTTCCAATTTCTTGTGCAGCGCCGCGCGGTCCGGGTCGAGACCGAGCTTGAACACCGAGTAGCCCTGGAGCGCTTGCGCCGACTCCACCGGCGGCAGCGACTTCCGCGTGAGCAGCCGCAGTTCGAGAGCGCGCAGCGTCTTCCGCACGTCGTGAATATGAATGCGCGCGGCAGCGGTGGGATCGAGCCGGGAGAGAATCCGGTGCAGACTGCCGGGGCGCGCTTCCTCGCGAGCCATCAACCGGTCGCGTAGTTGGGGGTCGCGCGCGGGCAGGGGGGGCAGCCCTTCGAGTAACGCCCGCAGGTAGAAGCCGGTGCCTCCCACGACCACCGGCAACTGGCCCCGCGCGGCTATTTCCGCAATCACCGTACGCGCCAAGCGCGCATATTCGCCAGCCGAGTAACTTTCCAGCGGGGTAAGCACGTCGAACAAATGGTGGGGGATTCCGCCGCGCTGAGCGGGCGGTGTTTTCGCGGTCCCAATGTCGAAGCCCCGGTACAGTTGAAGGGAATCGCAGTTCACGATCTCGCCGCCGAATTGTCTGGCCAGATGGATGGCTAGGGCGCTCTTGCCGGAACCGGTGGGGCCCACCACTACCAGGAGGGGTTGTTGGGGCTGCGTGACTTGGGGTCTCCTGACGTTCACGGGATTGTTTTATTATCGTAATGCGGGCAAGCCAGTATACTTGTTACCGCGGACCGGTTTAGGCCGGGGAAGGCGAGACGAGGCTCAATGCGTAAAGCTCTGCTCATCACCATACTTGGAGTCATTGGTGTCCCATTCTCCTGGGCCCAACAGGCGGCTCCCAAAGTAGATAAAGCCTCCGCCTACTATCACTACGCGCTGGGCCACATGTACGCCGAGCAGGCCAGCATGTATGGCAACCGGGGAGATTTCGTCAACAAGGCCATCGAGAACTACAAGGAAGCCATTAAGGCGGACCCCACCACGGCCATGCTGAGCGAGGAGCTTTCGGACCTCTATATCCAGGCCGGGCGTTTGCGCGATGCCCAGAACGACGCGGAAGAGATACTCAAACAGAATCCCAACGATCTGAACGCGCACCGCCTGCTGGCGCGGATTTTCACGCGCATGGTGGGCGACGGGCGCTCGGGTAAAGTCGACGAAAACATGCTGCGGAAGGCGATTGAGCAGTATCAGAAGATCACCTCACTGGCGCCGCGCGATTTGTCGGCTTGGCTGATGCTGGCGCGGCTGTATAAGGCTTCCGACAATTCCGTCGACGCCGAAAAGGCCTATAAGAAGGTCTTGGACGCCGAGCCCGACAACGAAGACGCGCTGACCGGACTGGCTCTGGTCTATAGCGACCTGGGCGACACGCCCAGAGCAACCGAGTTATTGAAGAAGCTGGCGGACAAGAGCCCGTCGGCCCGCAGTCTGGGCGCGCTGGCGGCCGCTTACGAGCAGATGCGCGATTTCAAGAGCGCCGCCGGAGTGCTGGCGAAGCTGCTGGCCACCAATCCTCCCAATGAGCGCGAAGTAAAGCGCACCATGGCGCAGGATCTGCTGCTGGCGCAAGATTACGCGGGTGCGCTGGCGGTTTATGAGCAATTGGTGAAGGATGATCCGGCCGATGCCCAGTCCTATTTGCGCATTTCGCAAATCCACCGGCAGGAACGCGATTTCACGAAGGCGCGCGAGGCCAGCGACAAAGCCAAGGTATTGCAGCCGAATTCGGTCGAGGTGCGCTACAACGAGGTGAATATTCTCGAAGCCGAGGATAAGCTCGACGAAGCCACGGGAGTGCTCAAGGACATTCTGTCCACCACGGCCAAGCGGAACTATAATCCGTCGGAGCGGGCCAATCGCGTGGCGTTGCTGGAAAGATTGGCCGCGCTCTACCGCGGCCATGACCAGACCGAACTGGCGGTGGAGACATACCGGCAGCTGGCGGATTTGGATCCGGCGCTGGGCCCGCGCTCGGCCGCGGAAGTGATTGAAACTTACCGCAACGCCAAGGAATTCGGCAAAGCCCAGCAGGAAGCGGAAGCGGCTTCGAAGAAGTACGCCGATGACCGCGTGCTGCGCGTCACCCGCAACACACTGCTGGCGGACATGGGCAAGACTGAGGATGCGGCCTCCGACCTGAAGAAGATGCTGGGTGGTAAAGAGGACCGTGAAGTTTACACTTCTCTCGCCAGCGTCTATGAAAAAGGCCAGCGCTGGGACGACATGGCCAAGGCGCTGGATGCAGCGGAGAAGCTTTCCGAATCCAATGAGGAAAAAGAAGGCGTGTGGTTCATGCGCGGGGCGATGTTTGAGCGCCGCAAGCGCCTGGACCAGGCCGAAGTCGAGTTCCGTAAGGTTCTTAAATTCAGCCCGGAGAGCGCGGGGGCGATGAACTACATCGGCTACATGCTGGCCGACGCCAATATCCGTCTGGAAGAGTCGCTGGGATTGATTAATAAGGCGTTGGAACACGATCCCGGCAATGGCGCTTACCTCGATAGCCTCGGCTGGGTGCAATACCGCCTGGGGCGCTTGGATGACGCGGCGAAGAATCTGCAGAAGGCGCTGGAGAAGACGCCGCGCGACCCCACCGTGCACGACCACATGGCCGAAGTGCTGGTCAAGCAGTCTAAGGTCAAGGAAGCCGTGGCGCAATGGGAAGTTTCGCTCAAAGAATGGGCGACGAGTTCTCCCGCCGAAATGCGGCCCGATGAAATCGCGCAGGTGAAGAAGAAGCTGGAGGCGGCGAAAACCCGTTTGGCGCGGGAAGCGCGGCAGTAGGCTCCCTCTTGGAACAATAATGCGCGCCCGAACCGGTTTGAGCGGCGTCTTGTGGATCTGCTTGGCGTTGGTGTCTCCCGCGCTGGCTCAGCAACGCGGCGCTGCGCCGGCTTCGCCCAAGCTGGTAGTCGCGATTGTCATCGACCAGTTCCGCTATGACTACCTGACTCGCTTCCGCTCCGAATACACGGGCGGACTCAAGCGCATGCTCGACGAAGGCGCGAATTTCACCAACGCACGCTACCGTCACTATCAGACGGTCACGGCCACGGGCCATTCCACGTTTCTGTCGGGCGCGACGCCGGCGATGTCAGGAATCGTGGGCAACGAATGGTGGGACCGCACGACGAGCAGGGCTGTCACTAGCGTGTTCGATAGCACGACTCGGCTGCTGGGGGCGGAAGGGACCGGAGCTTCGCCGCGGCGCCTTCTGCAGTCTACCCTGGGCGACGAACTGAAGATTTCAGGCAAGGGCGGAAAGGTCATCGGGGTTTCGGCAAAAGATCGTGCCGCGATTCTCCCGGCGGGCCATTCGGCGGATGCCGCCTACTGGTTTGACGGCAACAGCGGAAATTTTGTCAGCAGCACCTATTACTTCGCTGCTCTGCCGGGGTGGGTGACGGACGTGAATCAAGGCCGTCCCGGCGACAAGTATGCAGGCCAGAAATGGCTGGACCATAAACTCCCCGCTGGCGGGAAGCCGCTCTATAACGAATTGGAAGCATCACCGTACGGTAATGATCTGATCCAACAGTTCGCTCTGCGCGCATTGCGCGCCGAAAAGCTGGGGACGGGCCCTAAGATCGATGTGCTGACAGTGAGCTATTCCGCCAACGACTACGTCGGACATCGTTACGGGCCGGATTCGCCGGAGGCACATGAACTGTCGGTGACCGTGGATAAACTGGTGGGCGACCTTCTGAAAGCCGCCGAAGCGCAGGCGGGAGCGGGGAACGTGATTGCCGTGCTCACGGCCGATCACGGGGTCGCTCCGCTTCCCGAAGAAAACCAGAAGCGCAGGATGCCGGGCGGGCGATTCGACGCCAAGGCCGTGCAGGCGGCAGTGGAAAGCGCCCTACAGGCGAAATTCGGCGGCGCGCATTGGGTTGCGTATGCCAGTGAAGCCGGGATCTATCTGAATCCGCAGACGGCGGCGGATCCCGCGGAAGCGGAGCTGGTGGCAGCCAATGTAGTCCGTGGTTTCCCTCACGTTTCGCGCGTGTACACGCACACGCAACTCGCAGGCGGCCAGGTTGCCGCCGACGAGCTCGGCGCGAGTCTGCGCGACGGATTCAATCCGGCTCGTTCCGGCAGCGTATTGTTCCTCCTGGAACCCTATTGGATCTTTGGCGCCACCGGCACTTCTCACGGAACGCCGTATGGCTACGATACGCACGTACCCGTTTTGTTTTGGGGCGCGAGGGTCAAGCCGGGCGGTTATCACGCCAACGTCGCTCCCAACGATATCGCTCCGACTTTGGCCACGATTCTCGGCGTCGAGACGCCCAGCGGCAGCGTCGGGCGGGTTCTCTCGGAAATGCTAAAGTAGGGCGCAAGTTTAGACGAGTTAGAACTGAATGAAGAAGACCGCCATGTGGTGCTGCTTGCCCGTGTTCGGCATTGCGCTGCTTATGGGCGCTTCCGCCGCGCGGTCCGCTTGGGCCCAACCAACGAACGGAGGAAAGATCGTTGGCGGCCCCTATGTAGTGAATGCCACTCCAACCTCGGCCACGTTAATGTGGATGGTGCAAACTGGTGAAGCCTCGCACGGTTTCCAATGGGAACACAAGGCCCCAGCGCTGCACGCGGAAAGAATTCATATGACGGGGTTGCAGCCGGGGACCGTCCAAAATTACCAGGCGTTTCCGGGGGAGGCCGGAAAGGGCTCGTTCAAGACGCCTCCGGTGAGAACAGCGCCGTTTGAGTTTGTCGTCTATGGCGACACCCGAACCCGGCACGATGTGCACCGCGCCGTGATTGCAGGGATTCTGAAGTACTCTCAACCGGATTTCGTGGTCCAGACCGGCGATCTGGTAGAAGATGCCCGCGATCACGCGCAGTGGCCGATCTTTTTCGATGCCGAGCGTGAATTGCTGCGTAAGGCCGCATACTATCCGGCCCTGGGCAACCACGAGTTCAACGCCAGAAACTATTACGATTTCATGGAGGCGCGCTCCTACTATTCCTTTGACTGGGGGAGCGCGCATCTGATCGTACTGAACAGCAATATCGGCAGCATCGGTCCGGATAAAATCGCGCGGGACGCCGAATGGGAGGAGCAGACCCGGTGGCTGGAAGCCGATCTCAAGAATTCACAGGGAGCGCGATTCCGCTTCATTTTCGCGCACCATCCTCCCATGACCGCCGTGAAGAGCCGCCAAGGGCAAAATCAGCACATGGCCGCCTTGGAACCTCTCTTTCGCAAGTATCGTGTTGCGGGGGCCTTTTTTGGGCACGACCACAACTATCAACACTATTGGAAGGAAGGCATCCATTACTTCGTGAGCGGAGGGGGAGGCGCTCCTCTGTATGACGTGGACGCGCCGCCGGCGGGGATCACGGTGAAGACCGCGAAAACCGAGAACTTCATGGTGGTTAAGGTGAACGGGGCCAAGGCGCGCGTGGAAGTATTCAAGCCGAATGGCGAAAAACTGGATTCGGCTGAGTTGGGAAATTAGGGAAGGGAGCGGCGGGAGTGGGGGGCGGCCCACTTTTTCCGCACCCTGATAGAATAACTGCCATGGGAGTTCTTATCATGTCTTGTTCCGCATTTCGATCCGCGCTGTTGCCTGTGGTTTTCGCTGGGGTGGCCGTCCTTCTTTCTCCGCAAGTTGCTTCGGCGCAATTGAAGGTAGGCGTAATTAATTTTCAGCGGGCCCTGCTGGGAACCGCGGAGATGAAAAGGGCTTCTGGCGACTTGCTGGCCAAGTACAAGCCCAAACAAGATCAATTGGAAAAGTTGCAGAAAGACCTGACCGAAATCCAGGCCAAGCTGCAGGATCCGAAGCTTGCCGCGCAGGCCGCGGATCTGCAGGTGGAAGGCCAGCGCAAACAGCGCGATGCGCAGCGTATCACGGAAGATGTGCAAGGTGAGGCCGAAAAGGACCGTCAGGACATCTTGCAGCGAGGCTCGGAGAGGATGACCGACGTCGTCAAGAAACTGGCGGATGAAAAAGGTCTCGATGTGGTTGTGGACACCGCCAATACAGTTTTCTTCAAGCCGGCGCTGGAGGTCACCGAGGAAGCGATCGCCGCCTACGATAAGACCTATCCGGCGAAGTAAACGGTGGAATAGGCGGGCAGCAATATGGCGGGATACCTGGATGAGTACGGCGTAACCGACGTAAAGCGGGAACGCCGCACCAAGCAGATTGTCGTCTGGGGTTTGGTTGCCCTGATCGTGGGCACTTCCGCTTTTTTCTACTTCCGGAATTGGAGCGAAGAGCGCACGATCAACCATTTCCTCACGCTCCTGCGGGAACAGAAGTACGCGGAAGCCTATAAAATGTGGGAGACGGCAGACAGCCCCAAGTATTATCCTCCACAGAAATTTGCAGAGGATTGGGGCCCGAGCGGTATCTATAAGAACTCCGCGGCCCTGAAGATCCAGAATGTGGACGCCTGCGACGCGGGGGTGGTGTTCTGGGTGACCTACACCGGCGGCGACGACTTCGGCCTATGGGTGGACCGCAAGATGAGCATCGTCAGCTTCGCGCCCTGGACCCGCTGTCCCGGCCGCCATTTGCGGATCTGGGAATTCCTGAAAGAGCGCTTCGGGTAGGCCGTTAAAGCCCGAAAAACGGAGCGCGCGGGCTGCTTACTTCTGGAACTGAGGGTGCCCGCGCGCCCTTTGCGGACTAGCGGGCCAACGCGCCAGACCACCCGTCCAAAAGTGCCGTGCTAAAGTGGTGATTTCGCTTTTAGGATAAGCCGCGTGCAGATTTTTCTCCAAGGAAAGCTTCTCGGGATCGACGAATTCCTGCTTGCCCCCGCGGGTGCCGGTCACGACCAGGCGTTCACGGGGCGCTCCCACTGGGCCAGCCTTTTGAGCGAAATCCTGCCCAGAGCGCTGCTGGGAGAATTGGGGCTGGCCAAGATCCTGCTGGGGTCGAGCGGCGGCGGCCAGTTCCTGGTGGTTCTGCCTGAGGAGTCCCGCGCCGGCGCGGATGCGTTTCTAAGATCGGCGGCCCAGGAGATCGGCTCGTTGAGCGGCAACATGGTGAAGCTCGTATGGAGCTCCACCGAGAACCTGGGCGATTGGAGCGATGTCCGCCGCCGCCTGCATGAGCAGATGAGTTTGCTGCGTGGCACGCCAGCGGCCGGATTTGCGGATGAAGCGCCGCTTGCCGGCGCCGGGGAATATTTTGCGCACCAGTTAGGCTGGAAATTGCGCGATGCCCAGGAAGTGGGTTGGTCGCCGGAAACGCCGGGACGAATTTTGATGGGAGCCGGGAAGCATCGCTGGAGTCTGGCTGGGACGACTGAGTCCATTCCTTTCGCTCGCCATGCCGCCCCCAACGAAGATGGTTCCGAGCCCGCTTCCACGGGCGAGTTGGCAGCGCGCGCCGCGGGACTGAATACCTGGGGCGTGTTGCGTGGCGACGTCGACAACTTCGGTATCCGTATCCGCCGCGCGCAAACCATTGAGGAGCACATCCGGTTATCTGTGATGTACAAGCAGTTCTTCGCCGGTGAACTGGAAGTGCTGTGCTCCATGCCGGAGTTCTGGCGCAAGGTGACGGTGATTTATTCCGGCGGCGACGATTTCGCCGTGTACGGCGCTTGGGACGCTCTCCTCGGGCTGGCTCGCGAGATGGAACGCCTGTTCCGCCGCTTCGTCGAGACGAATTTGACTGAGTTCGCCGGACCCGAAGCGAAGACGATCACCATGGCGCTTTCGCTGGCTCCCGCCGAGGACGCCTCCGTCGCCGCTGTTTTTGAGGAAGCCGGGCGCCGTCTGGAAGCCGCCAAGTCCTCCGACAAAGACTGTGTCTGGCTGTTGGGGCGGACCCTGGAATGGAAGCAATTCGCCGAAGCGGCCGGACTCAGGGACCAGCTTCTGCGCATGGTGGCCGATTTCGGATGCTCTCCGCAGTATTTGCGGGACCTGTGCGGAATTTACCGGGAATCGCAGTCGCGGATGTCCAAGCGGCAAGCGCGCAAGTCGGGGGGCGAACGGCCGTGGCGCTACCACCGGCGCATCCGGCGGATTCTTTCGGCGTCGCGGGAAGGTTCCCGCAGGGGCGGTGGAGACTATCAGAAGGCGCGCACCGCGCTGATCGCGGAGTTGATCGGCAGGAGCGCGATCACGGTAAAGTTGCGGCCCGCGGGCCGCGTGGCGCTAGAATGGGCCAGACTATCGGCCGAAGCGTAAAGGATTACTGGTATGGATGACGTTCAACCCGAAGTGACACCTGAATCAAAAACCGAAGCGACACCCCAAGTGACGCCTGAAGCGCCTGCGCCAGAGGCTCCAGCAGAAGGCTCGCTGATGGCGGCGGCCGCCGTGCCCGAGATCGTAAAGATCGAGGCGCCCAAGCGCGAGCCCCGTCCGCAAGGGCAAAAGCCGCAGGGCCAGAAGCCGGAAGGCCAGAAGCGCGAAGACCGTCCACCGCGTCCAGACAATCGGGGCGGCGAGAAGCGTGAAGGCCGCGGCGGTGGGCCTCCAGGGGATCGTCCTCATGGTGATCGCCCGCAAGGAGACCGCAGGCCCGGCGGCGGCGATAGAGGAGAACGCGGAGAACGTGGCGACCGCCGTGAAGGGCGTCCCGGCGGCGGCCGTCCGTTTGAAATGTTCACGGAGATCGATATCGAAAAACTCATCTCCGACAGCCTGTACCTGGATAACCAGGCGCACGCCGTCGTGGCGCGCATGCGCGATATGGATTTGGGCACCAAGAGCCAGTTGCGGCGCTTGTATAACGCGGTGCGGCGCGCGGTGCGCGCTCCCGAAACCGAAAAGCAGCATCAGTTTGTGATGTTGCGCGCGCGGCTGGCTTACACCATCGCGCGGCATTCGCTGCGCAGCCTGGATGCGCTGGAGCGGCTTCTGTTGCAGGTGACCCGCCGCAACGATGCGCACGGATACGAGCGGTTCAAAGATCTGTTTGAAGCCATCGTTGCTTATAACGAATAGGGCTTACAACGAGTAAAGGCGGAAATTGCATGAGCACACACACGGCTCAAACCCAGCTACAACTGGTCGGCAAGTTGATCTTGTCGGGCGACCTGCACTGCGAAACCGGTCTGCATATCGGCGCAGGCAAGGGGTCGCTGGAAATTGGCGGCGCCGATAACCCGGTGGTCAAAGACGCTTTCGGATTACCTTACGTTCCGGGCAGTTCGCTGCGCGGGCGCATCCGCTCGCTGCTGGAGCACGCGCTCGGATTGACGGCGCCGGGCGAACTGGTCTATCTCTCCAAGCGCAAGGGGCAGGAAGTGCGCATTCACCAGAGTGACCGTCCGGATGACGAAATCTGTCTGCTGTTCGGCCGCAATCCGGGGCGCATGGATCGCGTGCAAGGTGAGGCTCTCGACACCCGCCAGGCGACGCCCGCGCGGCTCACGGTGTATGATGCGCCGCTGGATGCGTCCAGCATTACGGCGCAGATGCGGGAGAACCTGGACGATGAAATCACCGAGGTGAAGAGCGAGAACGCCATCGATCGCATTACCTCGCAGGCCAATCCTCGTACGCTCGAACGCGTACCGGCGGGCGCGCGCTTCCGCGTACGCATGGTGCTCGACGTCCTTTGCGAAGAGGATAAGGCGTTGGCGGCACGGCTGATCGAAGGCTTACGGCTGCTGGAAGACGACGCCCTCGGTGGTGGCGGCTCGCGCGGCAGCGGGCGCGTGCGGCTCGGTAATCTGACGCTCGCGTGGCGTAACCGTGCGTTTTACTCTGCGGGAAGTGCGGAAGCTGAACTGGCCTCCGGCGCCGATCTGGCGGCCGTGCAAAGCCTGGTGAACGATTCCGCATTCGGCGAGAAGCTTAGCTAGATCATGCCGGCAGTTCTCATACGCCTAAGGCCCACGGGTCCGTGGCGCGTTGGCCCGGATTCGGGCGACCGCGACCGCGTGGACCGCGTTTATCATAGCGACGCGCTGTACTCAGCCGTGTGCGCCGCGATGGCGCGCCTAGGCGCACTCGAAGAGTGGCTCGACGCGACCGCGAGGAGCCCTCAACCGGCGGTCCGCTTCAGTTCGTGCTTCCCGTTCCACCAGGACACGGTGTATGTCGTGCCGCCTCGTCATATCTGGCCTCCCGTTGCTTCCTCGAAAGTTCGCTGGAAGGGCGCGCGTTTCGTTCCGCTAAAAGTGGTTGAGACGTTGCTCGCGGGAAAGCCGCTGAGCGAAGACGCCTGGGTGGTGGATGGCGAGAGCGAATGCCTGATGCCGTCGTCAGCGCCTCCCGGTTCCACGTTATTCCGCGCCTCCGTGCGCTCCAGCGCGGCGATGGATCGCGCCGGTGAAGGCGTGGCTCCGCACTCGGTGGCTTGCGTTGAATTTGCCGCGGGCTGCGGCGTCTGGTTCGTGGCTGCTTTTGCCGATGACGCCGCGCAAGAAGTATGGGGGGAACGGGTAAGGGCGGCGATCCGGCTGCTCGCCGATTCCGGATTTGGCGGAGAGCGTTCACGCGGCTGGGGACGCGCGGAGATGCCCGCCTTTACCGATGGCGCGCTGCCCGATTTGCTGATGCGTGGCAGCGGCGAGCCGCAGGGCGAGACCGCCTACTGGATGCTGTCGCTGTTTCATGCCTCTGAAGCGGATGGCGTCGACTGGGAGCGCGGCAATTACGCATTGGCCACGCGGAGCGGCCGCATCGAGAGTGCGGCGGGCTGGGGCGAACAGAAAAAGAGTACGCGCATGGTGGCCGAGGGTTCCGTGGTCGTCGCCACGGCGGAACCGCAAGGCTCGGCAAGCGATGTCGCTCCGGAAGGTTTTCCGCATCCCGTGTATCGCGCGGGCTTTGCGCTCTCCTTGCGCGTTCCATTGAAGGTGCCAGTCGCATCATGAAGTACCGTGTCACGTGTCTGACTCCGACGCTGGTGGGCGATGGCCAGAAGCTGTCGCCGATCGACTACATGGTCTGGAAAGATCACGTCAACGTGCTGGATCAGCGCCGCATCTTCCGGTTGCTCGCCAAAGGTCCGCGCCTGGAAGGGTATCTCGCGCAACTCAAGAAGGCCGAGAAGCTGGACTTCGCGTCGTGGGGTGGCTTTGCGCAGAACTTCGCCGGGCGGCGGCTACCTTTTGAGCACGCGAGTTCCGTGGCTTTCTTTGAACGGGCCCAGGCGGCGGATCTGTTCATTCCCACGTTCGCGACCAATGCCAGCGGGCCGTATTTGCCGGCTACGGCGCTCAAGGGAGCGCTGCGCACTGGGTCCGTGTTCGACCGCTGGAACGAGAAAACGGTTCACGATCTGGCCGAGCGCGTGGAAGACCGCGTGCCGCGCTACTTCGCGAGCAAAGCCGAGGACGCCGCACTCGGCGGTTCCGGCGCGAGCCGCATGCGCCGCGTCTCGGTAGCGGATTCGGGCGTGGTCACCTATTCCGGCATGAAAGTGTACCTGGTGCGCACGTCGACGCTGGTCGCGCGCGGAGGCGACAAGCTTGAACTCGGCTGGAAATCGCAGCGTGGTTCGGTGGACGCCAAACGCGTGGACGACAGCGCGCTTCTGTTTGCCGAGATGGCTTCCCCCGGCACGGCATTCGACGGCGGGTGGCATGAGCGCTCCGAGGGTGATCGAGTCAAATTATTCCAGGCTTCCAATCGTTACGCCGAAGGCCAACTCACGCGGCACAAGGACTACGCTCAGCGGACTGGGATGACCAGGCTCCTAACCAAGATTGAACAACTGGAAGCGCGCCTGTCTGAAGTGCGGGCGAGCCGCCACGCCTGCCTGCTGTCGATTGGCTGGGGCGGGGGATTGCTGGGCAAATCGGCCTATCTGAATACCGAAGACGACGCCTACCGCAAGATTCTGCGCAGCATGCCGCTCTACCAGCGCGCCATCCAGACCGGCATGCCGTTCCCGAAAACCCGCCGCGTGATTTTTGAGGGCAACCAACCCGCGAGCCTTCCCGGATGGGTGATGCTCGAAGTGGGGTGATGCTCGCGGTCGGGTAGGGCAAACGCTAGAGTCGAGTATGAGCCCAGCCTATGACCTCAACCCAGGGCCCACCCCTCATCGGATCCCGTTGGTTAACTGGCTCGTCGCTCATCGTGGGCGTATTTCTGATCTTCGGTCCCGCGATCGCGCAGCCGGAAAGCTACCACGCCTTCGCGGACGCGCGCGGGTTGTTCGGCATCCCCAATTTCTGGAACGTGGCTTCCAATCTTCCTTTCGCCATTCTCGGCGTGGTGGGATTGGGGAGCGTCCGCGGCATCATGAATCGCGTACTCTTCACTGGACTGGTCCTGACCGCGTTCGGATCGGCCTATTACCACGTCGCGCCCGATGACGCGCGCCTGGTGTGGGACCGCTTGCCCATAACGCTCGTGTTCATGTCTCTTCTCGCGGGACTGATTGCTCAAGGCAGAGACCAACGCTGGGAATTGTGGATTCTGCTGTCCTTGCTGGGTTGCGGCATGGCCAGCGTCTTGTGGTGGAACGTGACCGGCGATCTTCGACCTTACGCGGTAGCTCAGTTTGGTCCTGGACTGGTGATGTTGCCCGCGTTTTGGCGCTCGACTGGTAGGCGGTATCTCGGAGGAGCCTTTGGTTGTTATGTTCTGGCGAAATTCGCCGAGTTTTCCGATGCCGCGATTTACTCAGTAATGCCGCTGAGCGGTCACACCTTAAAACACGGCCTTGCCGCGCTGGCGGCGTACTGCATCTGGAAATTCGCTGATGGCACGCGGCTCAGGGCTAGCCTGTAATTGGTCCTTGAGGCTTGTCAGCGTTGTGGCCTTTCCGACGGGTGTGTTAGGATTTCGGAAGTCGGTCTAGAGGCCGAATTACTACTGGAGGCTTACCATGCGTACCATCGCAATCGCTATTTCTATGACCCTGTTCGCCGCGGCAGCGGTGGCACAGCAGGCACCCGCGCAGAAACTGTATACGTCCGCGTCCGACGTGCAAGGCATGATCGCCAAGTCCAAGGCCGATCGCAAAGACCAGCCCACCATCGCGTCGCCGCTCATTCGTAACGCTCCCTACAATGTGAACCTGGAATACCGCGCTTCGATCGGCCCCGCCGCCCTTCATGAGAAGGAAGTGGAGATGTTCTATGTCGTCGAAGGGTCCGGTACCTTGGTCACGGGCGGCAAACTCACCAACGAAAAGCGGAACAACGCGGATAATCTTGGCGGCACCGGCATTGAAGGCGGTAATGTCCGCGAAGTTGCGAAGGGCGACTTCTTCTTCGTACCCGCCAACACACCGCACTGGTTCAGCAAGATTAACGGCACGCTGGTGCTGATGTCTCTGCACGGCCCGTCCGGAACCATGATGCACTAAGTGGCGATTGCGGCGCCGCACTTGAGCGGCCACCCGCTAAGCTCTTAACGCCGCTGGCGGCGGCTAGGGCAGCTTGTCAATTTCGGCCTGGATCGCATCCCGGCCAACCAACTTGGTATCCGCGGTGGCGTGGGTGGACTCTTGCACTTCCACCTTCGCCGCCGTGCTTTCAAAGCGCGCGCGGAAGTCCGGATTCTGCGCCAGTCCCGCTTCCACATCCTCCCACGCAGCCACTCGATACTCCCCAGGAGCCAGATTGAAAATCTGGAAGGCGCCGCTTCCATCGGTACTTGCCGTTCGCGGAACTTCGTAGACGCCGTTCGGCGGCCGCCCGGGAGTCCACAGTGTGACGGGCACGTTGGGCACGGGGTCGCCTTTTTCATTGCGTACCACGCCGGAAACGCCGGCGGCCTTGGGTGACAGCAAAATGTCCAGCGCGCCGCCGGAGCCGGACGTCAAATCCAGGTAATCGTGCGTGACGTCCACATTTTCAAAACGAACGGACTTCACATAGACGCCCTGCGGCAGTCCGCTGACGCTGACGCGGTATTTCTCCGGCCCCAGTCCACGCATGCCAAAGCTTCCGTCCGGACGGGCCACGGCGTTCTGAAAGCCAAAACTATCGTAGGCTCCACCCACCATTTGCAGCGCCACACGGACGTTTGCGATGCCCGCGGCCTGTTCGCTTTCGAGCCGGACGGTTCCCGCCAGTTCGCGCCCGACGCCCAGCGGAATATCCAGGCCCTCCACATCCTGGTCGCGGACGTTCACGCGCGCGTAGACGAAGGAGAGAGGCGGCTGTCCCGGATTGCGCGGGCCGCCGCGATTGGAGCGGATGGTGTATTCGCCCGGCGAAACACTCTGAAACAGGAATGTTCCATCGCTCTGCACCGGAGCGGGCTGTGGCAGACCCTGCGTGCTCGGCGCCAGCACCACGCTGCCGGGCAACGGCAGGGACCCGGTAAGCCGGCCCCGTATCCGCAGGAGACGGCCGCGGATCAGGCGGATCTCGACTCCGCTCATGCTGGTTCCCGCGCCGATGTCGATGGGCACCGCCGTCGCCGGATCGAGAACGTTTGGATAGTAGGTAGTGAGGTAACCGCTTTGCTCCGCCTTGTTGCCGGGGCGCTCCGCGACGCCGCCGTTGATCGTCGCGCGGTTGTCGGAGGCGCTCACATAGTACCTTCCGGGCGCCAGAAAGCCAGCCAGGAAACTACCGTCCGCGGCGGAGACGGCCGAACCCGCGCGCACCAACTGCTTCTGGCCGCCTTGATACCCCATGCGGTAGACGGAAACTCCGGCAAACGCCAGTGGTTCGCCGTCTTCGTCCGCGACCTTACCGGAAATAATCCCTTGCGGCGTGAGCGTGATGACCAGATCCTTGAGCGGCGCGTCCGCGCCCGCCGTGAGCGACAATCCAGGACGATTGGGGCCTCTAGCGCCGAACCACTGCTGCAGGTAACCGGTACGCTCCGCCGAGAGCACGTAGCGCCCGGGATCGATACTGTCGAACAGGAAACTGCCGCTGGAATCGCTGGTGACCACGTAGCCGGTAGGCGCCGATGCCGTGAAGGGTCCGGAGGGAGCCGCCGTCACTGAGCGCAAGTGCACGGTCGTTTTGGGGAGCGGCTCACCGGAGAGCCGGAGTACCTTGCCTTCGATGACGGCTTTCCTGCCGGGGTCGGGGGCCGCCACCTGCGCGCACAGGAGCGCGCCTGCTGTGAAAAGGACGAGTATCAGCCGCGGAGTCATGGCCACAACGGTTCTAGTTTACTTGAGGTCCGGTCGTTTTACTTAAGGCCAAGCAGCGTTGCCGGGTTGGTCTTGGCCATGCGGTCGATGTCGGCGTTGCTGAGTCCGGCTTTGCGGAACATATCCAGATACAACTTCCACCCCTCCATGGGATGCGGATTTTCAGGCTGCCCCAGGTCGCTGGACAAGATGGCGTGCTCGGGTCCGATGGCCCGGATGGCATCCACGTAAGGCTTGACGTTATTGCGCCAGGCCGGCGCGGCGCCCGGCATGACTTGTCCGGCGCAGAACTCGATGAACGCTCCCATCTTTACGGCTTCCTGCATCTGCGGGATGGTCATGTGAATGGTCGGCGACATTGGATGCGTCACTACGATCTGCTTGACGCCCAGCGCGCGCGCTTCTTTCACCAGCAGGAGGTCTTCTTCCGCGGTGGAGTGTCCGGTCGCCAGCACCAGGTTGTTCTTCGCCAGATACTTGAGAACTTCGATCACTTCTGGCAGCAGGCGGCCGTTTTTCGATACGGAAACAAACGGTCCGTTCGATTTGGCGAACTTCACGTTGTTTTCGGAATCGAAGGTCGGCATCCACACAATCCGCAGCGTGTTGCCCGTGAAAATGTTGGCTTGTTCCACGGCTGCGACGTTCACGCCGCCTACGGGACGATCCAGCGAAAAGCCCGCGTAGACCTCGATGCCAGGCACGATTTGCCGCACCAGGTACGCCGCCTGCGCCGTCGGCGCGAAATGGTTCTTGAGGACAATCGCGCGCATGCCGGATGCCTTGGCGGAGCGCGCCCATTCGATCACGTCGAGCTTGCGCGGGCGGTTATCCGGAGCGCCGTGCGTGTGAATATCGACCACGCCCTGCAATTGAGCAAGGCAGGTGGCCGCGGAAAGTGCCGCCAACAGTGCGCAACGCATACTACTGCAATCCCAGAAGTTTCGCCGGATTGGTCTTGCTGATCATGTCGAGTTCCGCCTTGCTGAGGCCGGCCTTGGTCATAATTTGCAGGATTTGTTTCCAGCCTTCGGTGTGCACCGGGTTGATCTTCTGGCCGAGGTCGCTCGAAAGGATGGCGTGCTCGGCGCCGATGGCGCGAATGGCTTTTACGTACTCGGCCACCGGAATCTGGCCGTCTTTAGGCTGCGTCGGCAGGATGGAGTTGCCGCAGAACTCCAGATACGCGCCCATTTTCGCGGCTTCCTGCATTTCCGCAATGGTCATGTGGATCGGCGCGTAGAGGGGATGTGTTACCACCATGTGCGTGATGCCCAGCTTCTTGGCTTCGCGCACCAGCAGCAGGTCTTCACTCGCGGAGGAGTGGCCCGTCGCCATCACGATATTTTCTTTGGCGATGATCTTCAGAATCTCCATGGTCTCCGGCAACAGTTGGCCGTTCTTGGCCACCGGCGCGAACTTGCGCGTCTGCTTCAAGAACTTCACGTTGTTCTCGGAATCGAAGGTCGGCATCCACACGATGCGCAGCTTCTTGCCCGCGAAAGCGGCCGCCTGGCTCACCGCTTCCGGATTCACGCCGCCGACGGCGAGATCCAAAGCGATGCCGCCAAAAACATCGATGCCGGGCACCAGTTTCGCAACCAGATAAGCCGCCTGCACCGTGGGCGCATAGTGGTTCTTCAGCACGACGGCGCGCATGCCCTCTGCCTTCATCATCTTCGTGGAATCCAACACGTCGATGCTGCGAGCCGAACTGTCCGGATCGCCGTGGGAATGGATATCGACAACGCCTTGCAATTGGCCGAAGGCCAGAGACGCGAAAGCGACGGGGAGGATCAGGAGCTTCATGGCCTAAAAGTATACCCGTTTTGCGAAGGCTACGATCTCGTCTGGCGTAGTCCCACTCCAATGCCGGTTGCGGTCTGTGGCTTCGTTTATGACACTATGAAGAAACCAATCGCATTGTTCGACGAGCCCTTGCGAAGACCGCTTCCTAAACCTGCATTCGAGGATGTCGAACACATCTTCTGATGCTGAGGCAGTTTCAACTGCAAAAAAACGTCCCAATTGTTGCCGCGTCGGACTGGCTTAAGTCCAACGTAGCTTCTCAAATTGCCGCAGACCTCCTTGGCCGAGGCCTTATTGGCGCGAGAAACAACGCCCTTGTTCCCGATCGTCGTCAGCTAATCATCGGAAGAGATGGTGTATATAGTTTCAACGCGTCGTTATCCTGAGATAGGTGGCGAATTCTTGAAAGTCATTACAGCACCAACGGTCGGGCAATGACAGCGCGATCGTTTTACCGGTACTAACGAAGTTTATTCAGAATGTTTTCGGTCCCTGTTTCGATCTGGGCGGCAGCATCCTTGATCAGAGCAGCCAAAGTTCCCGGAGGGAGTGCCTTTGTCAGGGGAACCGTAAGATGTCCTTGCCGGGGGCCGGGTACCGTCATCCGGACGTGGCTACCTGTCTGGCGCGTTTGTATGTAGCCCATCTTCTTCTAAGCAGCGACGAGGTCTGCGCCACTCAGATTCCGAGGAAGTTTCACGCCTGAATCACTTCTTCCCGGACGTAGTGCAAGCGAATGATCTTGGGAGCTTCACCTTCGTCGAAATGACACGCAACGTCTTAGCCAGACGCACAAGCAGGGAAGTGGGGGGCCGCCCGCGAAGATCCGGCAAACGCGAAAAAACGTGGCCTTCTTCTGCCTCATCCAAGAATTCTTCCCTGTGGATTGAAAGAATTGATTGGACCCGTCAGGGCGATCCCGTTACACTTCTTGCAAGATGCAGGTGGTTTCCCCGGACCCGGCTAATCCCGCCAAGGCAGCTCCCGCTGAAGCAGCCCATATTCAGGAGATTCTCGATGAAATCTACGAGAAGTACCGGAACTTAGACGAAGGTGCCGTCGCCACCTACATCCCGGAACTGAGCAAAGCCGACCCCAAAGACTTTGGGATTTGCATGGTCACCGTCGACGGGCACGTCTTCCGCGCCGGCGACTGCGACAAAGAGTTCACGATTCAGTCGATGTGCAAGCCGTTCGCGTTCCAGATGGCGCTGGAGCAGGACGGCGTTGCCGAAACCCTCAAGTACGTCGGCGTCGAGCCCAGCGGTGACGCGTTCAACTCCATTGAGCTGGATGCCCGGACCGGGCGGCCGTTCAACCCGATGATCAACGCGGGCGCCATCGTAGTGGCTTCGCGGATCAAGAAGCTTCCCGTGGAAACCGGCGTGCGGGCCTTTGTCGAAAAGATGAGCAACGCCGCGGGCCGCGAGTTGCGCATCGACGAAGCCGTACTGGAATCGGAGACGCTGACCGGCAACCGCAATCGCGCGATTGCATATTTGATGCGGAATTTTGCCACGATTGACGAACACGTGAATGAATCGCTGCACCAGTATTTCGCGCAGTGCTCCCTGCTGGTCACCTGCCAGGACGTAGCCATGATGGCGGCGACGCTAGCCAATATAGGGACCAATCCCATCACCGGTAAGCGCGTGTTCGATTTTCAGTTCATCAAGTACGTGCTAACCGTCATGCTGACCTGCGGGCTCTACGACTACGCCGGCGGGTGGGCCTATGAGGTGGGCCTTCCCGCCAAGAGCGGAGTGGCGGGCGGAATCTTCGGCGTGGTCAACCGGCAACTGGGGATCAGCGTGTATTCGCCGAAACTGGACGCCCAGGGCAACAGCGTGCGCGGGATTCTGGTGTGCAAAGAACTTGCCAGTCACTTTGGTCTGCATGCCTTTGAATTCACCAACGTGGGCTCCAGCTTCATGCAATGGCTGCTGTAACGCGGCCGCGTATCGCGCAATAACCTCTATAAACTAAAGCAATTGCATGCTACTATCGATAACATAAGTAGGGGGCTTTGCCCCGTAGCCGAACATGTACAATGCGTTCTTTGGTTTTACCGAGAGCCCGTTCAATCTAAGCCCCGATCCCACGTTCTTTTTCCGCAGCGATCAGCACGAGGAGGCGCTGGCCAATCTCATTTATGGAGTGCAGGCCCGTAAGGGTTTCATAGTCCTGGCCGGCGAAGTGGGCACCGGCAAGACCACCATGCTCGAATGTCTGCGCGATCACCTGGAAGCACAGTATATCGAGTTTGCCTTTATTTTCAATTCACGAATCAGCACAGAGCAGTTCTTCGAGATGATCGCCTATGATCTGAACCTGCCCTGTGAGCGGACGTCCAAGACCGAAGTACTGTTCGCGCTGAATCAGCTATTGGTGGAACAAGCCCAGCAGGGGCGCACCGTGGTGCTGATTGTGGATGAAGCGCATAACCTGGAATGGGAAGTGCTCGAAGAGATCCGGTTGCTGGGGAACCTGGAGAACCGGAATGGCAAGCTGTTGCAGATCATCCTGGCCGGGCAGCCGGAACTGGACCGCAAACTGGACGCGCCCAACCTGCGCCAGCTGAAGCAGCGAATTGTCCTGCGCTGCAATTTAAGGCCGTTCACGCTGCGGGATTCGGTGGATTATATTGAGTCGCGGCTGGAAAAGGCCGGCATGCTGGAGCAGACCGTCTTTCCGGAGGAGCTTCTGGCGGAAATCCATCTGCGCTCCAGTGGGACGCCGCGCCTGATCAATGCCGTTTGCGACAACCTGCTGCTCACCGCGTTCGCCTGCGAGCAGAAAGTTTGCACCATGGAAATGTTGGACGAGGTCTGCACTGACCTGCGCCTGGAGTGGCCCGGCAGCCGCCGTTCGCGCGGGCGCCTTGCCGACGAATCCTTTGAGCGGGCCCCCTACTAACCCTCCCCGTCCCTGGGAGACGGTAGAATAAAGCAGTGAGCGTAGAGAATACGACGGATCCAGTGATCCCTACCCCCGAGGTGATCGCCGAGGCGCCAGCCCCGACCCCGGTGGAAGCCGAGCAAGTCCCCGAGCTGGGCTCTGAGTATGACCCTCCCCGCGGAGCGATTGCCGAATGGGCGCTGACCATCCTCCTGTTGCTGTTCCTGACCACCACGCTGGTGCAGGCCTACGTGATTCCCAGCGGCTCCATGGAAGACACGCTGCTGATTGGCGACCACCTGCTGGTGGACAAGTTGGCCTTTGCGCCCTCCGGACCCATCAGCAAGTACATCCTGCCCTATAGCGATGTGAAGCGCGGCGATATTATCGTGTTCCGCTATCCGGAAGATATCCGCATGACGTTTGTGAAGCGCGCGATTGGCGTCGCTGGCGACCGCATCCGGCTTGTCAACAAGGAAGTGTACCGGAATGGCGTGAAACTGGACGAGCCCTACAAGGTTCACAAATCGGATTACATCGACCCGTACCGCGACAACTTCCCGAGCCTGCCGGATCATATGTCGTATTCGGGCCAGGAAGAGATGCTCAAGAATCACATGGTCAATGGAGAAGTGGTGGTTCCGCCGGACTTCGTGTTCGCCATGGGCGACAATCGCGACAATTCCAGTGACAGCCGCTTTTGGGGCTTTGTGCCGCGCCGTAATATCATCGGCAAGCCGCTGATCATATATTGGTCCTACGACGGCACGACGGATCAGCTGCAGGATTCCGGTATCAGTCCGACCCATCTGGTGGATTTGGTCAAGAATTTTTTCCCCAAGACGCGCTGGACGCGTACGTTCAAGTTGATTCACGGCTTCGCGAGCAAGTAGCGGGCGCATGAAAAACTGGGCTGAGTCAACGCGGCAATTCGTTCACGAGTGGTCCTTGAACATCCTGATCCTGCTGTTCGGCACCACCACGCTGGTGCAGGCGTTCATCGTGCCCACGCCTTCGATGGATACGACTGTTATGGTGGGCGATCACCTCTTGGTCGATAAGCTCGCCTACGCGCCGTCGGGGGCTATCAGCAGGTTTTTGCTGCCTTACACCGAGCCTAAGCGTGGCGACGTTATCGTGTTCCGCTATCCCATGGACATCAGCCAGAACTATGTGAAGCGCGTGATGGGCGTGCCCGGCGATCACATCCGGATTCGCGACAAAGTCGTATTCCTGAACGGGAAGCAACTCAACGAGCCGTATGCGCAGCACGTTTTCCCAAACATCGAGCCGTACCGCGATAATTTCCCGGCGCAGCCCCTGGGCCCCGTGTCGGATCGCGCGGCGCGGATGATCGCGTCCAATGTGGTGGACGGCGAACTCGTGGTTCCTCCAGGGAACTATTTTGCGATGGGCGATAACCGCGACAATTCGCTCGACAGCCGCTACTGGGGCTTTGTGCCGCGCGAAAACATCATCGGTAAGCCGCTGGTGATCTTCTGGTCCTACGACGCGCCCACCGAGGAATGGGTGGGCAACGCGGGTAACCACTACGTGGACCTCGCGAAAAACTTTTTCTTCAAGACGCGCTGGATGCGGACGTTAAAGCTGGTGCGCGGAATCCCGATTTCCTAGCAGGGCATCATGTCACATCAATACGGTTTGATTCTGGCGGGCGGCAGAGGCACGCGCTTTTGGCCGCTAAGCCGCCGCGGCCGCGCCAAGCAGGTACTTCGGTTGTTCGGGGAGCGGTCTTTAATCCAGCAGACGGTGGATCGCCTCCGTCCAGTGCTGCCGCCGGAGCGCATCTGGATTCTGACGAACCACCACCTGCGCGAGGAAATCGTCAAGCAACTTCCGGAGGTCCCCAAGCGCCAGATTTTAGCCGAGCCCGCGCAGCGTAATACGGCGCCCGCGATTGCTTTGGCCGCGCATATTCTGCAGTCGCAAGATCCGGACGCTGTCATGGGCGTCTTCCCGGCAGATCACGTGATCGCCAGGCCCGGCGAATACACCAAGCTGCTGCGCGCGGCGTTCAAGGCCGCCGGCGAAGGCAATATGGTGGTCCTCGGCGTCAAACCGAGGTGGGCGGAGACGGGCTACGGCTATATTGAATTTCCCGAGGGTGTGTCCGCCGCGGAACGCAAAGCCCGCCGGGTGGTGAGCTTTCGCGAAAAGCCGGATGCACCCACCGCGGAACGATTTCTAGAAGCCGGCAACTTCTATTGGAACGCCGGAATGTTCTTTTGGAAGACCTCCGTTTTGCTGGACTCGCTGCGGCGCTTTTTGCCCAAGACCGAACATCTGCTGGCGGCGCTGCCTCCGTTTGGCAGCCGCAAGTTCGCGGAGAAACTGGCCGTCGTTTTTCCCGAGTGCGACAACATCTCGATTGACTACGCGGTGCTGGAGCGCGCCTCGAACGTGGTGGGTATTCCGGCGGGCGATATCGGCTGGAACGACGTGGGTAGTTGGAATGCCGTCTATGAACTGCACAAGCGCGACGCGCAGGGCAATGCGTTGCGCACTTCGTCTATTGTCGAAGCCAGTACCGGCAATTACGTGGACGCCGAAGGCAAGCTCATCGCGCTGCTTGGCGTGAAAGATCTGATCATCGTCGATACGCCTGACGCGCTTCTGGTCGCCGATCGCAGCCGCGCGCAGGAAGTGGGCGAGCTGGTGCGGCGGCTGGAAAAATCCGGGCGTACTGACTTATTGTGACGCTTACGCCGCCTGGGGCGGTTTCGTCTTCTTAAATACACGTTTCAGGATCGTGATGGCGCGGTCCACTTCCTGCTCCGTGACGATGTAGGGCGGTAGTGCCCGCAGTGTGTAGTCGTGCGTGCAATTGATCAGCATTCCGTTCTCCAGACAATCGAGAACCACGGGCTTGCAGGAAAATTCCAGCTCCACGCCGATCATCAGTCCCACGCCGCGAATCTCCTTGATGAAGGAGAACTGCCGCTGCATCTCCGTCAGCCGCATGCGGAAATAACTGCCGACTTCCGTAATCCGCGGCAATAGCTCATCGAGAATGTTGAAGAATTCGAGTCCGGCGCGGCACACCAGCGGCCCACCGCCGAATGTTGTTCCATGCTTGCCAGGAGTGAGGACACCGGCGGCGCGCTCATTACAGGCAACCAGTCCCAGCGCAAGTCCGGACGCGATGGGCTTGGCCACCGTGATAATGTCGGGCAGAATCGCGGGATCGAATAATTGATACGCGAAGTAGGTTCCCGTGCGGCCCACGCCGCATTGAATCTCATCGAAGATGAGAAGCGCATTGTGGCGGTCGGCGAGTTCGCGGGCCTTGCGGACGTATTCTTCCGTCATCGCATGGATGCCGCCTTCGCCTTGTACCAGTTCCATGATGATGGCGCAGGTGCGCTCGTTGACCACCTGTTCCAGCGCGGTGATGTCATTGCGTGGAACAAAACGCACGCCCGGCATCAGCGGCTCAAAATCGCGCCGGTAGCTCTCCTGGCCCGTGACCGAAAGTGCGCCGATGGTGCGTCCGTGAAAGGAGTTGTCGAGCGCGACAATCTCGTATTTGCCGGATGAAATCGCGTGGCCGTAGCCCTTTGCCATTTTTAGGGCGGTCTCATTGGCCTCGGTTCCGGAGTTGCAATAGAAGACGCGCGCGAGACCGCTGGCGCGGGCAATCCGTTCCGCCAGCGGGCCCGCGTACTCGTGATAGTAGAGATTGGAACAGTGAATCATCCGCCCGGCTTGTTCGCGAATGACTTTGGTGAGGCGCGGGTGCGCGTATCCCAGCGAGTTCACGCCGATGCCGGCGAGCAGATCCAGGTAACGCTTCCCGGAAGTGTCATACACATAGCAGCCTTTGCCGCGCTGCAAGACCACCGGAAGCCGGGCATAGTTCTGGAGCAGGTACTGCTTTTCGAGATCGATGACGGAGGGCGGCGTGACAGCTTCCATCCACTTAGTATAGAAAAAAATGGAGAATCCAATCCAAATTGCGCCCGGATGGCCAAAAATACACCCGGCCCGGAATGTTACGATCAGGGCTGTGCCGGGATTCGATTCCTCCATTGCTCTCCTGATTGACCACACCCTCTTGAAGCCCGACGCCATGGATGCCGACATCCGGAAGCTGTGCGCCGAGGCGCGGCAGTACGGCTTCGCCAGCGTCTGCGTGAATCCATGTTGGGTGCCGGTGGCGACTGAGGAACTGGCGGGCTCCGCGGTCAAGGTGTGTACTGTGGTGGGGTTTCCGTTCGGTGCGAACGCGACGGAAGTGAAATCCTTTGAGACCGGCGTGGCAATGGCGGAAGGCGCGCTGGAGATTGACATGGTCTTGAACGTCGGCGCGCTGCGCAGCGGCAGGGCGGACGCGGTGCGCGAGGATATCATCGCCGTGGTGGACACCGCCCACCTGGGCGGCGCCATCGTGAAGGTGATTCTAGAAACCGCGCTGCTGACCCGGGAGCAAAAGGTGGAAGCGTGCCGGCTCGCGGTGGCCGCCGGAGCCGATTTCGTGAAGACCTCCACGGGATTCGCCGCGTCAGGTGCGACGGCGGAAGACGTGGCGCTCATGCGGCAGGCGGTCGGACCAGCCATGGGAGTGAAGGCATCGGGCGGCGTGCGGACTCTCGAAGATACCAAGAAGATGGTGGCGGCGGGTGCGACGCGTATCGGCACTAGCTCCGGCGTCAAAATCGTTGAGGCCACGGTGGCGTAAAGCGTGTCCCGCATGAGCACTCCGCACAAATCCACTCCTCACAAGTCCACTCCTGATAGACCCACGGAAGCCTTCCGCGAGCGCGTCGAGTTGCTCGACTTCCTGCTCGACGTCTCGCGCGTGACGTCGGAGACTCTGGATCTCGACAAGATCCTGGCCAACGTCGCGGGCATCGTCAAAGGAGTAGTTCCCTATGATTTGTTCGCGATACTGCTCTACAGCGAGAAGAATCAGGGATTGCGGATCCGGTACTCGATCGGCCATCGCGAAGAGATTGTCCGCAGCCTGGTGGTTCCTGTAGGGGAAGGTGTCGTCGGTGCGGCGGCCCAAACGCGCGAACCCATCGTGGTGGACGATGTTCGAACCGATCCGCGCTATTTGCCCGCACTCGATGCCGTTCGTAGCGAGCTGGCGGTGCCCATGATCGCGCGCGGCCATTTGGTCGGCGTGATCGACCTGCAGTCCACGCAGTTGAGCGCCTATTCCGATCAGGACCGCCGGGTGATGCGGCTCATTGGGTCGCGCGTCGCGGGCTCCATTGAGAATGCCAGGCTGTACCGGAAGGTCGACCGCCAGAACCGCACGCTGCGCACGCTTGCGCAAGTCTCGCAGGAATTCAGCGCAATCCTGGATCTGGATGAACTGCTGGGCAAAATCGCCGCTACCGTGCGCACGCTGATCAACTATGACGCCTTTAGTGTCCTGTTGGTGGATGCCGATAGACAAGTGCTGCGCCATCGCTTCAGTGTTCGCTATGACCAGCGCGTGGACTTGGACAACATTCCCATGGGGAAGGGAATCACGGGCGCGGCGGCGGTTTCGCGGCAGGCCGTGCGCGTCGTCGACACCCTGCAGGATCCGCGTTACGTGGCCTGGCATCCGGAAATCCGTTCCGAGCTTGCCGTGCCTCTGATTGTGCAGGATCGCGTGGTCGGTGTGCTCAATCTGGAAAGTGAACGCATCGGCAATTTCACCGAGGAGCATCAACGCACGCTGTCTCTGCTGGCCCCCCAGGTGGCGAGCTCGGTGGAAAATGCCCGCTTGCATTCCGAGCTGGCGCAGCGCGAACAGCGCATGGATCAAGACCTCAAGGCGGCCCGTAAACTCCAGAAAGTCTTGCTGCCGCGCGAGGCCGACATTCGAGGTTTGGAAATCGCCATCCGGTCGCGGGCCGCTCGCGATATTTCCGGCGACGTGTACGAATTCTTTGAACACGGCGATGAGTACGCGGTGATTGCGTTCGGCGATGTAAGCGGCAAGGGTCCGGCGGCGGCGCTTTACGGCGCTTTGATCAGCGGGCTGTTGCGGATTCTGGCGCCGCGCAGGCGCAGCCCCGCGATGCTGATGCAATCGCTGAATGAGGCGCTGCTCGAACGCAGAGTGGACGCCGTCTACGCAACCCTGATGGTTCTGTTGTGGGAGCCGCGCGCGCATCGCATGACCATCAGCAATGCGGGGGCCGAGCCGCTGCTCATTTCGCGCGACGGGAAGATATTGACCGCCAAAGCGGAAGGCGTGCCCATCGGATTGCTGGAGCATCAGCAGTACGAAGAAACTGTTTATCAGGCGAAAGCAGGCGACACGCTGCTCTTGTTTTCCGATGGAGTGGAAGACCAACTGAATGCGAAAGACGAACACTTCGGCCGTACTCGAATTCAACGGCTTCTCACCGCACACGATGGCGAGCGGCCGCTGGCAGTGGTGAATCACATCTTTGCGCGGTTGGATGAATTCCGCGGCGAGACGGCCCTGACCGACGATCAAACCACGGTAGCGATGAAGGTCGTAGGGTAATGAGGAAGGTGACAGGTTGATGGAGTTGCGAGCGTTTCAGTACCGGGACCGGGCACTTTACTGCGAAGACGTGGCGCTGGCGGACATCGCCGAGCGCGCGGGCACGCCTTGTTATGTGTATTCCAGCGCGACAATTCTGGAACATTATCGCGCCTACGATGAAACGTTCGGCGCAACGCCGCACACCATCTGCTATGCGGTGAAAGCCAACGGCAACCTGGCGCTGCTGCGCTTGCTGGCACAGGCGGGCGCCGGGTTCGATATCGTATCCGGCGGCGAATTGTTCCGCGTGCTCAAGGCCGGCGGCGACCCCGCGAGGATCGTTTTCTCAGGTGTTGGAAAGACTGCCGCGGAGATCAACGACGCCCTTACCGCGGGCATCTTCAACTTCAACTGCGAGTCCGAGCCGGAGCTGGCTCTGATTGACGCTCTGGCGCACCGGCGAGGAATCCAGGCCCGCGTGGCCTTGCGTGTGAACCCGGACGTGGAAGCCGATACGCATCACTACATTTCCACTGGCCGCCTGGCCCACAAGTTTGGCGTCGATATCGGCGAAGCGGAAGCGATTTACGATCGGGCGCGCAAACTCGAGAACCTGTTGATCGAGGGTGTGAGCTGCCACATTGGATCACAGATACTGGACCCCGCTCCCGTCATGGAAGCCGTGGACCGCGTGCTGGCGCTGATCGATCGGCTGCGTGCCAAAGGTTTTGATATCCGGCACGCGGACTTGGGTGGGGGCCTCGGGGTCGCCTACAAACCGGAAGAATCCACGCCGTCGATTGCTGACTTTGTCACGAAGCTGAAGGCTAAGGCGGAAGGCCGCGGTCTGCGTGTCGTGCTGGAGCCGGGCCGCTCGATTGTGGCCGCCGCCGGAGCTTTGCTGACCAAGGCGCTCTATCGCAAGAAGACCGGCGAGAAAGAATTCGTCATTGTCGACGCTGCGATGAATGACTTGATCCGGCCAGCGCTGTATGACGCCTATCACGAGATCCTGCCTTTGCGGCTGAGCGGGAGTCCGCAAATCCGCGCCGATATCGTGGGTCCGGTTTGCGAAACCGGTGATTTCCTGGCGCGCGATCGCGAGATGGCCGAGGTGATGCCCGGTGACGCGCTGGCCGTTTGCACCGCTGGTGCTTACGGATTCGTGCAGGCGACTACTTATAATGCCCGCCGGCTTTCCGTTGAAGTGCTGGTGGAAGGCGACAAATGGCGCGTGGTCCGCCAACGCCAGACTTACGAGGACCTGATTCGCGGGGAAGAGTAGAGCTACTTTACCGCGATCAATTCCACCGCGGCCGTCGCATCGGTGGAAGGTAATCCTTCGACCTGCACGCCTATCCCGCCGTGCGGCTGGCTCAGCAGTTCCCGTTCGATGGCGTCAAGTTTGGCTGCGTTGGGCTTTGTGAGCGCGAAAGATTCGGCCCACGCCACATCCTTTAAGGACACTCCTTGCGAACCCAGCGCCTTGCTTAATCGCTGATATGCCAAACGAAAATCCGCGTCCTGATCGCGGAAGACCAGTTGCGCGGCGGTCAAAATCAGTTTCGGAGCATTCACCAGAGCCGCGCCGTTCTGGATGGCGACCGGCATTGCCGGCGCCGCTCCCAGGCGGCCGACCGCCTCACATTGGATCCGCGGCTCCAGTCCGAGCCTCTGCATCTGCACAAAATTTGTGGCGGCAGCAGGAAAGGCCGTTGCCGCGGCCGTTCGCATGGCTGCAACCTCTTCTAGAGAGCTTAGATAGCAGGTCAGGCGAAGTACATCCGGCGGCTTCACACCAGCACTGGTCAGGGAACTCTGCAATTTTGCGATAGGCTCTTTCGCATCGCTGCTGGAGGTGAACGCCAGACCATGTGGGTTTACCATTTTCTTTTCGGCCATCATCGCCTCGACCACCACCTGCGCTCCCACCATCGGCAGCGCGCCCACCTGCACCGTGCTTACCGCCGGTAGCGCAAATTTGTGGTCCGTGAATTCATCGGCCACGATTTCCTTGATGCGGCGCAAGTCGCCGGAACCGGCTACGAACGCGCGGATCTTGACGATGCTCGCACCGTGGCCGTTGCGGACCAAAGCCTTAAGGGCGTCGCGAATCTGGCGGGAGAGCAGCCCGTCGCTGGAAAGCGGTGAAACCAGGAATGCCAGCCGTCCGGTCTCGACAGTCACTGCCTCGGGAGGCTCGGGCAGAACTTCCAGCGCTTGCGGCTTCGGCTCAATATCTTTCTTGGGCTTGCGTTTCTGGGCGTGCAGGCCCATTGCCAACAGCAGGCACAGGAGCGGGATCAGAAGGCGGCGCATGGGCGTGCAACCAGAATTCTAACACTGGCGTTGAGACGCAATGCCCACCCAGTACCGTAAAGGGTTCAGTCTGACTAGCCGATCCTTTGCGTTGGATGGAAATCCGGATGACGGCCAAGAAAGAAGGAAACTCATGGAAACGCGAGCACTTGTAGTTTTTACGGTTCTGGCGGCGGCCCTGCCAATGCGGGCGGAACCGGTTTGTCCCGCTCCGCAAGTTCCGCTGGATGTCAATTGCACACTCACATTGACGCTCGGTTGGGGCATTGCCGGCCTGGGGACCTCGACCATTATTACGGCTTACCTGCCTCCCACCGCGAGCGCTCCAGTGTTTCTCAATTTCAAGGCGTTGCGTGCGAATCTTGGAAATACCTACACCGGATACATTGGCGTCAGGGCTAGCACTCCGGGCCAGCCGGGAGTCACCGTTTTGACGCCGGAAAACTCACCGCACACTGTTCTGGCGCCTGGGAAAACGTTCCAAATGCAGATAACCCAAGTCTGTTGGGATCCCAGTTGCCAGG
>CAMAVI010000016.1 GCA_945861625.1 Candidatus Sulfopaludibacter sp. SbA3
CAGGCCACAGGCGCGGCTGACCCGCGAAATGCCGCCATAACCCAGTTCCACCGCTTTGCTGGCCGCCACCAGACGGCGGGCGTGTTCGTCCAGATGCGGCCACATGCCAGCAAAGTACTGAGCAAGTTGGGCATCGGTGTCCATCTCCAACGTGATATCACATCAAGATGGTAGATGTAAAGGTTATTTATTTACGATGCCTTAATTCCCTGCCTTGGTGAAGACCAACGTGTTGTGCAGCCGCACGATTTCCAGAACGCGGTCGATTTCAAACCCCGCCGGTTCGATTTCGCCGCGGATTTGATCGACGGACATCCGGGGCGTCCGGTCGAATTCTCCGAACGGGAATCCGGGAGCGTACTCCACCACCACCAGCCGTCCGTCCGGCTTCAAGGATTTCCTGACCGCCGCCAGCATCGCTTCCGGGTTGGAAAACTCGTGATAGGCGTGGGCGATGAGGACAAGATCCAAGGCGCCTTCCGGCAGGCGGGGATCACTCTCCGCGCCCAACACGGTTTGGACGTTGCCGTACTGGTGCTTCTTCACGGTGGCCGCAGTCCGGTCCAGGCGGTCCTGCGCAATATCCACCGCGTAGACCTTGCCTGACGGCCCCGCCGCGCGCGCCAGCCGCCACGTGAAGTAGCCAGTGCCCGATCCGATCTCCGCCACGGCCGCACCCGCCGGAATTTGCAGCGAACTCACCAGCGTATCCGGGCGCTCCTCGGCATCACGGCCGATACGGTCCAGGTGTTCGATATTCGAGTATGCGTTGTGCGGCTTGCGTGTCCGCGGACCCACCGCCGGCGCAGGCCCGCGCAGCCTATGCAGATACGCCACCAGGTCGTCGATTTCCGCCGCCGAAAGCTTCGCCGCAAAGGATGGCATAAGCGACCGGTTCTCCCGCTGCACGCTCCTCAAATCATCCTTGAGAAAAGAGCGCGGATCTCCCTGAACATCGCGGATTTGAATCGACAAGTCATCTTCATTGAGGGCGACTCCTTCGACCTTCTGCCCTCTCTTAGTGACGGCGACGACCGTCAGAAATTCTTTGTAAACTTCGGCGCTCGGATTGACCAGCGCCAGGCGCAGCGACTCCTGGGTGCGCAGCAGCCCGATCTTGTCGAGTTCGGGCCCCAGGCTTCCGCCGCGGCCCTCAAGGGAGTGGCAGTTCAGGCAACCACTCTTCCCTTCAAACAGAGCTTTCCCTGCCCCTGGATTCCCGGCCGCCGAAAGGACAGCGGGGACAAACAGCAGGAACGCGCTAATCCAGGCCAAAGGTAACAATCACGTCTCCGGCCGGGATGGACACCATCTGCTTGCCGTTGGCCGTATAGCTGATCGGCGAAGCGAAGACCGGTCCGTTCGCGGAAAACGTCCACAGCCTCTCGCCCGTGGTGGCGTTCAGCGCAAAAATCATGCCTTCCAATGTTCCACCGAAAACCAGGTTCCCGCCGGTCGCCATCACGCCCCCCCAGGGCGGCGTGAGAACCTTGTGTTCCCACTTGACGTTGCCCGTACCAGGATCCACGGCGATCACTTTACCCCAGCTTTCCTCGGGACCGCCAACCTGCTGAGTCCGCGCTCCGCCCAAACCGGGATCGTACGCCCCTGCATTCGGCAGCGTTCCGGCGGCCACCGGGCGATCCGGCGTTTCCGTGGTCGGATGCGGCACGGTGTTCTTGGAGAACACACGGTGCTCCTCGCGGGCGAACACATACAGCCACTTAGTGAGAGGGCTGTAGCTATGCGACATCCAGTTGGCTCCGCCATCGATGCCCGGCCACGTGTGGTCGTTGCCCTCCGGCGTCGGCTCGTTGCCGGGAATCACTTCCGGACGGCCGTTGTCGTCAAAGCCCTTGGCCCAGGTCTGCTTCACGAACGCCTTGGCCATGAGGAATTTTCCCGTGGTGCGGTCGATCAGATAATAAAATCCATTGCGGTTGGCCCATGCTAGCGCCTTCGTATTCATGCCTTGGAATTGTGTATCGAGCAGGATCGGAATCTGCGTGGAATCCCAATCGTGCACGTCATGCGGAGTGAACTGGAAATGCCACTTGAGTTTCCCAGTGTCGGGATCCAGAGCCAGCACGGAACAGGAATACAGGTTATCGCCCTTGCGGAAGTCGTCATTGTAATCCGGCCACGGGTTACTGGTGCCCCAGAACAACGTGTTGGTTTCCGGATCGTAGGAGCCGTTGTTCCAAGTGGTGACGCCGCCGGTCTTCCAGGAGTCACCATCCCAGGTGCCAAAGTTAGGCTCGCCCGGCTGCGGGATCGTGTGGAACCGCCACAGGCGCTTGCCGGTCTTGGGGTCATACGCGTCCAGGAAACCGCTGACTCCCTTTTCGCCGCCCGCCATGCCGACGATCAATTTGTCCTTGACGATCAGCGGCGCGCCGGGAGCCGCATAGCCGCCCGCCGCCGTGTAATCGTACATTTCCGTCTTCCACAGTTCATGACCGGACCGCGCGTCGACCGCCACCACGTGCATGTCCAGCGTATTCATGAACAGTGTATTGCCCAGGATCGCCAGACCGCGGTTCACCTTGCCGCAACAGTTGAAGGTGCGCGCCGGATTCCGGTATTCGTAGGCCCACAACTGGCGGCCCGTCGCCGCATCCAGCGCATAGATGGCGTTCTCCGGACGCGTCAGGTACATGACGCCGTTGGCCACCAATGGCGTGGTCTCAAACTTCTCGATGTGGCGCCCCTGAAACAACCACTTCACATGCAGGTTCTTGACGTTGTTCGCGTTGATCTGATTCAGTCCGCTAAACCGCCAACTGTTGTACGTGCGCGAGTACATCAGCCAGTTGCCCTGTTCGTCCGCCGCCTTGAGCAACCGTTCGGAGGTAACCGGCAATCCTTGTCCGCTTAGAGTCCACGCCGCCGCCATCGCGAACGTGGCGCCCGCCAGGCGCACACTCCACTTCTTCATGTTCGTAACCCTCATTACTGTGCCCCTTTCAGGGAATTTAAGTACGCCACCAAATTGGTCAAATCCGTCTTACTCAACCGCTCATAAGACGGCATCAGCGAAGGCTTGTCGCGCCGCAGCTCTTTCACGCCATCCTTCATCACCGACCGCAGATTCCCGTTGGTGTCGCGCAGTTGCACCGATAGATCGTCCTCATTGAGCCGGATACCGCCCACGGCGGGCCCCGACTTCATCACCAATTGCACCGCGCGGAACGTGTTCGAAACGAACGCCTCGGGCTTGACCAGGGATTCTTCCAGGAATGCCAGACCACGCCGCCGTCCCACGTCGCTCAGGTCCGGACCCAGATCGACGCCTTCATCGCCGATCCTATGGCAACCCGCGCAACCGTTCTTGGCGTAGAGAGCCTTGCCCGCCGCCGCGTCACCGGGAGCCTTTTCACTAAGACCGCGGGAACCCAGTCTTTTCACGAAGCCGACCATCTTCCAGATCTCGTCATCCGTGAGCCGGGAAGCAGGCATCTCCGTCCCCGGAATGCCGCTGCGAACCGTCTTGAACAGATCGGGATCCGCGCCGCCCATCTTGTACACGCCCGCGGTGAGATCCGCGCCGCGCCCGCCTTCACCCCGCGCGCCGTGGCAATACGTGCACTGGACTTGAAACAGCGCGTTGCCTTGCTGTACATCCGCTTCTGTATTAAACGGGTTAGTCTTGGCGATTTCCGCGCTGCGCGCCGCTTCGCCCGTCAGCGCCTGGTTTTGCACGTTCTGCGCGGCCAGCAATGCGGCTGAGGCGGCAAGGCCCAGGAAGATTCTCGACAACATATTCGCTCCTCTACACACTTCGCCTGTCCGTACGAAGTGCCTGACTCGAAACTTCAAATTGTTCACCAACGATTTGCACTAACCAACGATTTGCGGAATCAATTCGCCGGCGACGTCGGTCAAGCGCATGTTACGGCCGTTGTAGAAGAACGTGAGCCGCTTGTGGTCCATACCGATCAGGTGCAGCAGGGTCGCATGCAAATCGTGCGCGCCGATGATCTGCTGCTCGGCCTTCCAGCCGAATTCATCCGACGCCCCGATGGTCTGGCCGCCCTTGATACCGGCGCCCGCCATCCACACGGTCATGGCTCCCGGATTGTGGTCGCGGCCCACACCCTTTTGCGAGAGCGGCATGCGCCCAAATTCCGAGTGCCAATAGACCAGCGTTTCATCCAGCAAGCCGCGGCGTTTCAAGTCGGTGATCAGGCCCGCGATCGGCTTATCGACTTCGAGCGCGTGCTTGCCATGGTTCTCAACGATATTGTTGTGGGCATCCCAGGTGTCGATGTTCTGGTTCACCACCGCGCCATTCCACAACTGCACCATGCGGACACCGCGCTCGACTAACCTACGTGCCATCAAGCATTGGCGCCCGAACGGCTCACTGATCTTGTTGTCCAGACCGTACAGCCGCTTGGTCTCATCGCTTTCGGAATCGATATCAATCGCCTCGGGCGCGCAACCTTGCATGCGGAACGCCAACTCGTAGGAGCTGATGCGCGCGGTGAGTTCGCTGATTCCCGGATGAGCTTCCACGTAATTCTGGTTCATGCGCTCCAAATGGTCCAGTTCCGCGCGCTGCTGCTCAAGCGTCATGTAACCGGATGGCGGATGCAGGTCGAGAATGGGATCGCCCAGGGCGCGGAACATCGTTCCCTGATAGGCCGCCGGCAGGAACCCCGCGCTCCACTGCGAGGCGCCCGTGAATGGCCCGCCGCGTGGATCTTGAATCACGACGAACGCGGGCAGATTCTGGTTCTCGCTGCCAAGACCGTACGTCACCCAGGAGCCGATGCTGGGGAACCCCGCCAGGATGGTCCCGGTGTTCCATTCGTAGCTCGACAACGTATGGTCCACGGAGCGGCCCTGTGCCGAATGAATAAATGCAAGATCGTCAACCACCCCGCCGATGTTCGGAAACAAATCGGAAACGTGCTTGCCCGACTTGCCGTACTGTTTGAACTTGTACGGGCTCTTCATCAGCGGCCCCGGATAGCCCTGGCGCACCGTAACCTCGCCTTTGCCTTCGAGCGGCTTGCCGTGGAACTTTTCGAGCATCGGCTTGTAGTCAAACGTGTCGACCTGGCTCACGCCGCCGCACATGAACAACGAAATGACAGACTTGGCGCGCGGCTTGAAGTGCGCGGGTTTGGGCAGGAAAGGAGAATCAGTGACACCGGCCGAGCCGGTGCAGGAAATGTTCTTCGCTTCCGCCGGTTCCGCCAACAGACCGTTCTGGCTCAGCAGATAGGCCAGCGCGAGGCCGCCCATGCCTTCTCCCGTCTGCTGCAAGAGGTCGCGCCGGGAAATGAAACGCTTCCGGCTCATTCCGGTGCATTCGCCGTTACCTTCGTTGCCTTCGTGTTGTTTCATGGCCGCTCCTAGTTGATGTACACGAACTCGTTGGAATTCAGCACGACATGCGCGAATTCCGCCAGCGGACTCAGCGAAAGCCCACCGCTATTTCCGCCCGCCTTACTGGCTGCCTCCATGCGGCCCTTCACGAAGTCCAGTGCCTGCTGCAGTTCCTTGGCGCTGGCTTCGCGGCTATAAGCGATCCGGTAGATCTGCTTGATCTGCGCCGCCGTATCCGCCCCGGCTTCCCGCTGCACGCGGGCGGCCATGTGCTGGGACTGGATCAGGAAGGACTCGTTATTGAACAATGTCAACGCCTGCGTCGGAACGGTTGTCACATCGCGCCGTTCGCAACTGAGACTCGGGTTGGCTTGATCGAACACCTCAAACATCGGGTACTTCAGGTTGCGCTTCACGCTCGCATAGACGCTGCGCCGCCATGTGGAAGCTTCGTCCTTGGTCACCGGGAATTTGCCCTTGATCGAAGCTCCGCTGACCAGCGCCTTGGGTACGGGCGGGAAGAACGCCGGACCACCGGCCTCCAGATTCAGATCGCCGCTGGCCGAAAGAGTCGCGTCGCGGATGATCTCCGCTTCCAGGCGCTTCACGGGAAACCGCCATAGGAAAGTATTGGTCGAATCCTTCGCCAAGCTGGTGTCGTCATAAAACGCCGATGCCATCTTGTAAGTTTCCGAATTCATGATGAGCCGCTGCATCTGTTTGACGCTCCAGCCTTGGCGGACAAATTCGGTCGCCAGCCAATCGAGCAGCGCCTGATTGGACGGCGGCGTCCCCATCTTGCCGAAGTTGTTCGGCGTCGACACGATGCCCTGGCCGAAGTGCTGGTACCAGATGCGGTTGACCATGACGCGGGCGGTCAGCGGATTGTCCCCCGAGGCGATAAACTTAGCCAGCGCCAGGCGCCGTCCGCTCGTCGGAAATTCGCTGTTCCGCGGAGACGTGATCTTCGCGGGCCCCGGATTCAACACCGTAAGGAAGCCCGGCTCCACCACCGGCGCCTTCATTTCGTCGGCGAAGTTACCCAAGCCGGTAGCGGCGAAATAGATCGGCGGAGGCGTGAAGCTCTCGCCTTTCGCGGGCATGTACTTGCCTTTAAATCCGAAGTCTTCGTAGGTGATGCCGCCCGTGGTTCCGGGCTGGAACGGCGTATGCGGAGTAAAGCGGAAATCGCCGTCGCGGACGCCCATGGCGATCGGAGGCTTCGCGGGTATTTCTTTCTTCAAGGCGGCAATCTGGTCTTCGAGCGCCTTGCGTTTCGGCTCATCCTGCGCGTTGATTTTAACCTTGGCGCGGTAACCATCCTCATCGCCATTGCCGCGAATCGTGGAAACCTGCGCGACCAGCAGCTTCTGTCCTGGCGTGCGCTTGGCTTCCGGGGTCTTGAAGGCTTCCTGGATATCCGCCGGCATCTGCGCCAGCATGGCCTGGAACACTTCTTTGCGGTACGGAGCTTCGATGGCGCCGATCTGCTGGTTCAGCGCCTTGATCTTTCCGTTGATGTCGTTGGAGGTCTTCTCGTATTTGGCCCACTCTTCGCCCGAAACCAGCGGGTGCTCGTATTCCACGAAAGTATTGAAAACGGCCAGTGTTTTATAGTAATCGCGCCGCGTGATCGGGTCGAACTTATGATCGTGGCAGCGCGCGCAATTGATGGTCAGCGCCTGGAAGCCCTGCATGGCCGTGCGCGCCATGTCGTCCATGTAGTCGAACCGGTAGTTCGGATTCTCCAGGTCGCGGTCCACAACGCGGGGCCCCAACCGGACAAAACCGGTCGCCGTCTTGCTGTCGAACGTCGGCTTCTCCACCTCGTCGCCGGCGAGCTGTTCAATGACAAACTGGCTGTACGGCTTGTCTTCGTTGAACGCCTTGATCACGTAATCCCGATAGCGCCACGCGTCGTCGTAATCGTAATCGTATTCGTAACCAGTGCTATCGGCGTAGCGCGCCACATCCAGCCACAGCCGCGCCCAGCGTTCGCCGTAATGAGGCGAGGCCAGCAGCTTGTCGATGAGTTTGGAATACGCATCCGGAGAAGAATCGTTGACGAAGGCATCGACTTCGGCGGTGGGTGGCAACAAGCCGGTCAAATCCAGATACGCCCGGCGGATCAACGTGCGCTTGTCGGCCGGCGGCGCGGCCTTCAAACCTTTTTCTTCCTGCTTGGCTTTCACGAATGCGTCGATGGGATTGTGGTTCCAGCGGTCATCGGCCAGCTTCGGCGCCGCGCTACGCACCGGCTTCTGGAACGCCCAATACTGGCGATCCGCGGCCGTAACGGGTCTTTCTGAATAACTGCCGTACTTCAGCAACGAGCCGTCGTCTTCCTTCTTGGTGACCTCCACCGCCTTGGGCGCCTCCACCATCGGAGCGCCGGAGTCGATCCATTCCTTGACGGCGGCAATTTCCTCAGAGCTTAGCGGAGGCATCGGAGCCATCGGCATATTCGGCTTCACTTGCCCGGTGATTCTCTTATAGAGGAGACTTTCCCCGGAATTGCCGGGAACGACGGCGGGCCCGTGGTCGCCGCCCTTCAGCAGCGCTTCCCGGCTGATGACGCTGAAGTGCGACATCTGCGCCGTTTCGCCATGGCATTGCTGGCACTTTGCCAAAACCGCCGCCACCGCGGGAGATTGCGCCTTCTGGCCCATGATCTTGGAGCCGGGCATAAACAGCAGCAACCCCACAATCGCCCATACGGACAACAAACCTAACCAGCTTCTGGCAGTCTTAGGTACCGATGGCATCCCGTTCTCCTCTGCTACACATTATCTTCCAAATTCCAAATGACGAAGAGCCCGGCCCTTTTCCAAGAACCGGGCCCTAGATGTAACAACGCTAACTTAACTTACGCACAGGCGTCAGTCCGTTGTGCGCAAGGTTTCAAGGTTAGAACAGCAGTTTCAGCGCGAACTGATACTGCCGCGGATTCATGGAGAGGTTCGAACTCGTAATCTGTCCGAAACCGCCAGCGCCAGCCACAGGATTGGCACCCGGCGCTCCGGTATTGAAAGGCTGGTTATTGTTGAAACCCGGAATGACACCGACTCTGCTGCTCCACTGCGTAATGTTGATATTCGGCTGGTTGAAGTTCACCGTATTCGTGATGTTGTAAACTTCGGCGCGGAACTGCAGCTTCAACTTTTCGCGAAGCTGGAAGTCCTTGAAGATGGACACGTCGGCAGTCCTCGCCGGCGGACCATAGAGCTGCGCGCGTGATTCGTTGCCGATCTGTCCAATCGCCGGCGCCGAGAACTTCAAGGGGTTGATCCAGTTCAGGTAATTTTGGTTGTCAGGCGCATAAGACTGTCCCGCGACCACGTTGGGCCGATCGGCCGGAATCAGATTGCTGACATTGGAATTGAAAGGCGTCACCGTATTCAGCACGCTAAACGGAATACCCGTCTGCACGTAGGCCATCATATTGGCCTGCCAGCCGCCCGTGATGATCTTCTTTACGCCACTAGCGTTCTTGCCGAATGGCAGTTCGTAATTGGTGCGGAAAGATATCCGGTGCTTGATGCCGATATCGGAATTGCCCCAATCGTAGCTTCTGTCATACGGCCGCAGGCTTCCCACCGTGATCTGTCCCGTGGTTCCGCCGTCCTGAATGTTCGTCAGATTGCGGGCGAAGGTGTAATTGACGTTGGCGGTCAAACCCCTGGCATAACGGCGTTCAAAGCTCACCTGCATAGAATTATATGCCGATGCGCCCTGCGCTGAATAATAGTTGATGGAAGCCAGGTTCGGCATCACGCCAGCGAATACGCGCGCTGGATACGTTCCCGGAATCCCCGATGTGCCTGGGTTAGGCATGTTGAGATTCGGATTCCAGTGCAGGTGGCGCGCCACCTGACCAACGTAGCCAAGGCTGAACACGTTCGCGCCAACTTGCTTCTGGAACGTCATATTCCACTGCATGATATAAGCCTGCGGGTAGTGCGTCGCGTGCGCGCCCACCGTACCGGGCAGCCGGCTGTTGATGGGCGGAACCCCGGCCGGCGGAGCACCCTGCGCCAATCTGCCGTATCCAGCCGGGCAGGCACTGGCGCCGGTCTGGCCGGGGAAGCAGTCGAGATTCACTCCAATAAACGGCGGATTGTACAGGTTCGCCGCGCCGGAGGCGTAGTCCTGGGCGAAACGGCTCATGCCGAATCCGCCGCGAATCACGACCTGCTTCGGAGCGGTAATGGCGAAGCCGAAGCGCGGCTCAAAATTCGTATAGAACGATTTGACACCCGCTTGGGCTCCCACGATGAACGGGTTGCAGGCGGTCGGCGTACACTGAGCCGCCAAACCCGGATCGAAGTTGGAACGCTGCCCCTGGGAGGCCGTGAACGGGCTGAAGTAAGACCAGCGCATGCCAATGTTCAGCGTGAGCCAAGGCTTGGCATGCCAGTCGTCCTGCACGAACAAAGCCGGCTCCCAGAAGCGGAAGTACTGGCGCTTGTCGTTGATTTGGCGCTGGATCTGATCCGGCTTTCCTTGGATAAAGTTCACCAGGTCGGTCAACTGATCCTGGGTGAAACGGTAATAGCCCAATCCGAACGTGTTCTGGTAATAGTTCAGTTGGCGGCGGATGAGGCTGGCGCCGAACTTGACATTGTGCGTTCCGCGGGTCCAGGCGATGGAACCCTGTTCCTGAAATACGTTGTTGATATCCAGAATCGGAACGAAGCGGTCGTCGCCCAGCGTGAAGCTGCTGCCGGTTCCGCGCATCGGTACGATGTCGATCGTGGCCAAACCGGAAATTTGATCGTTCACATTGGCGCCGGGCATGCCGAACTTCTGGCTGGCATTCGTACCCTGGTTGCTGGAGGACGTATAGATGTACAGCCGGGTGAACCCGCCCTTCAACTCCATCACCATGGTGGGGCTGAAAACATGGACGTAGTCGAGCATGTAGCTTTGCGTGTCACCCACGGACGGACCCGGGAAAATTCCGCCGCCGGCGCTCACCGTAACACCGTCTACCGTCGCATCCGGAAACAACGAGGGCTGCGAATTGAAGGTCGGGTTGTAGGAAAAACGCCCGAACATGCTGTCCCGGTCGGAGAACTTGTGGTCGATACGGGCATCGTAGGTGTTGCTCTGGTATGTCTTGTTGCGGTTGGCCACGTAGTTGGCGCCCAACCTGCCTGGCGTGCCGGTATTCGGATACGGCCACAGCTTCCAGTACTTGAGAGCCACCGGATCCAGCTGCGCCGCCGGGATGATGGGTCCACCGACGTCACTAAAGTTGCCGGGATTATCGATCTGAAACCGCGTCGGCGTGAAGATCGTTCCTGTGGGCTGGCCCTGCACGATGCGCAGACCTTCGTAGTCGCCGAAGAAGAAGGTCTTGTCCTTCTTGATGCGTCCGCCGAGCGAGCCGCCGAACTGATTCTGACGGTACTTGGGACGGGAAACGCCGGCCTTGTTCGAAAAGAAGTCATTGGCGTTCAACTGGTCGTTGCGGAGGTACTCGTAGAGAGTGCCATGAAATTCATTGCTTCCAGACTTGGTCAGAATATTGATCACAGCGCCGCCCGCGCGGCCTAATTCCGCCGGGTAGGTATTCGTGTCTACCTTGACTTCCTGAATCATGTCGATGGAGGGCCGCAACATGATGAGGAAGTGTTCCCGGTCATTGTTATCCATACCGTCGACCAGACTGTTGTTAAAGATTTCATTCTGGCCGTTGGCGCTCACGTTACCGGTCTGGCGGCGGTCGTCGGGACGGGTGCCGCCCAAAATCGAATTCGCCGGGCCAGGAGCCACGCCCACCGTACTCTGCACCAGCGTGACGAAGTTGCGGCCGTTCAGCGGTAGATCCTGCACCGACTGCGCCCCGACCACGGTTGACAAAGTCGCCGAGTCGGTCTGCAGTGCCGGGCTCTGGGCCGCGACTTCCACGACTTCAGTCACATTACCGACTTCCAGCTTGATGTCGGCACGGGCGCGGTCACCGGAAACGACGCTCAAATTCACGGTCGCCTTCTTGAAGCTCGGGACTTCCGCCGTGATCGTATATTGACCTGACGGCAATAAATTGACGACGTAATCGCCCGACCCACCGGTCGTGGCAGTTTTTACGTCGTTGGTCGCCGCGTTGGTGATAGTAATTTTTACGTTAGGTATCACCGCCCCACCCTGGTCGGTCACCGTGCCGAGGATGTCGGCCGTGTTCACCTGAGATGAAGCTACATTAACGAAAAACAGGCAAAAGGCGACCAGAAAAAACGAGAATGCCTTCGCGATGCACTGATACATGGTACTCCCCCCTTTTGGCTAGCAGCCAAACTGAACAAAGATATGCCAAACGGCAGCAGGAAGTACTTTGCATACCCAGAGGAATCGAATAGAAAAACGTTAGCATCTCACGTAAGATATAGATTCTATTAAATTCCAAAAATTCATCTTCCCTCCATTGGCACCCTGTGCCACATTGTGCTAGCCTGCTGGATATGAAAAAACTCACCCTATTGCTTTCAACGCTCCTGCTCGCTGCCAGCAGCCTTTCGGCGCAGCAGTTGAGCAGCAAGAAATCCCTGAATCTGGCCGTCACCAAGCTCATTGTGGCCGCCGCCGAACAGGAAGCCACCAAGAACAAATGGACCATGTTTATCACCGTGGTTGACGATGGAGGAACCGTCGTCGCCATTGAGCGCATGGACGAAACCCAGATCGGCAGCCTGGACGTGTCCATCGGTAAAGCGAAGACGGCATTGAAGTTCAAGCGGCCCTCCAAGGTGTTCGACGATCTGGTCAACGGCGGCAAACCGGGCCTGATGGGCCTCGGCGTGACCCCGGTGGAGGGCGGCATCCCGCTGCTGGCGGACGGCAAAGTGATCGGCGCGATCGGCGTCAGCGGCGGCAGTTCGCAGCAGGACGCCCAGGTGGCGCAGGCGGGCGTGGCGGCACTGGAAGCGTTGCTCAAGAAATAGCGAACGAAGCAACCAATCGCAATAGGTAGTAGGAAGTTTGGCGCGGCATACCCTTTGCCGCGCCTTCTTATTTATGGAAGAATAGCTGCAACGTGATTCCGCGCATCATAGTGTTGACGTTGGGTCTCTCGGCATCCATCTGCGCCCAGAACGGAGAGAGAACGCGTGCCGAACAGGGCGACGTACAGGCCCAGTATCACATCGGAGAGAATTACTGGTTCGGCAAGGACGTCGCGATCGACTACGCCGAATCCGCGCGCTGGTTCCGTAAGGCTGCCGATCAGGGCCACGCGATTTCACAGTACTTCCTCGGCGTGATGCATGAGAGCGGCAGGGGTGTGCCGCTGGATCAGGTCGAGTCCGTCCGCTGGTTCCGCAGCGCGGCGGATCAAGGCGAGGCGAGCGCGCAGTTCAAGCTGGGCATAAAGTATTCGACCGGCAGCGGCGTTCCCCAGGACAAGAAGGAGGCCGTGCGCTGGTTGCGCATGGCCGCCGACCAGGACGACCCCGACGCGCAACTCTTCCTAGCCTGGGTGTATCCGGACAGCCAGCCTACGGCGGCCGATCTGGCCGCGCAAAGATTGAGCCGCTTGCGCGAGGCCGCCGAACGCGGGGCCGCTTCAGCACAGGCTTCCCTGGGTGAACTTTACCGGGACGGCCAGGGAGTTCCCCAGGACTACGTGAGGGCCCATCTGTGGTTCAATCTCGCGGCAGCGCAATCCACGGGAGAGGATCACGAGAAATACTCCTCGGCCCGCGACGACATCGCCTCCAAAATGACTCCGGGCCAGTTCGCGGAAGCGCAGCGGCTGGCCCGGGAGTGGAAACCGGTTACAAAGTAAGAGCCGGATCGTCTACTTGGCCGTCAGCACGCCGCCAACGGTGGTGGAACCGGTGCCGCTGCAACCCGCTGGGCCGTAGCGCAGGAACTTCTGGATGCGCTTTCCGGTGTCGACTTCAGCCGTATAGAGATTGCCCTTGGTATCCAGGCTGACCTGATGCAGATACTGGAACTCGCCCGGCATGCGGCCATGGCGGCCCAGGCGGCCTAGCTCCTGAAGATTGCTGCGGTTCAGGATGTACACCGCCATGTTGGCGTTGTCTCCGATGTAAAGGCAGCTCTGCGCCTTGTCGGTGGAAAAGTTCATCGATACGGCGGTGCCAATGATGTTGGTCTTCTCGCTGACGAACTGCTCGGCCACATAACCGCACTTCCCGGCTTCGCCAGTAGGATTGCTGCACGCCTTACCGAGGTCCGGGCTGTTTTTGTCGAACACTTGGATGCGGTCGTTGCCGCGGTCGCAGACGTAGATCTTGCCATCGTTGGCGATCTTCACGCAGTGCACAGGGTTGCGGAAGAACGCCGGCTTCTTGTTGCCCTTGGTGTAATCGTTCATCCACGGGCCCGCGGCCCGCGCGGCGGCGTCGTCCACCGGATTGTTTCCGTAGGCTCCAAAGTGCCCGATATACTTGCCGGTGTTGGCGTCGACAATCAAGACCCGGCGGTTGCCGTAGCCGTCGGCCACGTACAAACGGTTGGTGGCGGGATCGACCACCATGTCGGCCGGCAGATACAGAAGCGGTGTGCCCTTGTAGCCGCCCGTGGTGTCATTGCTGGCCGGACCGGTAGGCGTTCCACCGATGCGCAGCTTGAAATTGCCGTTCATGTCGAACTTCAAGATCAAGCCGTCCGCGCCGGTCTTATTGGTCATCCAGGGAACATTGCGCGCCACTCCGCGCACCGGACCTCCGGCTGCATTGCCGCCGATATAGACGTTGTCGTTGTGATCAACGTAGATGCCATGCTCGCCATTGGGCCAGATGCATCCGTCTTCTTCCTTGCACTTGCCGCCCATGAAGCCGGGATCCGCGGGGCCGCCCCAAGAACGCAGCAGCTTGCCGTCGGCGTCAAACTCCAGCACCGAAGGCGCGGACTTGCAGCAATCGGCCACAGGACCGTAGGCCCGCTCCTGACCGATGCCGTTGATCGGCACGCCCTTTTCGTTTTTGGCGCCGGCCACGGGGCCTTCCAAACCCGCTTCGTCATTCGACAGCGTCTTGGGACGGTGATAGACCCAGACGTGATCGTGATGATCCACGTACATCCCGCCCACCTGCCCGATGATCCAGTTGTTGGGCAGATGCTGTGGCCACGACGGGTCCGGCACAAAGCCAGGAGCCTTGCCTGTCGGCGAGACATTGTACACGCCGGCTTTCTTGCTGAGCCGCTCGAGTGCGCCGCTATTCTTGAGGGCATTCGCGTCCGGCTCGGCGGCCAAAAGCAAGCTGGCCGAGCACACTAACATCGCGGGCAGCAAGGCCGCCACTTTACGGTGAATCATAATGATTTCCTTTCGGAACTACGCCGTGTACTTGGTGAACCAGCCGATGGTGCGCTGCCACGCCTGATCCGCCGCGGCCTTATTGTAGCGTTCCGGAGTGGCGTCGCAATTGAAGCCGTGAACGGAGTTGGAGTAGATGTAGCCTTCGTACGGGACGTTCGCCGCCTTCAAAGCTGCCTCATAGGCGGGCCAGGCTCCTGCCAGCCGCGCATCGAGTTCCCCATGATGAACCATAATCGCCGCCTTGATCTTCGGCACGTCTTCCTTGGCGGGAGCAGCACCGTAGAACGGCGCGGCAGCGGCCAGATCGGCTCCCATGCGGACTGCCAGCGAATTGGAAATGCCGCCGCCGTAGCAGAAGCCGGTGACGCAGATCTTGCCCGTGCAATCCGGGCGGGTCTTGAGGTACGTTGCCGCGGCCAGCCAATCCTCGGCCATCTTCTTTTGATCCAGTTTGGCGAACATGACGCCGCCCCGGTAATCGTCACCCGGGTAGCCACCCATCGAAGTGACGGCATCCGGCGCGAAGGCCATGAAGCCCTGCAAGGCAAAGCGGCGCGCGACATCTTCAATGTGCGGATTCAAGCCGCGGTTCTCGTGGATCACGAGCACGCCGGCAATCTTGTTGGGTTTTTCAGTGCGGCTATCCGCGCTGTCGGGCCGTACCAGGTAGCCTTTGATGCTTCCGTTACCATTCGGCGATGGAACGGTCACGTAGGACGCCTTGATGCGGTCGTCGTTCTTCGCAACCTGCTGCGCGGCGGCATATTGGGGCATCAACAGTTCCAGAAGCGTAGCCACCGCCAGGCCTCCGACGGCAAATTTTTGCAGCCCGTCCATGAATGCGCGCCGGCTGATCACGCCGTGAATAAACAGGTTGTAAAGCTCAATTGCTTCGCTCGGCAGGTTCGATTTCTTTAGCTCCATTGGTTGGCTCCTTTTCAGAGAAGAATACCACGTCCCAGTGGAAGGTGGGGCTTCAGGGGACACTCGGAAAACCCTTGAATCGACGGGAACTATGGCGCACGGTGCTCCGCCGGTTCCGGCCGCTCAAGATTTTACCTATGCCGCCGATACATAGACTACAGTCTCCTGGCTGATCCGCCGAATAAGGAAGAAGAGAAGATTGCCTATGCTGGACCGAAGAGTTTACGAACGCGCCCCGGTTGCCTTTCAAGTACGAGTGACCTGCGTGACCAACCCCGAGATATCGGCGAGCGGTGAAGCGACTGACATATCCAAGTCTGGAATCGGCATCACTCTGCCTCTCCAGTTTGCGGCGGGGAGCCTGGTCCAACTGGAGATTGCGGACAGTTCCCTATGCGGATTTATCGCCTATTCACGCAAGTGGACGACGCCCTCCGACACACCATTCGCGCGCAACAAGGTTTGGGTCGGCGGCCCGGAATCGAGTGAGTACGGAGCCCCCCCGGATGCAACCACTTACCAGACTGGCATCGAGGTTGTCGAAGCGCTGATCGGCGTCTCCGGACTCTCTCAACTCCTCAAAATCACGCTGGAAAATGCCATGCCGCACCTGCAACTGGCACACACCGAACAGGCTTAGCTGGCCCGTCGTCCTGCTTTCCGCATCACAAACGCGGCCGCGCCCAACGTAAAGATCCATTCCACCGGATAGCGGTAGCGCCGGTCTACTTGGACCACGTAGTAGACCAGCGGATACACCGACAGTATGAGTCCCAGCAGGGTTCGCGCATCGCTTGCCGGAACTTTGCGCAATCCGAAGACACCCAGAAGAGTGACCAGCAGGGTGGCTAACGTAGTCCCGGTGCGATGGCTGGGCCACAGCCAGAAGCGCCAGACGCGTTCCCCGGTCAATCGCAGGAAGCGTAGCGGATCGCGCAGCGCCTCCAAGAGAGCAGCGCGCCGGAGTTCGTGGTTATAGGCGATCTCACCTTGCTCGCGCAGCTTCCGCCATTCGGCATCATTGTGCGCCGGATGAAACTGCGTGAACTCGCCACGGCTGACATTATCCTCCATCAACGCACGCGCGCCCTCGCGATTCGAGAGGCTGAATTCCAGGCCAAAATTCGTACGCACGGGAACGAAGCCCCCGAGTTGGACCCCATTGCGCGCGATCCAAGGGAGCAGAACCAGCCCCGCGCAGAGCATTGTGGCCAGCCAGGCTTCCTTGCGCTTCTTCACAACGTATTCATACGTGAGCACTACCAGAAACACGGGAAGGAACGTCGGCGACAGCAATATCGCGAGGCCCCAATAGATGCCGCGCATGTAAACGCCGAGCAGTGCGGCGCTGCCTCCGTTCCGCCAGTAGCGGACGGTATGAAGAAACATCAGCACGCATGCGAGCGCAACATACGGCTGTTCCCACGGAGTGTCCACGGTTTCGATGTAGCCCTTATACGGCAGCAAGGCTCCGGCCAGTCCGGCGGCAATGCCCACGCTCCGCGCCACGCCGAGCGCTTCCGCAACGGCGGGCAGCAACGCATATTGCGCGCTCGCCGCCAGCGCCCCGGCGAATCTCTGCGCGATTTGTCCGGCGCCCTCGATACCGAAAATCGCGTACAGCGCGGCCAAAATCAGCGGCGCGAGCGGAGCGACATGCGCGCTGGGGCCGGTTTCGAGGAGATACGGGTTACCCAGCGTTCCGTGCAGAATCACGGAGCGCGCGGTGAGTTCCAGTTCAGAGAGATCGCGTCCGGGGTGAGGCCGCGACGCCAGAATCTGCACCAGACGCAGCGCCGCGCCGGCGATCCAGATCACCCAAAACGCGTGGCGTTCCAGTGTATTCGTCCATTTTTTGTCCGGCGTGCCGCGAGTCACAAGAGTTCTGATAGTACAATAGATTTTAAAGACAGGATCATTCATGGCATACCACAGCGGTCGTCAATTCCTCCAGATTCCAGGCCCCACCAACACGCCCGAGCGTGTGCTGAGGGCCATGTCGAGCCCTACCATCGATCATCGCGGCCCTGAGTTTGGCCGCTTGTCGCTGGAGGTTCTGGAAGGGATTAAGCCCATCTTCAAGACGAACCGGGCGGTCGTGATTTTCCCCTGCTCCGGTACGGGCGCCTGGGAGTCCGCTCTCGTGAACACTCTGTCGCCCGGCGACAAGATCCTGATGTTCAATACCGGCCAGTTCGCGACGCTGTGGGAAGAACTGGCGACCAAGCTTGGCTTGGTGGCCGAGGCCGTCCCCACCGACTGGCGCCGCGGCGCGGACCCCGCTGTCATCGAGCAGAAGCTCACCGAAGACAAGAGCCACAGTATCAAAGCCGTCTGCGTCGTGCACAACGAAACGTCGACGGGCGTCACCAGCCGGGTCGCCGATGTGCGCACGGCGATCGACCGCGCCAAGCACCCCGCGCTGCTGTTGGTGGACACCATCTCGTCACTGGGTTCTATTGATTTCCGCCACGATGAATGGGGCGTGGACGTGACTATCGCCGGTTCGCAAAAAGGCCTGATGCTGCCGCCGGGACTGGGTTTCAACGCGATTAGCGATAAGGCCCTGGCCGCGTCGAAGACGGCCAAGCTCCAGAAGGCTTACTGGGAGTGGGCCCCGATGATCGCGCAGAACGCGAAGGGATACTATCCCTACACGCCGGCCACGCACATGCTCTATGGACTGCGCGAGGCCCTGAACATGCTCAATGAAGAGGGCCTGGAAAACGTTTTCGCCCGTCACCGGCGTCATAGCGAAGCCACCCGCCGCGCGGTACGCGCCTGGGGTTTGGAAATTGTTGCCGTCGACCCGCGCGAATACAGCGATTCGTTGACCGCGGTGTTCACCCCGACAGGCTACTCGGCCGACGAACTGCGCCAGGTGGTTCTGGACCGCTTCAACATGCCGCTCGGCACCGGCCTGGGACGGGTACAGAACAAAGTGTTCCGTATCGGCCATCTGGGCGACTTCAACGACCTGATGCTGGCGGGAACGCTCGCGGGCGTGGAGATGGGCCTGGAGATCGCCGGGATTCCGCACAACAAGGGTGGCGTGGATGCCGCGCTCGCCTACCTCACCGAAGTGCACAAGCAGGCGTTCGCGGCGGTTCGCGCCTAGCGCCTAGCGGGCACCGAGCCGCGCGCGTGAGCAAGCGGTCTAATGAACTGCCACGGGCGCGACGGTGGATCCGGTCGCGCCTTTGAGTTTCAACGGCTCCACCATCAAAGCGAATTCATAGACTTTCTTCGCGGCGAGTTCATCCAGCTTCAGATTTTCCAGCAAGTGGATGCCGTACACCGCGAGCATCATCTGATGAATCGGCTGGCTGATGCTTTTGTCAGGATTGGGGCTCACTTCCACAGGCGGCGTATCCGCTCCAATCAGCATCGGGTTCTGTTTGACGACCCACTGGGCTGCCGCGACACCAATTCCGGGATTGCCCGTGCCGTACACGGCCGCGCCCTTCTCCCAGTTGCGGCCCCAGCCCGTATGAAAGATCAGAGCGTCGCCTGGTTGGACCGTGATATTCTCCCGCTTCAAAGCTGCCTCGATGTCGCCAACTGTGATCTCGTAGGTCTTGGGCAGAATCGGCACGCCCTTCAAGGCCGCGATATCGATCAGAATGCCGCGCGTCATCAGGAAGCCGACATTTTCGATCCCAAGTTTAGTGAAGCCGGCTCGCGTCGAAACTTCATCCACCTTAAAGCAGTTGTACAGACTGTTGCCGACGGTCTGGTGGCTGAAGCCGTCGAACTGCGTGCCCACCTGGCCCATCTCCGCGACGATCAGTTCCTCGTTGCTTCCGCGATGGTTGGCACCGGGGGCGATCTCGGTGCGCTTGGTGATCACCTCAAAGCGCCGCCCGGACGATAACGGCATGGCCGCTTCCAGCACGTGACCCAGTTCGATGGCCTCTCCGGTCTTGATCAGACGGGAGGCGCGCAGCACGGTGTCCGGCTTCATCAGATTGCCCGAGCCTCGCTGGTCGCCCGCGCCCCACTTGGATGGGCAACGTTGAGAATCCGGCGGCGGCAGCCAGGACTGCGCGCTGACAACGCCACGGGAGGCAAGCGCAAGGGCTGCAAAAAATGTGAGTCGCATGGGTCTGATTCTACTCCGAAACGGCCGCGCGCAGAATGGCTTGCCCTTCGAACTTCGGGAGCGCAACACTCGCCGCCAGCGACAGCGCGGCACACGCCATCATCAGCAGAGAGGGAGCGCCGGCCCATCCGGTATTCTTCACTAACGATGTCGCGACCAAGGGCGCCATGCCGCTAAAGACCGTGAAGCTGATGTTGAAGGCGAGAGCCACGCCGCTGAAGCGGACGCGGGCCGGGAACAGGTCCGCCATGATGGAAGCGAACGTTCCGTTCGCGAAGGCCGCCGCGGCCCCGGCAAACGAGAACAGCGTCAGAAGGCTCGCTGTCCCGGTACCAAGCACCGCATAGAAGGGATACGCTCCCGTGAGGAGCAGCAGCGCGCCCAACCGCAGAATGCGCCGGCGAGGCACGCGGTCACTCAGCCAACCGGCCGCGATCATGCCCAAGCACTCGACCCCTAGACACAGATTCTGCGCGAAGCTGACCGAGCGCGCATCGTAGTGCAACACGCGCGTCAAATACGCGGGCATGTGCGCGATCAGGAGTCCATTAAAGCAGCCGACAACAGCACTCGTGGAAATCGCGAAGATGAGCGGCATGCGATAGTCCGCCAGAACTTCCCCCAGGGGGCGGCGCGAAGCATGGCGCTTCAGTTGCGCGAATTCCGGGGATTCCTCCAGTGACTGCTGGAGCCGGAAGCTGATTAGTCCGGACACGCCTCCCAGAAAGAAACCGAGACGCCAACCCCAGGCGGCCATGTCCGGCGGCGTTAGCCAGGACGCGAGAACCAGGTTGGTGACCGTGGCCAGAATCACGCCACCGTTCGCGAAACAGAAGACCACGCTACACGTAAAACCCGCGTGCTGAGGCGCGGCCTCCACGGCATACGTAATCGCGCCGGGCAGTTCGCCGCCGAGGCAAAATCCTTGGATCAGCCGTAGCGCCACCAGCGCCATCGGCGCGAACACTCCCCACGCGGCATAGCTGGGCAGCAGGCCAATACAAAAAGTGGACACGGAAATGACCAGCAGCGATCCGATGAACACTTTGCGGCGGCCATACTTGTCGCCGAAATGGCTCAGGACAATTCCGCCCACGGGCCGCGCCAGATAACCAACGCCGAAGACAGAGAAGACCAGGATGAGCGAGACCAGGCGGTCCGTGGCCGGAAAAAAGGCGGCTGCTATGCACTGCGCGAAGACACCGTAAATGATGAAGTCATAGAATTCCAGCGACCCGCCCAGGCTGGCTAGGATGACGGTCTTCCACTGCGCCCGCGTCAACGATGCCTTAACGCCGTGCTGCCGCGCGGCTCATGACTTGGGAAAACCGTACAGCGTCGCGGGGTTCGTGACCAGGATGCGGTTGCGCGTGGCCTCGTCGGGCGCCCACTTGGACATGAGGTCGAACACCAGAGCGTCGTCGGGCTTGGTGGTTTCGTTGGGATGGGGCCAGTTGCTGCCCCACACCATGCGCTCCGGCGCGGCCTTCACATAGGCCTGCGCGACCTTCGTGATGTCGGCGTAACCTGGAGGCCCGTCCTTGGTGTTGTCGTAGGTAACGGACAACTTCACCCATGTCTTGCCCTTGTCGACCAGCTTGCGGATCACACCGTAGACAGGGTGGCTCAAGCCCACGGGCTGCGGCACGTGGCCCATGTGATCGAACACGATCGCCGACGGAACTTTATTCCACACATCGGCGAGCGCCACGATCTGATCCGGCGCCATGTTGATCTGAATGTGCCAGCCGAGCGCGGCGATGCGCTTCGCGAGCGGCTCGATCATATCAACGGAAGTCGCACTCTTGCCGCGGTCTGAGATGGAAAAACGAATGCCGCGAAAGCCCCCCGCGTCGAGCTTCTTCAGTTCGGCGTCCGTGACGCTCGGGTGAAGCACGGCCACGCCGCGTGAGTTGCGGTTCAACTTCTCGATGGCGTCCAGCGAGACGCGGTTATCGGTCACGTAGGCCGAGGGCGTGACGATGATACTGCGCGTGGTTCCGATGCGCTTCTGCAACAGGCGGTACTCTTCCACGCGCGCGTTCGGGATGATCTGCCCGCCGCGCTCCGTGGGAGGAAAGCGGACCTCATCGTAAATGTGATGATGGCAATCGCAAGCGCCCGCAGGCGCTTTGAGCTTCGCCGGTTCCGTACCCGCCGAATTCGGCACTTGCTGGGCGCGGCCGAAATCGGTCGACCCGACCACAAGCGCAGCGGCAGCTGCGCGCTGAAAGAACGTTCGGCGTGCGATCATGGCGTCACTCCGGTTTAATTGGGCTACTTGGTTGCGCGCGGGTTCCGTCGCCCTTGCAGCACTTTTGCGCCGCCGAATAGCCCTTGAACAGGAAACGATAGGCGCCCGCGCCGCCGCTCTTGCCGTCGGCTCCCGTCAGTTCCGCCTGCACGATGTAGACGTTGCCTTTGTGATCGGCCGCGATCTGATGCCCCGGCGGATGCTCCTGCGGCACGCCAGTGGAGAAAGAACCCAACACTTCCAGCGTCCGGCGATTCAGGACGTAGACCACCGGCGTGCCCCCCACATAAAGGAAGCGCTGATCCGGTGAAAACGCGGTCGAGCGGACCTGCAAGTAATACGAGCTGTCCAGGCCGACGAACTGCTCGGCGACGAACTTGCCCTCCGGCGTGAACACCTGCACGCGCTTGTTGCCGCGATCGGAAACATACACGAGTCCGTCTTTCGAGATGTCGACATCGTGAACTGGAGATCCGAATTGCTGCAAAACTTCGGCGGCGCCCACCCACGGCACTTGGCCCGGCGCCTTGCGCGGCGGACGCGCCGCCATGTCGAGCGGTTTATCGCCATAGGCGCCCCACATGCGCTTGAATTTGCCGGTATCGGCGTCGAACACGATAATGCGGCTGTTGCCGTAGCCATCGGAAGCAAATATCTCATTGGCGGGGGCGTAATAGCGGAGGCCCGTGCCACCGCGCAACACTTCCGTGGCGTTAGAACCCTTCTGTCCACTCTTGCCGATGGCCATGACGAACTTGCCGGCCTTGGTGAACTTCAGGATCTGGTTGTCATTGGGCAGGTGCGCGGGATTGTTGCGATTGTCGTCCGCGTTGCCCATCACCCACACGAATCCCTTGTCGTCAACCGTGATGGCATGTTCGTTGGACGGCCACTGATACCCCGGGCCGTTTTCCCCGCCCCAACCCTGAATGAAGTTGCCCGCCTGGTCGAATTCCATGACCGGTGGCGCGGGAGTGGAGGTAGTGTCCACTTTGGTCGAAAGCGGATTCGCCAACGTGTGCGGACGGCTCAGGATCCAGATATGGTCATTCGAATCCACCGCGACCGCGGACCCGAATCCCATGCGGTACTTCGCCGGAACCTTGGGCCAGTTCATGTCTCTTTCGAATTGCGGCAATCCGCCCTCGCCGAAGTGTGGCGCTTCATTCGCGGCCTGCACGGCCACGGGCGGAGAGACACGCTGCACCAGCCATGCGGAAAGAATTCCGCCAAGAGCAAAAGTGAGTAAAATTGAACGTTTCATACAGTTCCTCATTCGACGCGATGGTAGGCCGGCGCAAAGCGGGCCGTTAATACATTAGGCCGGCACGAGCCCGGCCGTTTCTTATGATACACCCCTGAATATCGCCGCCACTTCGTCCAGGCACGGGCGCGCGATCAAACGGAGTTATACTTCCGGGTCCTATTTCAGGGCGTAAACAAACATACTGCTGCTGGCCGAAAACACAACATACTGTTTCCCGTTCACCGAATACGAGATGGGGCCCATGGCGACATCGCCGCCGGCGTTCACGCGCCACAGCAGCTTGCCCGTGCGCGCGTCAAGCGCCTGGAAATACCCTTCGCGGCCGCCGGTGAACAAGAGATCGGAGCCGGTGGTCAGGATGCCGCTCTGCGTCGTGTCGTTCATCTTGTATTCCCACTTCTTCTCGCCCGTCACCGGATCGAGCGCGCGCACATAACCGGTGCCGTCCGCTTCATTGCGGCTGCCGAGCTGCGGTCCGCGGACACCCGGCCGTGTCGGAGTATTAATGCCGCCCGTAAATCGGTTGCCTTCCTGATATTCCACGTCGATTTTCTTGAAGGTGGAATGCACGCCGTCCCACGCATTCACATAAAAAAGCTGCGTGCGCGGGCTGAACGACGGCGAAAACCAGTTAGTGCCGCCGGTCGCGCTGGGATAGATGTCGACGCCCTCGGCCGTGGGCACCACGCCATTAATGCGCATGGGGCGGCCGGCTTCATCGAGCCCCTTGGTCCAGGTCACCTTCACGAATGGCGTTCCCTTGATATACTTGCCGGTCACGCGGTCCAGCGCGTAGAAGAACCCATTGCGGTTGCCCCACAGCATGACTTTGCGCGGTGTCTTTTTGCCACTCGCATCGGGCCAATCGACGTTGGCGAGCACGGGAACCTGCACCGAGTCGTAGTCGTAATCGTCGTGCGGAGTGAACTGGAAATACCACTTGAGCTTGCCGGTATCGGCGTCCAAAGCAACCACGCTATCGGAATAGAGATTGTCGCCGCCGCGCTTGTCGCTGTTGTAATCGGGTCCCGGATTGCCCGTGCCCCAGAACGTAAGATTGGTTTCCGGATCGTACGTTCCGGTCACCCACACCGAAGCTCCGCCGTGCATCCAGGAATCGCCCGCCCAGGTATTGTTGCCGGGCTCGCCCTTGCCCGGGATGGTGTAGAAGCGCCACGCCTCGTTACCGGTCGCCGCGTCAAACGCCGCGACGAAGCCACGGATACCGAACTCCGCGCCCGCCAGGCCGACAATCACTTTGCCCTTGACCACAAGCGGCGCCAGCGTCATCGCGTAGCCCGATTCGGCCTTGGCGACTTCCTTATCCCACAAAAGCTTTCCCGACTTCGCGTCCACCGCGATCAGGTGCGCATCGATCGTCGCCATGAACAGCGTGTTGCCGAAGATCGCCACGCCGCGATTGACCCGTCCGCAACACGGCCGCGACTCGCGCGACGGCGAGTATGAGTACATCCACTTGATCTCGCCGGTGACCGCATCCAGCGCGAAGATGTCGTTCGGCGCCTGCGTCACGTACATCATGCCGTCCACAACAATCGGCGTAGATTCGAATTTCTCCACCGACCGCTGTTGAAAGGCCCACTGCAGGTGCATCTCTTTCACGTTCGCCGCATTGATCTGGGAAAGCGGGCTGTAGCGCTGGCCCCCGAAATTCCCGCCGTAGGTGAGCCAGTTTTGCGGCTCCTTATCGGCATTCAGCAAGCGGTTGTGCGTGACTTGGCCCTGCGCGGCGAGTGTGGCGCACAGCAACAAACCAACAGAGCGAAACGACATGGACCCTCCTATTTCAAGCCGTACACAAACAAACTGCTGCCGGCGGCAAACGCGATGTACTGTTTGCCGTTCACCGAATACGAAATGGGCCCGTTGGCCGCGTCGCCGCCGGCGTTCACACGCCAAAGCAGCTTGCCGTTGCGGGCATCAAAGGCCTGGAAGTAGCCTTCGCGGCCGCCGGCGAACACCAGGTCCGTCGCGGTGCTCAGGATGCCGCTCGCCGAGACGTCGTTCATGCGGTACTCCCACTTCTTCTCGCCCGTAACGGGATCGAGCGCGCGGATGTAACCGGTGCCGTCCTCTTCCTTGTGGCTGCCCACCTGCGGTCCGCGCTGGCCGAGGCGGGTGGGCAGCGTTGCACCGCCGGTGAAGCGCTTCCCTTCCTCATATTCCTGCTCGGTCTTCTTGAACGTCGCGTGTACACCGTCCCAGGCATTCACATAGAACAGTTGCGTGTGCGGGCTGAATGAAGGATTGAACCAATTGGTGCCGCCGGTCTGACTCGGATAGATATCGTTCCCTTCAGCGGTGGGCACCACGCCGTTGATGCGCATGGGGCGGCCGGCTTCATCCAGACCGCGCGTCCAGGTCACCTTCACGAACGGCGTGCCTTTGATGTACTTACCGGTCACGCGGTCCAGCGCGTAGAAGAACCCGTTGCGATTGCCCCACAGCATGACTTTGCGCGGCGTCTTCTTGCCGCTGGCGTCCGGCCAATCGACGTTCGCAAGGATGGGAACCTGCACGGCGTCGTAATCGTAATCGTCGTGCGGAGTGAACTGAAAATGCCACTTGAGTTTCCCGGTGTCGGCGTCCAAAGCCACCACGCTATCGGAATACAGATTGTCGCCGCCGCGTTTATCGCTGTTGTAGTCAGGTCCCGGATTGCCCGTGCCCCAGAAGGTCAGATTGGTTTCCGGATCGTAGGAACCCGTCACCCACACCGACGCGCCGCCGTGCATCCAGGAGTCGCCCGCCCAGGTTTCGTTGCCCGGTTCGCCCTTGCCCGGAATCGTGTAGAAGCGCCACGCTTCATTCCCAGTGGCCGCGTCGAACGCGGCGATGAAACCGCGGATACCGAATTCAGCGCCCGCCAGGCCCACGATGATTTTCCCCTTGACCGCAAGCGGCGCCAGCGTCATCGCGTACCCGGACTCGGCCTTGGCGACTTCCTTATCCCACACGAGATTGCCGGTCTTGGCGTCCACCGCAATGAGATGCGCGTCGATGGTCGCCATGAACAGCGTGTTGCCGGAGATCGCAACGCCGCGGTTGACTCGCCCGCAACACGGCCGGGCTTCTCTCGACGGCGAGTGCGAGTACATCCACTTGATTTCGCCGGTGGCGGCGTCCAGCGCGAAGATGTCGTTCGGCGCCTGCGTCACGTACATCATGCCGTCCACAACAATCGGCGTAGATTCGAACTTCTCAGTGGAGCGCTGCTGGAACGCCCACTGCATCGTCATATCCTTGACGTTGTTCTGATTGATCTGCGACAGCGTGCTGTAGCGGAGGTTCGCGAAATTTCCGCCGTAGGTCAGCCAATTTTGCGGCTCCCTATCCGCGTTCAGCAGGCGGTTATGCGTGACCTGCCCCTGAACGGCAAGCGAAATCCCCAGAAAAAGAGCGGCATGACGGAACAACATGGGCAGAATCTCCTGTGGACTATGATAATCCAGCGCGGCGTGCCAAGGAATTGGGGGACACTGCGGGCTACTTTGGGAGGCCGTGGCAAAAAATTGGGGACACTGCGGGCTACCTTTGAACCCTGCCTCTTTTACGCACGACAGCAGTGTCCCCTCAATTCCTTGGCCCGCCGCGGCGGTACCTTAGCGCGGTAGTACTTACTTGGCTTCCGCCGGAATCGACGTCGCCGGGCCCATGCCCATGATCTGGATGGTCAGACCGTCTTCCTTGGTCCCGTCGTAGTGCGGCTGCGTGGCGATGTCGCGGATGAAGCCGCCCGCCTTGATGGGCACCGTGTTCTCTTTGTCGAGCTTAGCGCCCGTGCCGATCCACATGGTTCCGGCAAGCACGGTAATGAAGCGGTCATTGGGATGAGAGTGCGGTTTGCTCCAGTCATTGGGGCCGCGCTTCAATAGATACAAATACCAGCCGGGCTTATTGGGATCGCCAAAGATTTTCGCCGAAGCATTCGGCGTGCCCGGGCGTCCCTCCCACGGAATCTGGTTTTCCAGTACATAGTCGCGCGCGCCGCGGTCCACCGATGCGTACGACGCGGCATACGCGGACGCCAGCCCCAGGATCTCCGGAGGCGGCACCGCGCTCGACGAGTACTTACCGATGTGAAGCGAAGGGGCCGACAGCATGGCCACGGCCAGTACAGCGGCCGCCGGCAACCGAAGGTTCCACTTGCCAATCTTTGCGAGTTTCATAGCGATCTCCTTTGTGTGTTGCCGGACCCTAATTGTATTACCGGACTACTTGCCCGCCAGCTCTGGCGGAATCTTCAGCGTCACCTGACCGGTGGCGGCCCATTCGACGCCGCGCGTGAATGTCACCTTAAATACCTGCTCCTGCACGGCGCTGAAGTCATGGCCCAGAGCGTTGATGTACACGCGGCCCTGGCCGTACTGCGTGGTCCACAGCATCGGCTCATCCACGCCATTGCCGCTCATTGGCTGCTTGGCGCGCGCGTCGGAAGCACGTTCATCGTAAATGGTGTGATCGTCATAAGAAGTGGCCAGAACGTGGTAGGTGCCCTGCGGCTGCCATTTCAGGTTGGCGTACAGCTCGTCGTTCATCACCGGCAGCGTAGTCTTGAGGCCCTTGGTAATGGGATGCTCGGTGTCCGTGATCTTCAAGCTGAAATCGTGACGCACCGAGTGGTGGCCGTTGCCTGGCCGCCAGTTCCCGGCCGAGATTTTCTCGAATTCGGTCCAGCCGTTGAACGACGCCAGGGCGAAGTGATAAACCACCAGGCCCTTGCCGGAACGGACGTAATCCAGCAACGCCTTCTCAGCGGCGGCGCCCCAGCGCAAGTTGGGCGTGTTGCGGTCCATGTAGTGGTCGATGACGACATCGTAAGGAGCCAGCGTCTCCGCGGTCGCGCCGCGGAATTCTTCCATGACGCGCACTTCGAAGCGGCCCGTGTCTTCGAGGGCCTGCTTCAAATAGGGAGTGGTGGCCTTCCAGTCATGGCCGTGCTGGCCGGTGATAATCAGAACCTGTAATTTGGGAGGGCCCGCCGGCGCAGCCGGAGCCTGGGCAAAAACCTGTCCGGCCAGAAGGGACAGGCCGAGTGCGGCATACAAGAAATGTCGAGTAGTCATAACAGCCCATTCTTCTGTGTTATGAGGCCGCTGTCAAGTGGCTGGTATATTGTGGCTGGTATATTGTGGCGCCCGGGCTATGGTTGCATCTCGTCCGGATCGAGGGCGATTCCTTACGTCTTCCGCAGCACGACGGTCACCTGACCCACCAGGAACGGGAACATCTCGCACACCGGAAAGTACAGCGCCGGCACATATTGCGACAGCAGCCGCCCCAGGGGAGGCAGTAACGCTCCGCGGGTGCGGCACACCAGCGTCGTCCTGCTGCCGACGCCGAACAGCCGGGCAATGCGCTTCGGCGAGACCGCCACGTATCCTTCGTGCCCGAAACTGTAGCGCCAGTCAGTCAGCATGAGGTAGCCGCCGGGCTTCACAACGCGGACCATCTCGCTTGCGATCCCTTGCGCGATGGACTCGTCGGTGATCTGCAGGAACACCGTCGATTCCATCGCCAAGTCGAAGCTGGCGGCTTCGTACTCCATCGCCGCCGCGTCGCCCAGCGTCAGGTTCAGCGCGGGTTGGCGCCTGCGCCCGCGCGCGATGCGGCTCTCAACAATGTCAATGCCGAACAGCCGCTCTGGTTCCAGGCCGTAGTTGAGCAGACGGCACAGGCTGAACCCGGCGCCGCATCCGACGTCCAGGATTTTCCACGTGTTCCTATCCAGGCCGATCTTCCGCAGCGCCTCCACGATGGACTTCTCAAATGCCAGGTTCTGAAACAGCACGCCTGGATTCCGCAGCGGGTCGTTGCGCTCGTCGCCCTTGGAAACGTAGTAATTGTGATAACAGTCCGCGGTCTGTTTCTGCCTGGACGCGGCGGTCTTCATGCAAGAGTAGTGGGCAGAATCGCCTATACATCTCAACCCGGCTTGTCGCCGGGTCCCGGCAACCGGCCTATTCCCCGCGATTCAGCTTGACCGTCAGCTTGCCGTCAGCCTGGCGGGCCGCTTCGCCGATGAGGGTGTCCGTCCCCTGTTGCACTTCCAGTTCCGTCGTATTCCACTGCGCCCCGCCCGGAGTCATGCGCAAAGAAAAGCGCCCTTTGGCTCGCCGATATTCCGGATCCGGCGGATTCGTGATGGAGCGGCCCTGCAAAGTTCCTTCAGCCTTGAGGCTCGCCGCCAGCGCCGCGCCGCTGCCGTCAGCTTCAGCCTTGCCCTCAAAGTCCAAGACGCCGCCTTTGTAGCGAACATCTTTCACGGCGCCCGTGTACTGGTAGCGAGGCGCGGCGGCGGAAAGGTCCACATGGAGGTCTCCGGATACGCTGGCCTCCGCGATCTTTGCGTTCGTCGCGGCGAGGGTGACGCTGGTGCCGGTCCACGCCAGGCGCGTGGCGCCGGAGAACACAGCGCCGCCCACACTCAGGCCGTCAAAGGTGACCGTGCCTTCCGCCTTACGATTGGCGAGCCATTCGGGAGCCGCCGGCGCGCTCCCAATTCCCAGCGTTCGTGAAAGGACACCCCCACGAACCAGGGTGGGAGCAAAGAAGCGCTCGACTTCGGCCGCGTCCGCCTTGGCGGCCTGCAGGCGAAACCGGCTCGGCGCCGCGGCGCCGGCGTCCCAGCCGAAATCGCCGGAGAACGAAATTGCACCGGCTCTTGCCTTGATCCGCGTCAGAGCCACTCGTTCCGGCTTTGCGCTCACGGCCGCCGCCTGCACATCCACCGGAGCCGCCAGGCCATCCACTCTGACTTGCGCGTCTTGCACATCGAAATCGCCCGACCAGGAACCCACGCCGGAAGCAGGCTGCTGATATCTAAGCAAACCACGCCAGCTTCCGCCGCTCACACGATCGAACAGCGGAGCGCCGGCCAGACCAAGTGCGCGAATATTCGCGATGCCCATGCGGCGCGTGGAGACTTTCCACTCAACCCCGCCGCCCTCTCCACTCTGATAAGTGGCTTGCACCTCGGCGGTGTCTTTGTCTTTCAAATCGACGTCATCGAAGTTCACCGTGACCGGCCCGGCCAGGATCTTGTCCTTCTTAAAGAACAGAGTGGCGGTGGGAATCTTCATCGCGCTCACCTCCGCGTCGCGGATCTCTACATTGCCGGAGAATCCGGCGGCGCTGCCATAGCCCGGATTTCCGGAAACGGTTCCCTGCCCGGCCGGAACCGGCGCCCCTACCTGGCGGGCGATGTTCAGCAAGGCATCCAGCGGCATGGAATCCATCTCGGCGGCAATGTCCCACTGAGGCGTAGCCAGCAGATTGCTCGCGCCGAGCCGGATACTGGCGTGCAGTTCCTGCGGCAATACCGATGCGAGTTCGAGCGTGTGACCGGCAAGATTAAGCGCTCCCTTATAGTCCAGCCGCAGCTTGCCGCCGTCGCCGAACTGCGCCAGGCCCTTCACGTCCAGTTGTTGCGGCGGGCCGCTGATCTGAGCGTCCAGGGAAGCTGTGCCCTTCAGGTCGGGAACGCTCGTGGAGAACAGGCGCGCGACGGAATCGAGCGAGCTGGGCTCCAGTTCCACGCGATAGTTGAGCTGGGTCTTCCCTGATTGTCCCCTGGGAACCGATGTCCCCCGAACGAAAAAATATCCAAAACCTTGCAAGGAACGGTCCGTGCGCGCGGGTGCGCCCGAAAAGCGGAGTTCCACGGCGCCGTTCTCACGCGATGACACATCCAAGTCGGTGTCGTCAAAAAACACAACCGCCTTGGTATCGCCGAACTTGAAGTTGATGCGGCCGCCGCGCATCTTGAGCGACGGCAGAGGAATCCCCGGGCTGGTATCCAGCAGCATCTGAAAGTTCCAAACTTCATCGTTGGGTTTGACCAGATTGATGGTGGCGTCGTTGAAATGGAGGCTCGAAAACTCCAGGCTCCCTCCGAGCAGCGCGAGCACGTCCAGCGTAGCGTCGAGCGTGTTGGCGTAGGCGAACGGTTCGATTCCGGCGCGCGGGTCTTCATGGATGGTCACTCCGCTGAGCGAAAAACCGGGACCCGAGAACAGCGTGAGCGAAACGCTGTCGATTTCCACCTTGCGGCCCAATCCGCGCGACAACGCCCGCTCCATCGGCCCTTTCAGGAAAGCGACGGGCGCGAACGGCAGCGCCGCGCCGAGGACGGCAATAACCACCAGCACAATCAGTACGGCGCGCTTCAAGACTGGCTCTCCGTAACTTGCCGGTAAGCAGCGGGATCGTCGATGTCGACCAGAATGCCCGGATCATCTACATCCACATACACCGTGTCCGGCACATGACTGTGGACGACATCGCTGGCTTTCCCCGTGGGCGGCAAGGCCAACAGTTCCTCGGCGATCGCGCGTGTCGCAAACACCGGATGGCCGCGCTTGCCCTGGTAGCGAGGAATCACAAATCGCGTGGCGGAGCCGCGCTTAAGAAACGCTGCGCGAAGACTTTCGACGGTGGACGGCTCGACGGCGGGCGAATCGACTGGGATGAACGCGAAGCCTTCGGTATCGGGCGGCAATGCGGCCAGCGCGGTCTGCAACGAACTCAATTGGCCGCGTTCGGGAGCCGGGTTGATCACGATGGTACCGGTTCCTTTGATAGCGGGGCGAATGGTATCGACGTGATAGCCCAACGCCACAATCACCGGATCGCACGCCCCGGAGAGCACACGCACCAAGCGCGCGATGAACATCTCCCCCCGATAATCCAGAAGCGCCTTGGGACTGCCCATGCGGCTGGAGGCGCCGGCCGCAAGGATAATGCCGGCGATCATTTATTTGAGAAGCGCCCGCAGGTGCGCGTGCGCGAAGATGGACTTCGAGGCCGACCGCCACTCGTCGCCTGGATTGCGCCGGACCGCAATCATCTCCGCGACCACGGAAATCGCGATTTCTTCCGGCGTTTCCGCGCCGATCTCCAGGCCCATGGGCGCGTAGATCTTCTCGAAGAGCTGGCGCGGCAGGCCTTCCTTTTCGAGTTCCTTCACCACCGAGATGGTCTTGCGCTTGCTCCCGATCATGGCGATGTACTTGGCCGGCGTCTCCACCGCCCAGCGCAGCACGCGCATGTCATCGCGGTGGCCGCGCGTCACGATGACTACGTAGCTGGTGGAGGTGATGGCTAGCTGCGGGAAAACTTTCTCGTACTCCTCGGCGTAAACTTCGTCGGCCTCCGGAAAGCGTTCTGTGTTGGCGAAGGCCTCGCGGTCGTCCACGATCACGGTGGCGAAGCCCGCCATGTTGGCCACTTTCGAGATGCTCTTCGACACGTGCCCGCCGCCGAAGATGAACGCGCGGGGCTGGGGAGCAATCGGTTCGATGAAGATGTTCAACTGGCCTCCGCAGATCAAGCCGTTATCGTAGGCGGCGTCCTGCCCCAGGCTGAAGTTCAGGTGGCGGGGCTTGTCGGTTTCGATCACCTCGCGGGCGGCGGCCCAGACTTCGCCCTCCACGCACCCCCCGCCAATCGTGCCCACGATGGATCCATCCTCGCGCACCAGCATCTTGGCGCTCTCATAGCTCGGGATCGAGCCGTTCACCTGGACGATGGTCGCGACGGCACACTTCTGCCCCAGCCGCCGCAGACGCACGATTTCGTCGTAAATATCCACTGGAGGCTATTATAACGTGGCCCCTGGACCTGCCGAAGAATTGGGGACAGTGTGGGCTCTCTCCCGTGTAGCCTCGTCTTTCAGCAATTCGCAACACTGTCCCAAGTTCTGTCCCTCCCTGCCGACCAACCCCCGCCGGCGGCCGCACCAACCGGCGGATTACGGACGGGAAGTCATGCCCTTGACATGTACGGTGTTACCGTACATACTGAAATCAACAAAAAACATAGAGCTTGCTCGCTTCCGCCACAAGGGACTGAAGCAACTATACGAAGACGGCCACGCCAAAGGAGTGCCGCCTGCGGTAACAGATAAGTTACGGAAGTTGCTGTTCGCGCTCGAATCCGCTGATGGACTCGATCAGATAAGCCGGTTTCCTGGATGGAAACTGCATCCACTCAAAGGCGATCTGAAAGGTTTTTGGAGCTTAGCCGTAACCGGGAATTGACGGCTGATATTCCGGTACGACGAATCAACCAACACCGCCAGCGACATTGACTTGATTGACTACCACTAGGAGTTTCGCCATGCCCATGAAAAACCCGCCCCACCCGGGCGACCTGATCAGAACCGAGATCATCGAAGCCCTCGGCCTCACTGTGTCTAAGACAGCGGAAGTCTTAAACGTGCGCCGAGCGACTCTCTCGGACCTGCTTCACGGTAAAGCCTCGCTCACGCCGGAAATGGCCCTGCGCATCGAGAAGGCGTTCGGCCCGGAAATGGACCATCTTCTGCGTATGCAACTCGCCTACGACGTGGCCCAAACGCGCCTACACTCGCGCGAGATCGCGGTAAAGCGGTATGTCCCAGCGTAATCCAGTGCGCGTCATGCCCGGAAGCGCCAATGTGTTCCGCGATCTCGGGCACGAAAACGCGGACGTCGAACAATTCAACGCGATCCTGGCAGCGGAAATCATCAAGTCGCTCGACCGCGAACGACTGACGGTGCGCGCCGCACATAACCGCACGGGCTTTGCCGCAGCTGATTTTTCCCGCATCCGCAACGCGGACCTCGAACGCTTCACGGTCGACCGGCTTATGTCGATGCTTAACCGCCTCGGCTCACGAATCGAAGTGAAAGTGAAGGTGCGACGCGCCGCGACAGTAGCGGAGCGCGTACCCGCCTAGCGGTCATGGCTTATCTTGAAATCCGCAAGTGTTTGACCACGATCTCAAGCAGATCTTCTCGACTTAGCGAACCAAACTTCGCAACCGCCCTATATGGGAGATCTGATTCTAACAGCGGAGCAGTCTCAAGTTCAGCCGTACACCGATCTGCGTGATAGCCCCAGGTCGACACATACACCAGTTGTTTTGGATCATCGGGTGCCGATATACCGATAGCGAAACGGTCAGCTTCCCAATGATCCGATATCAGGAACGTGTCACCAATTCGCGCGCGGAGCCAATTGAGCAACTCGATTATTGTGGAGTCTTTACCGGCCACGTTACACCGATGCAACAGTTCACAGGAACTTTAGCTATGGTGCCGCCTACCTCTTAACCGCCCTGAACATGTGCAGCTTCCCGCCGTAGGGCACTTCGCCGATGATGATGTCGCCTTTCGAGTTCACGGCGAGGGCGTGGGGATCGGTCAGGTCGCCAGCCTGGTTGCCGGAGCGCCCGAAACTGCCGAGCACCTGGCCACTCACGCGGTCCAGAATGTGAATCGTGTTGTCGGCGCCGTTCGCCACGAACATGTACTTCTGCTCCCGGTCGGGCGAAAAGCCGATGGCGCCCGCCGTGCCCACCGCGTTCTCCGAACCCGTCCGGTGCGCGGTCTTCGTCGTAATGCGGATGTTGCGTTTGAAGTTGCCCATCTTGTCGAAGACCTCGATGCGGTCACCCAGGCGGTCGCACACGTACACCAGGCCGTCGTTGCCGATCACCACGCAGTGCACCGGAGCCAGGAACACGCCGGGCACTCCCGCGTCCGTCTCGGCCTGTGTGGCCTGCCGCCCCCACTGGCGCAGGAAATTGCCCTGCTTGTCGAACACCGCCACACGCTTGTTGCCGTAGCCGTCGGAAACGTAGATGTCGCCGTTCGCCGGGTCGACGGCCACGTTCGACGGTTTGAACAGCGACGTCTTGCTGGCGTTCAGCCCGCGGCCCGTCTCGGTGCCGTCCTCGCTATCCATCACGCCTTTCTTGCCGATCTGCAGCAGCAGCTTCGTGCCGTCGTGCGTGTACTTCTGCACCGTGCCGTCATTGTTGCCGGCGGTCCAGAAGTTGCCTTCTTTGTCGATGAAGCAGCCGTGCTGGGTCTTGGCCATGATGTTACGGTCGCCCCAGGAGCGCACCAGATTGCCCGCGTCGTCGAATTCCAGCACCGGAGGCGCGGGCGTGGCAAGATTTCGCTCCTTGGGCAGCAGGACGCCGCGCGTCACGAGGAAGACATGGTCGCGCGCATCGACGCACACACTGCCGATGGCGCCCCACACCCAGCCCTCCGGCAGCGGCTTGGGCCAGAACGGGTCAAACTTGAACTGAGGAACTTCAGCAGCGAACAGCCGGGCGGCAAACAGCCCGCCCGCGAATGCGAAGCTCAACAGGATGGCGATTCTCTTCATGCTGGACATCCTACCAGAGAGTGGAGAAAGAATCTTGGCTAGCGAATGGACGCGGATGGACGCCAGACCCGACTCGACTACATTTTGAGTTTTAGCGGGATCATGGTTCGATGTTGCACGAAACGCTGCCGCACTTTATCGAAGTAAACCCGCTCGTGAAACTTGAAATCCGCACCGCGTCCCGGGTTCCATGAAAAGTTCCAATGCCCCGGTTTCGGCGGTTCTATTCGGAAAATCTGCTGTATCCAAAACTTTACTTCCGGCTTTCCCTTCCCTTCTGTGACTTCGACGGGATACTGCACAACTTGATCGGATATAGTTTGGTAGCCAAAAACACTCGTTTCCGCAATGCCGCACGCCGCGAACCCGAAGAGGACGAACTCGGCAGCAACACCATCCCCTGTGAAGTCTCGGAGGTGGAGAAGTCTGGGTTTGCCTTCCTTGTCTGAATCGAGAAGGGGGACGTGGTAGTAGGCGTCATGCACTCGAAAAGGAAGCTGGAAGCTGTCGGCCGGATAGCCTGACTCGATTGAAATCGTGTTGACACTTTTTCGGGCCGTTACGTCGACGAGAGACAGCCTCGTAGGCCCGAACCAGTGGTCGCCATAAACTTCGTCCCCACAATAGAAATCGTTAGGCTTACGCACCTCCTTCGTGGGATTTTGCATCCAGAGCACCAGCGTTCGATTCTTCCCGGTCGCAGGACGTAGGTCCGCAGTCTCGACGACCATCGCACCGGTCGGCAAGAGCCCTTCGGGAACGGACGGTGGCACACCTTGAGCGGCAAGCACGGAAATGGTAGCGCACAAGGCGAAGCTCGCACTTCGGATCACCATGTTAAAAGCCACTCTAACGCATTTATTGAGTGGCTTCCCATCCGCGTCCATTCGCGTTTATTCGCGAGCCAAATCAAAATATCTCCCCTCCCCACAACACTTCCTCTTCCAACTCACCTGCCTTTCCCCGGCCCTCGCTTACCGTGAAGCCAAGAAGCCGGGTGTTCGTCTTGCAGAGTACCGGTTCACCAAAGTTCCGGCATCCTAGGCTCGGCCGGGACACGGTTAACACCTCCCGGCGGGGAGGACCGGACGATTCAAGTCGCTTGCCTGCAAAGGGTGCGGCGGCACCGTCATTCAAGGGTACGTAACGCCGCCGCACTCCGTTTTGCAGGCTGCACCCAAGACGCTGTCGCGAAACCTCAGCCGGACGCCGCCTTCTGATAGTGGCGGCAAGGGGTACCCCGAAATCATCTGTATCCATCCGTGAGCCTTCTTCCGGGCCTCTGGCCCCTCTCTGCCCCGGACTCCCCATCAGGCCCTTGCATTTCGAAACAAAAGCAGTTCTCATAAATAGAGATACGCTCCCATCAAAAGCGAGGGCACTATGAACGCATTGAAGATCGCACGTGTACTGACCGTTGCCGCGATTGCAGTTGTCATTCCCGCGAACGCGGCCATCACGAAGCTTGAGATCACGTCGCAAGGCCCGGCCTACGGCGGCTACTCGTTCCCCGGCGTCGGCACGTACGAGAAGATCGTCGGCAAGGCCTACGGCGAGCTCGATCCGAAGGACCGCCGCAACAAGGTCATCGTCGACCTGAGCCTGGCCCCTCGCAACGCCAAAGGCAAGGTCGAGTACGCCTTCGACTTCTACATCCTCAAGCCCACCGACCTCAGCAAGGGCAACCACAAAGCTTTCTATGAGCCGCCGAACCGGGGCCGCAAGACGTTCGGCAATTTCAACCGCTCCAAGGGCGGCAATGATCCCGCGCAGTCGGCGAACCCCGGCGACACGTTCCTCGCGCCCCAAGGCTACACGATGGTGTGGAGCGGCTGGGACGCCTCGGCGGGCACCGACAATTCGAAATTCAATACGACCATCACACTGCCGGTCGCCAAGAACGCCGATGGCTCTTCGATCACCGGCCCCGCGTATGAGTACATCGTGACCGGCGCAGCGTCTTACAAGCTGGCCTACGCCGCCGCCACCACGGACACCGCCAAGGCCACTCTCACGCATCGCGTGCGTCTGGACGACAAACCGGAAGCGCTCCCCGCCACCAGCTGGGAATTCACGAACAACGGAAACGCGATCCGCTTGCTGCCCGAGGGAACCAAGTTCACAGCGAACGACATCTACGAGCTTTCCTACACCGCGAAGGACCCCACGGTGAACGGCATCGGCTTCGCGGCCATCCGCGATTTCAACTCGTTCCTGCGCTACGCCGGCGCCGACAGCGCGGGCACCAAGAACCCGCTGGCGGGTGATGTCACGCGGATCTTGAGCTACACCCAGTCGCAGCCGGGCCGTCTCCTGAATGATTTCCGGCAGCTCGGCTTCAACGAAGACGAGAACGGCAAGATTGTCATCGACGGCATGCTGAATTGGATCGCTGCCGGCGACGGCATCAACATGAACTACCGTTTCTCGCAGCCGGGCCGCACGCAGCGCAACCGTCAGGATCAGCTTTATGTCGAAGGCGTATTCCCGTTCGCGAACGCCAAGTCGAAAGATCCCATCACGGGTAAGACCGCGGGCCGCTACGATGCCTGCACGGTGACCAAGACCTGTCCGCTGGCGCTCGAAGTTTACTCGGAAAACGAATTCTATGTGAAGGCCGGGTCGCTCATGAGCACCGATGCCGCGGGGAAGAAGGATCTGCCCGATCAACCGATGGCGCGCAACTATCTGATCGCGAGCCACCAGCATGGCGTCGGTAACGGCAAGAAGGGCGTTTGCCAGGTGCCTACGAATCCGCTGGATTCGAGCCCCGTGCTGCGCGCTCTCTTCAGCGACCTCGACGAATGGTCGACCAAGGACACGCTGCCGCCTCCGAGCATGGTTCCGCATCTGGCCGACGGCACATTGGTGCCGCCCATGCCGCAGGAAAAAGTCGGCTTCCCCAAGATTCCCGGCGTGACTTACAACGGGCTGAAATCCACGCGCTACCTGCTGAACTACGGGCCGGACTTTTATAAGACCGGCATCATGACCGTCAATCCGCCAGTGATGAAGTCGCCCATCTTCGACAACCCGGCCAACGGCCCGATCTATCCAAGCTACGTTCCCAAGACCGACGCCGACGGCAACGATATCGCGGGCCTTCGCCTGGTGGATGTGACCGTGCCGCTCGCCACCTACACAGGTTGGGCGCTACGCACCGGTCCGCAAACCGGCGATGGCTGCGAGGGTTCCGGACAGTACATCACTTTCCCCAAGACCAAGGCCGAGCGTATGAACTCCGGCGACCCGCGCATGTCGATCGAAGAGCGCTATCCCGCGTTCTCGGCATATTCGAACGCGGTGACCAAAGCATTGGATGAGATGATCGCCAAGCGCCTGATCCTCGCGCAGGATCGCGACGCGCAGCTCAAGCGTCTGTTGGATGCCGGCAAGGCCACCGGCGCCATCAAGATGGACGGGGTCGAGGTCACGGCGTCGGCCCGCTAGAGCACCGAACCGCGACGGTAACGGAGCGGCACGCAGTCGCACCGCTTGTTCACACGCGCGGCTCAGTGTCGGCATCGTCCGCGCACCGAACCGCGACGGTAACGGAGCGGCAAATCCTAAATCCCGCTCGCGCGGACCCGAGGCTCTCGGACCCGAGGCTCTCCGTCCAATTAGTTAGGTGGTATAGTTGGGCGATTTCACTCCCGCCGCACCGCTGAGTTCGTTCAAGGAGGAACGCAGATGATATGTCGCCGCCGGTGATCTAATGTCTTAACGATTCACGAAGTCTTGCGCTTCGCGGCATACGCAATAGCTCCGGTCGTCATCTGTTTGCTTGTCTGCGCCACCCTTGCAGAGGCGCAGCAACAAACCTGGAGTTTGACCGGCCCCATCGGCAAGGCGCGTCTGTGGGGGCACACGGCGACATTGCTAGCGAACGGCAACGTGCTGGTTGCAGGCGGCACCGTCTACGAAGTGAAAAACTCATCCTTTGTTGCTGTGCCTGAATATCGGACCGATCTGTACGACTCCTTGAGCGGCCAATGGAGCGCTACGGGAAACTTGAATACGCGGCGCTCGGACCACCTGGCGGTGCGTTTAACGACCGGTAAGGTTCTGATTGTGGGAGGATGGCAAGGCACCACACCCCTGAGCAGCGCGGAACTTTATGACCCCGCCTCCGGCATCTGGAGCGCCACGGGCAGTCTCAGCGTGGCACGGGGATTCGCCACGGCAACACTCCTCGCCGACGGCAGAGTACTTGTCGCCGGTGGTGTCGATAGCTACGGCTTGTCGGCGGAACTCGCCACAGCCGAGTTGTACGATCCAGCCACAGGCGCGTGGAGCCCCACGGGAAGCATGAACTCGCCACGGCAGTCGCCTAGTGCAACACTGCTGCCAGGTGGCAAGGTGTTGGTCGCGGGCGGCCTCTACGAATGGCCTCGACCCAATGACATCGCTCCCAAACCTGGTGCCGTCCTGCGATCCGCCGAGATCTATGATCCGGCCACCGGAAACTGGACGGCGACCGGCAGTCTCGTCACTCCGCGCGTCGTCCATTCGGCAACCCTGATGAACAACGGTAAGGTTTTGGTCACCGGCGGAGGACGCGAAGAGTATCCCTTTGACCACCACAACGGAGTGGACAAGACGGAAATGTACGATCCGGCCACCGGACAATGGAGCGCGGCCGCCAATTTGAACGTGCCCCGCTTTGGCCACGCCGCTACCCTGCTGTCGAATGGCGGCGTCCTTGTTTCTGGAGGAGGAGACGGGGACGTTGCTCCCGACAACGCCGAGATCTTTGACCCGGTCAGCGGCAATTGGAGCTCCTCCCCAGCCTTAAAAGCGGCCCACTGGGGACTTACGGCGACGTTGCTGGCGAACGGTACCGTTCTGGTGACTGGCGGCCCGACGGCGCAGACCGAACTGTTTGATCCGGCGCTGGCCACGCCCATCGTCAGCATGAGCTCCGCTGCCTACTGCACGGCAGATCCATTCAGTATCACTGTGGTTCATGCAGCGCCCCAATCCTCGATTCGTCTCAGCGGCGCAAAGGACGGCGTGCCGTGGAAATTGGACCCCTTAGGCGACACCGATGCGAATGGCGACTTCCGTGCCAGCGCAACCATCGGCGCGGACATTGTGGGGTCGCACACTTTTACCGCTGAGGTTGGCGGTGTTCGCTCGATCCCGGTTTCCTTTGTCGTGTCGAATTGCCAGCGCTGAATCGGTGACACTCCGGGCTTCCTCCGCCGTTGCCCCAGTCTCGTAAACGCAGGCGTGTCGCCGATTCCGGCTGCAAGCGCTATGAATCAGATCCCGCTGGCGCGGATCCAGAAGCTCTCCGTCCACTTGGCTCCCGGAGCCACGGTCTGCAATTCCGCGTACTTCCCCTCGTGATTGAGATTGATGGCGTTGGTGATTCCCGTCATCGGCTCAAAGCAGATGAAGTCGCGCGGCTGGCCGTTTAGGGGCGGCGGCGAATAGATCACGGAGACCGGATACTTGGGCCCGAAGATCGCCTCCACTTTCTTGCCGCCTCCTTCGATGGAGAAATGCGCGCGGCCTTGCGCGTCGCGTTCCAGGTCGGTGTATCCGTCGTCCAGATAATGATCTTTCAGAGGCAGCGGCTTGGGCAGATCGTTGGGCTTCAATTCACCCGTGGCCACCAGACGATTGTCCGTCACCACGTGCTTGCGCGCCGGAATGCCGGCGATCCACTGGTCGCGCGGCACATCAGGAACACGGTAGTACGGGTGAAAGCCGAGCGAGATTGGCATCGTATCGGTACTCAAGTTCGTCACCGTGATTTGCGTTTCCAGAGTGCCGCCGGACAGCCTGTACGTCAACTCGTATTCGTGCGCGAAGGGCCATTGCGCCATCAGCTCCGGGTGCTTCCAGAAGCGCAGCCGGCACGTGACATGCGCCGACTTGCCGTCGGCTTTCACTTCCACCACTTCCCACAAATCCGAGTTCGTCAGCAGACCGTGAATGGGAATCGGCCCGCGCACGTTGCCCAGCGTCATATTGAACGGATACTTCGTGCCGTTGGCCCAAAACGCTTCTTCATTGAGGCGGTTGGCCCATGGCGCCAGGAACGGCAACCCGTTCAACACCGGGTTCTTCTTGAATTCCGCGAGATCGGTCACCGGGAAATACAGGATGTTCTTCCCGTGCACCTTCATCTCGCTGACGCGGTTGCCGATGGTGGGCAGAATCGACACTTCGACGCCCGCCGCCGCATCGGCAAGCTGGATAACGGGAATGCCGTGATCCGCCGTGGTCCGCGCGGTGTAGTTGGCCGCGAACGAGACGGCCGAAAACGCCAGAAGGAGACCGAAACGTTTCATTAATCCGGCAATCTGTAGGCGATCAACTCACCAGGATGGCCGGGGCCGCCGACAGCGATCACAATGTACTGCTTGCCGTTCGCCATATAGGTCATGGGCGAACCGGTCTGTCCCACGGGCATGAACACCGCGCCCACTTCCTTGCCGGTGGCCTTGTCGTAAGCGCGCAGCCGCGCCGCGTTCCGGCCTTGCTCGTCGGTGTAAGTCCCGCGCTCACCCGCAATCACCAGCGAACCCGTCGTAAGAACACCCACCAGCCCGCCGCGGCCCGTGCGAGGAATGGTGACGCCTTTCAGTGCCGGATGATTGCGAATTTCATCCGGAGTCTCGCCGTGCGCGACCTTCCAGGCGATCTCACCCTTCTCCAGATTGATGGCGCTGATCTGGCCGTAGGGCGGCTTGAACAAGGGCAGTCCTTGCACCGTGACGCCGCGCCCGCCGCCTTCCCCGCCGCCACCCGCGGCCGGAGCCGCGTCCGGAGGCCGGGCAATCCCGGCGATGAAATTCATGTCCGAGCGGCTCGGGTCGGGCTTGATCAACCCCAGCGGATTCACCGCTCCCCACGTGAACGCATACACCATATGCGTCTCCGGATCATAGGAGCCGCCCGGCCAGCCCGTGCCGCCTTGGCAGCACCCGGGCACCAGCGTCCCCAGTGGGCCTTCCAGTTTGCTGACCACCGGCGGAGTGAAGATGGGCCCCATCTTATAACGCGCCGCGATCTTTATCGCTTCCGCCCGCAATTCCGGCGTCCAATCGATCAACTCATCCTCGGAGGTACCGGTGCGCCCATACGCCGGAGGCTTGCTCGGCATCGGCTGCGTCTTCGAATACTTTTCCCCCGGCACATCGCCCATCGGCACCGGCTTCTCTTCAATCGGCCAGATGGGTTTGCCCGTGACGCGATCGAACACATACAAGATGGACTGCTTGGTCGGTTGCGCCAGGGCTTTCACGATGCGCCCGTTAAATGGAAAATCCACAAGAATCGGCGCGCACGGAATGTCCCAATCCCAGACGCCATGGTGGATCAGTTGGTAATGCCACTTGCGCTGGCCGGTCTTGATATCCAAGGCCACAATGCTCTCGCCGAACAAGCCGTCACCTGGGCGATGGCCGCCGTAGTAATCGCCGGTCGGCATTTCGACGGGCAGATAGACCATGCCCAATTCTTCGTCGACGCTGATCTGGCCCCACACGCCGGTGTTGCCGGTGTAATCGGCCGAATCGTTTTCCCAGGTGTCGTAGCCGAATTCGCCCGGCTTGGGGATGGTATGGAAGATCCACAGGCGCTTGCCGGTCTTCACGTCATAGCCGCGGATGTAGCCCTTTACGTGGACCTTGCTCTTGGGCGTGCCGCCCGGAAGGTGCGCCGCGCCAATGATGATGGTGTCGCCGACCACGGTGGGCGCGGCGTGCAGACCAACCTCGGCTTCGATCAGATCCATCTGCTGATCGTCTTCGAGCTTCAGGTCGACCACGCCGTTGCTGCCGAAGTTGTTGACGATCTGACCGGTCTTGGCGTCCAGAGCCTTCAGCCGGTAGCCCGGCGTCACATAAAGAATGCGCTCCTGATTGCCGCTCGACCAGTACGCCAGGCCGCGCCCGGATAACCGCCGCGGAGCCGCGGCGCCACGCCGGCCTTCGTTCTCCGAGTGCATCCACAGCATCTCGCCAGTGGTTGCGTCAAGCGCCACGACGGCGCGGCGCGAACCCGCCACCGTGTAGACCTTGCCGCCGACCATGAGCGGCGTGGCTTCGAAATTGAACTCCGGTTGCGCCCCCAGGTTCGCGGTATTGAAGCGCCAGGCCACCTGAAGCTGGCTGAAATTCGACGCGTCGATCTGCTTGAGCGGCGAGTACCTGGTGTTACCGGCGTCGGCGCCATACGACCGCCATTCGCCGTTTTGGGCGCCTTTTTGCGCGTTCAACCATCCGGCCGAGCACAGCAGCGAGGCTACAACAAATCGAAAGAATCTGGACATGAAACTCGTCTCCAATCAGGCCCTGACTTGCACCAGGGGCCAAACCTCTACTTTAACCCGGCTAGGGCGCATTCGTTAGAATGAAACTACTCATGCCCGCGCAGCCCAAGGAACCTGCTCAGCCCGCAAAGCCCCCCAGCTTTGAAATGGGGTTGGAAGAACTCGAAAAGATCGTCAAAGACATGGAGAGCGGAGACCTGCCGCTGGAACGCGCCCTGGAACTGTTTGAACGCGGCATGAAATTAAGCGACACCTGCCGCAAGCAGCTCGAAGAAGCCGAGACGCGCGTGGAGATCCTGATGAAGCGCGCCGGTGAAGTGCAGCCCCAGCCGTTTAAAACCGACAAATGACGCTTAAAGAGTACATGGCCGCGCAGCAGAAGGCTGTCGACGCCGCTCTTGATCGCTGGGTTCCCGCCGAAGGCAGCGATCCCGCCAACATCCATCAGGCCATGCGCTACAGCCTGTTCGCGGGCGGCAAGCGCATCCGGCCTCTACTCGCCATCGCTACGGCGGAAGCGGTCTCCGACGCACCCATCGGCATTGAATCCTGCGCGTGTTCGCTGGAGCTGATTCACACGTATTCCCTGATCCACGACGACCTGCCCGCGCTGGATAACGACGATCTGCGCCGTGGCCGCCCCACCTGTCACAAAGTATTCGGAGAAGCCATGGCCATCCTGACGGGTGACGCGTTGCTGACGCTGGCGTTTGAAGTCCTGTCCAAGCTGGAAGGCGCGGATGCGGCACGCAAGATCAAACTCGTGCGCGAGCTTGCGGTCGCGTCGGGCACCGTCGGAGGCATGATCGGCGGTCAGGTGAACGACATTGAGGGGGAGGGCAAACACCCCACCGCGCATCTGCTCGAATCCATTCACCGCGCCAAAACCGGAGCGCTGCTGCGGACCAGCGTCCGCATGGGAGGTATCTACGCCGGTGCGGATGAAACACAACTCGCCGCGCTTACCAGCTTCGGTGAACACGTGGGCTTGGCATTCCAGATTGTCGACGACATATTAGATGTCGAGCAATCTTCGGAAGCCTTGGGCAAGACCGCCGGCAAGGACGCCGCGCAGAAGAAGATCACGTTTCCCGCCGTCTACGGCATCGAAGTGTCGAAACGCATGGCGGAGGAAGAGCGCCTGGCAGCTCACCTCGCCCTGCAACCCTTCGACAACCGCGCGCGGCGCCTCAAGGAACTGGCGGATCTGGTCGTTCAGCGGAGCGCATGAGCGCCGCTGCATGAGCAAAGCGGCGATGGAACCGGCCAGCAAGATCCGCATTGATCAGTTACTGGTGGAGCGCGGCCTGGCCGAATCCCGCGAAAAAGCACAAGCTCTGATCCTGGCCGGGCACGTGCGCGTCAACAATCAGAAAGCCGCGAAGCCCGGACACAGCATCCCGCGCGACGCGACCATCGAAGTCGCTGAACGCATGCCCTACGTCAGCCGTGGGGGATACAAACTCGCGGGCGCACTGGATCATTGGAACATCGACGTGACGGGCCGCACCTGCCTGGACGTCGGCGCGTCCACGGGAGGCTTCACCGATTGCCTGCTGCAACGCGGAGCCGGGCGCGTGTGGGCCATCGACGTCGGGCACAATCAGTTGGTTTGGAAGCTGCGTAATCATCCTCTCGTGGCCGCGCGCGAGGGCGTGAATGCCCGTTTTTTGCGTCCGGAAGATTTTCCCGCACCATTCGATCTCGCTGTGTGCGACGCCAGTTTTATTTCGCTGACGCTGCTGATCCCCGCGATCGTCCCTCTGCTCGCAGCGCGCGGCGCGATGATCTTGCTCGTCAAACCGCAGTTTGAAGTGGAGCGCCGTCAGGTCGGCAAGGGCGGTATTGTGCGCGATCCCGCGCTGCATCAGGCCGCCTGCGTCCGCGTGCGCGCCTCCGTGGAGACGCTAGGCTTCCAGACTGATATCATCGAGAGTCCGATCCTCGGCGCCGAGGGCAACCGGGAGTTTCTGCTCTATGCCAAGCCCAGAGTCAACGACTAAGATCACCACGGTCGGCATCATCTCCAAGCCGCGCAACGCGCCCGCTGTTCGCGTAGTGCCGGAGTTGATCCAGTGGCTGGCGGCGCGCGGTATCGGTGTCCGGGTCGACCCCGAGACGGCCACGTATCTGGGCGGCGACACTTCCATCCACATGCTTCCCAGGGAGAGAGTGGTCGAAGGGACGCAATTGCTGATTGTCCTGGGCGGGGACGGAACTTTGCTTTCGGCGGCGCGCGCCGCGGGTGGCCGCGACATTCCTCTGTTCGCGGTGAACCTGGGCAATCTGGGGTTCCTCACTGCCATCACGGTCGATGAATTGTATCCGCAACTCGATCGCGCCCTGCAAGGGGACTACCAAATCAGCCGCCGCCAGATGTTGCATACGGAACTGTGGCGCAAGGGTGCGATTACGTGCACCTACGAGGCGCTGAATGACACTGCCCTGGCCAAGGCGGACATCGCCCGCATCATCGATCTCGAGGTTCATATCGACGATCAACTGATGTGCCATTACAAAGCTGACGGCCTCATTGTCTCTACACCCACCGGCTCCACCGCGTATTCATTGTCGGCGGGCGGTCCGATCATGGTTCCCGATGTCGCGGCGATTTGCATCACGCCGATCTGTCCGCACATGCTCACCAACCGTCCCGTCATCGTGCCCGGCGACGCGGTGATTCAACTGACGCTGTGCAGCGACAGCCCCACCTTCCTGACCATCGACGGCCAGGAGGGCCAACAGTTGGAGCAGGATGATCGCGTCATTTGCCGCCGCTCTCAGCACACCGTCAACCTGATCCGCCCGCACGGCGCCAACTTCTTCGATGTCCTGCGCGAGAAATTGAAGTGGGGCGGCCGGTGAAGCGGGCATCGCACGCGACTTCGCTGACGGCGTGGATCCTGGTGGGATTGGTCGCGGGCGCTGTTTTCGGCGCAACCTATCCGGGACCCGCCAAGCAGATGGCCCTGCTGGGTGCGGTATTTTTGCGCCTGATCAAGTCCATCATCGCGCCACTTCTGTTTGCGACTCTGGTCTCTGGCATCGCGTCGACCGGCAGTCTGAAAGTGATCGGCCGTATCGGCGGCAAGGCGATGATCTATTTCGAGGTCCTGACGACCATCGCGCTGTTCGTCGGACTTGGAGCGGTCAATCTGGTGAAACCCGGGGAGGGAGTCGCGCTTCCCTCAGGCGCGGCCCCGCAGCCCGTCACCAATCCCAGCCTTTCGCAGATCCTCGAGCATACCTTTCCCACCAGCATTGTCGACGCCATGGCGCGCGGCGAGGTCCTGCAGATCGTGGTGTTTGCGCTGATCTTTGGCGCGGCCTGCGCCACCATCGGCGAAAAGGCCCGCCCGGTCTTAAATCTGTTTGACTCGATTTCCGCCATCATGTTCCGCTTCACGCATTACGTGATGTGGTTCGCGCCGTTTGGCGTTTTCGGAGCCATAGCGGCTACCGTGGGCGAGCGCGGCATCGGCGTGCTGCTGAACCTCGGCAAATTGGTGGCGACGTTGTGGGCGGCGGAAATCTTCTTTGTCGTGGTGGTGATGGGCGCGGTGATTGCGCTGTTCCGGATTCCGCTGAAGCGTTTCATCGAGGCCGCGCGCGGGCCGTTCCTGATCGCCTTCTCGACAACGTCCAGCGAAGCCGCGCTCCCCATGGCGCTGGAGAATCTGCAGCGGTTCGGTGTACCCAAACACATCGCCGCTTTCGTGCTGCCGGCGGGCTACAGCTTTAATCTGGATGGCTCCACCCTCTATCTGTCGCTGACTTCGATCTTCGTCGCACAAGCTGCGGGCATGCATCTTTCCTTCGGCACGCAGTTGCTGATGATGCTGACGCTCATGCTGACCAGCAAGGGCGTGGCCAGCGTGCCGCGCGCCGCGCTTGTGATTTTAGCGGCCACTGTGGCGTCGTTCAATCTTCCGGCCGAGGGCGTGGCGCTGGTGCTGGGTGTCGATACGCTCATGGACATGGCGCGGACGTCGGTCAACATTCTGGGCAACTGCCTTGCCGCTGTTGTTGTGGCGAAGTGGGAGGGCGTGGATCTGAACGCCCACATCGCGGAAACCTGAGGGTTTTACTTCGCCGGTGGCGGCGTCAGCACCGCCAAAACGACCAGCCGCGTACTTCCGCAGTTCCGCACGGAGTGCATCGCACTGGAAGCGGCGAATGCCCCGCCCCCAGCGCCGATCATCTGTTTCTCATCACCAACCGTGATCTCCGCCTCACCTTCCAGCACCACGTAGAGCTTGTCCTGTCCGGCGTGAGCGTGCGCGGCGTGTTCCTGGCCGGGTTCGAAACAATTCAATCCGGCAAACATGAATTCGCCGCGCGCGAGATTGGCCTTGGCCATCTTCTCGGGTGAGAAAACGGCCGTACCAGAGAGACTCTTGAAAAACATGCGAAGTTAAACGGCGACGCCCAGTTTCTTAGCCCAGGACGTCGCGCCCTTCAGCGCGGCGTTTACGGCATTAATGTTCTCGACGCCCTTGGTGGATAGAAAATCTTCCAGCGCCTTGAGCCCCTTGGTGGCGTAAATCGGCATGCCTTCTTTCCAGGTCGCGCGGCCGCACAGCACGCCCGAGTAATCCGTGCCCGCTTCCGTGGCCATGCGCAGGCTTTCCACAAACTGCGCGTTACCCACGCCGGCGCTCAAATAGATGAACGGCTTCGACGCCACCGCCGCGGCCTTGCGGAACAGATCCATGGCCTCCGCCATCGACTGCGCCTTCTGGCCTTTGTACACCGAGCTACCTTCCACGAATTCGGCGTTGATCGGCACTTCCACCTTCAGCACATCCACTTTGTACTGAGGCTTGGAGAATTCCTGCATGCTGCCGATTACAACTTGCGGCTTGATCTTGGCGTAGTCCACGCCCTTTTCGTCGCCGCCTTTGGGATCGTAGCCGACAAATTCCAGGAAGAACGGAATCTCATTGTCTTCGCACTCCGAACCGATGCGCTCCACGAAGGCGTGCTTGATGTCGTTCACCTGCGGGTCGTCGAACGGCGAGTAATAGATCAGGATCTTGACCGCATCGGCGCCCCAATCCGCAATGCGCTTGGCGGAAACGTGCGGCAGCAGATCGGGCAGACGGCCCGGCTTGGTATTGTCGTAACCGGATTCTTCATAGGCAAGCAGCAGGCCGGCGTTGGATGAGCGCGCCTTGGCGGCGTCCAAACCAAACTCGGGATCCAATAAGATAGCCGAAGCGTGTGGAGTCAAGATCCGCGTCACGGCGGTCTTGAATTCCGACATCATTTCCCTGGTAATGTCATTCTGCGAAACAGCCTTGGCGCTGGCCAGCGACTTCTGCAAGCTGCCCCTCTGATCCATTGCGGCAGCCGCGATAATGCCATCCTTGTTGGACAGCTTCTTCATGTGTTGGAGTTTTCCAGGGGAAATTGCCATGTCTACCTTATCGTCGCCTACACGGCAGTCTTGACGCAAATTTTCACGCGGTGGAAATACGCCTGCGCGCGCGCCACATCGCGCAGAATCTGCGCCTTCAGTATTTCCGGCGACTCGAACTTGCGTTCTTCCCGTAAGCGCCGCAGGAAATCGACGCGTATGCGGGAAGGCGTGGGCGAGTCAAGCGGGTCCAGCAAGAAGGTTTCGATGCTGAGTTCCTTTCCACCGAAGGTCGGCCGGTAACCGAAATTGGTGATCGAAGGCCACTGCCGCGCCGATTCCAGGTCATGCGTGCGAGTGATGTAGACGCCATGCAAAGGGAGTACCTGGGCATGCGTCTGCAAGTTCAGCGTCGGAACCGTCTGTTGGGAACCGATTCCGTGCCCCGGCACCACCACGCCTTCGACGCCATAGGGACGCCCCAGAAGCCGCGCGGCAAGCCCCACGTTGCCCGCCTCCACCGCGCGCCGGATTTCGCTTGACGAAACCACTCTGCCACGCCAGCGCACCGGAGGGACCACGCGCGTCTCGAACCCGAAACGCTCGCCAAGCCGCGCCAGCAAGTTCACATCGCCGGCCTGATTGTGTCCGAAGCGAAAGTTGTCTCCCACCACCACCGCGCCCGCGCGGAGCGCTTTCACCAGCACGCGTTCCACAAACTGCTCCGGCGTCCAGTTCGCCACTTCGCGCGTGAACGGCAGGACCAGAACGTACTCGATCCCTTCGCGCGCCATCACGGAGCAACGCTCCGCCTGCGTGGTCAACAAGCGCGACACACGTTGTGGAGCCACAATCGACGCCGGATGAGGATCGAACGTCAGCACCGCGGGCCGCAGATTCTTTTGAGCAGCGGCGTGCTTCACCTCCTGCAGCAACTGCCGGTGGCCGGTATGGACGCCGTCAAAGTTGCCGATGGTCACGGCCACTGGCTCAAATTGAGCGGCTTCCTCCAGCGAGCGCGCAACCCGCATCTATTGATTTACCTCAGGGTGTTTAACCTCTGGGCGCGGAACTTCGACCTGGAGCCCGTCGTAGGCCAGGCGCACGTTTTCCGGAAAAGTGGCTTCCGTTTGCGCATGCGGCAGATCATGACAGATGTGGGTGAAGAAGGCCCTGCGGGGTTGCAACTCGCGCGCCGCTTCCAGGCTCTGGGCCACGGTCGAATGCGTCGGATGCGGACGGTGCCGCAGGGCATCCAAGAACAACACATCCAATCCCCGCAGTTTGGGCTTGGAAGCCTCGGGAATCTCACTGTGATCGGTCAGGTAGGCCGCGGCTCCGAAGCGGAATCCCAGCGTCACTCCGCGGCCGTGCATCAGCAGAATCGGAATCACCTGCAAGCCGAAAAGCTCAAACGGCTCGTCCGTGATATTGTGCAATTCCACCTTGGGCGCCGAGGACTGCGAGGGCTCCGGGTTAAAGGCATACTGAAACACGCGCCGCACCACGTCGAACGTCTCCGCCGTTCCATACACGGGAATCGACATCTTCTGGTGGTAATTCAGAGGCCGCACGTCGTCGAGACCCAGAATGTGATCGGCGTGCGCATGCGTCAACAAAATCGCATCCACGCGCCCGATGCCCGCGCGCAGGGCCTGCGTCCGGAAATCCGGCGTCGCGTCGATCAGCACATTCTTGCCGCCGTACTGCACCAGCACCGACGGGCGCAAGCGGTTGTCGCGCGGATCCGTGGATGCGCAGGTGGCGCAGCCGCAGCCAATGGTGGGAACCCCGGAACTGGTGCCGGAGCCCAGCACCGTGATGCGGATCGTGTCATTGCCCGGCGTGCTCATCAGGACTGTGCGGGCTGCTCTCCGGACTCGCCCGGCTTCTTCTCCGACGGCTTCGGCTCCGACGCCTGGACGAAGCGGAAGCGCAGCTCGGTGAGCGCGTTTTCGATCAGGCGCTGTTCTTCCATTTCCAAATTCCCGCGCGTTTTCTCCGCGATCATCGCGAGCAGATCGATGGCGTGGCGCGCCGCGGGCAAGTTCGGCCCCTCCGGCTTTTCCTCGCCGAAGTTCAGCAATCCGAGTTGCATCTCGGCCTGCATCTTCAGCGAAAACACCAGAAACTCAAACGTGGGAGGAGGTAAGGGAAAACCGGAATCACTCATGCGTATCTCTTCTTAGTGTAGTTTGGAAGGGACACTGATTCATGCCCCGCTATTTTACGCTGGCCCAAGCCGAGCAGATGCTCCCGGAAGTCGACAAGGCCCTGCGCGACGCCCTGTTCCACAAGTCGGAATATCAGGCTGCGGAAGCGGATCTGAAAAGTGTTGCGCAGCGCGTCCGCGTCTCCGGAGGCGCGCGCGTGGATCCGTCGGCGTTCCTGGCCACGCGGGCCCGCCGCGACACCAGCGCCGCCGCGCTCAAAGAAATCTTCGGGCACATCGAGGAGATGGGCGTTCTTGTCAAAGACCTGGACATCGGCCTGATCGACTTCCTGACGCTTTATCGCGGACAGGAAGTCTGCCTGTGCTGGAAACTGGGCGAGGACCGTATCGCCTTCTGGCACGGTATGGAAGAAGGCTTCCGCGGGCGCAAAGCGATCGACGAGGAGTTCCTGGGGAACCACGGAACGGGCGGCGAGAACGGCAACGCGGACGACGCGCCGAACTAGAGCGCGGACCTCTTATCGAGCGCTGAAACTATCGCAATCCTGCATGCGGCCGGACTGCACGCCACGTTTAAACCACATGGTTCGCTGGGCCGACGATCCATGCGTAAATCTCTCGGGTGAGACGCGCGCGCCGGCCATGCGGGCGATGCGGTCGTCGCCCACGGCGGCGGCCTGCAACTCCGTACGCATCAAAAGCTGGTTTACCAACGCCGGATTCTGTACAGGGCAGGTTGCTGGAAGACGTGAAGCTCCTGCAAGCGACGAACCCCGCTCTCAATTGGAGCGGTTGGACGGGATTCTCGCGGGCGGAAGGAGATAGTCGGTTCGCAGCACCTCGCCCAAGCGAGGCCTGCAATCAGTATGATCGAGTTCCGGATCGGCGTTCCCGAATTGACTCCGCTCTCTCGTGGCCCTTATGCTGGAAGATACGGTGATCGGAGAGGGATGCTGCTCGCACGCGAATTTGTCGACTACATATCACGGCAGACCATTAGAAAACTGAGTCCGCAATGGCTGGAGACGACCGACCTCCAGGTGGCCGCCGACTTCATGGCCAGCATCATCGAAGAAGACCTCGCCATCGAGGACCAGTTGAACGACGAAGTGCGCGACCTGCTGAGCCAATACAGCGACTACATGCGCAAAGAGGGCGTCAGCTATCAGGAGATGTTCCGGAGAATCAAGAACACCCTGATCACGCAGCGCAAAGTGATCCGCGCCGCCGGCCGCGACTCCGGCGACCAGATGAAGCTCTCCCGCGATAAGATCAATGACCTGTCCCACAAAGTCGTCGCCGCCATCCGCAAGAGCCGCGACTTCCGCCTGAAACGCGACCCCAACGACGTGCGGCTGGAGCTGGTCAAGATCATCACCGAGCTGCTGCTCACCGAGGACAAGGTGGACCGCGCCGCCCGTACCAAGATCCGGACGCAAAAGCGCGAGATCTCCGAGGGCACCGAAGAGTGGGATCTGCTCCACCGGCGCTACTACGCCGAAGAGTTGAAGAAGCTGGGGATCGATTTAGATTCGCGGTAATCCGCTACGGCGCCGCGCACACAAAGTTTGCCGCGTCGTCGGTGCTGCCGGTTCCCTTGTGCTTGGCTTCCCGCGGATACGCGCACAGAGGACGCGTGCGGTCGAACTGCCCGTTGCCGCCGCCGTTCATATTCGCGGGGTGTCCGGCAGTAATCTGATCGGGAGCCTTGTTCTGCTCCACCCACTGTTCCAGCGCTGTCAGCATGTCGAAGCGGAACGCGCCGGGGCCATTCGTGCAATGCTGCATGCCCGGCACCATGAACAGCCGGTAGAACTCCTTGGTGTCCTTCAAGGCCATCGTGTTACCGCGGCCGGTCTGGCGCACCACGCTCTCGTAGTAGTTGATGCTGTTCATCGGCGGAATGTCGGGGTCCGACCATCCGTGATACTGAATCAGTTTGCCGCCGTGCGCACGAAACGGCCGCAGATCGGGATCAATCGCGTTAAAGATGCGTCCCACTTTGTCGTCAACGTACTCAACATCGCTTTCCAAGCCCGGCGCCGGAGGATCGAACCGCATCTTGCGATAGTCCCAGTCGGGATTCTCGTACACGACGAACTTCATGAACGGCAAGCCCAAGCCGCTGTGCCCGCCGCGCCCCGGAGCGTTGCCGGTAATCCACTGCGCCCAGCCGCCGGGGCCGGCTTCCCCACCGGGTTCGATGCCCGGATATAACTGCTGGCCCTCGGCGTCGCGCGCGCCGCGCCAGATCTTGCGGACCGCATCCACCTGCGCGGCGGTCAGGCAATTCGTGAGGTCCCCGTTCTTGCACTGCAGCGACGCCGGATCGAAGCGGCAGCGGCGCGGATCGTTCAGCACGCCGTCCTTGATACCGTCGAGCGCGTCACAAGCCGTGTTCACGGCGTCCGCCAGGAGCTGGACTTTGTGGGGCGGCAGCCAGCCGTCGTCATCGATGGCCTGCGCCACCCAAATGTGGCCGCCCGTGTAGTGCCTCGTGAACCAGTTGGCCGGATCGCCGGCAATCACGCCGTCAAAATCGGTGGGATACTTCTGGACTTCCGTCAGCGCCTGCTTGCCGCCGAACGAGCAACCTTGAAAATACGAATGCACGGGGGAGGCGCCGTAGTAGGCCTTTACGATGGCCTTACTCGCCAGCGCCATCTCATGTACGCCGCGTTGGCCCAAGTTGATGACGCGGTCCATGTGTCCAAGAGCCCAGGTTCCGTCGTTGGTGCTGGCGGAAGCATGCCCCATGTCGGTGCTGCTCACGGCATAGCCGCGACTGACCGGGTCGAACATCGCCGTGTGCACAACATTTCCCGCCAACCCGCCGTTGCCGACGCCGATGTACTTATGGTTCCACTGCGCGGGCAGCCATATTTCAAAGCCAAGCTCGGGCAGCACCGTCGCTATCACGCGGCAGAACGAAGGGACTTGGCGCGGCGGAACCTGGCTGGGGCTGTACATTCCGGGCGCCACCGGAGCGGCCGACTTGATGACAATACCGGGCAGCGAGAGATGGTTCAAGTCTTCACAGCGTTGAGTTTGAGCGGACAGAGAGGACGCGGCGAACGCCACCAGAACGAATAAACGGCGACCTGACATGGCGAGTGGATTCTCGCATGTGGCCGGCGATGCTGTCAAGATCACAACCGGTATGCTCCCTCGACCTTGGCAAGGCCGCGGTCAAAGGTGCCCAGAGGAAGTTGCCCGGCTTTGCGGGCCAGTTGCAGCATCAGGCAATCGGAGAAGCCGAGCGAAGCCCGCGAACGGAACAGATCCAGCGCGGCCGCGACGACGTCGGAATCCTGCAGAGTGAGATTCTTGTGATTCAGCAGCATCTCGATGGCGATGGCCAGTTCGGGTGGCTTGCGCTGGTAGACGGCCTCCAGAACCCAGATGGTCTCGGTGAGCGCGAGCACCGAGACCCACGCGCCCTTGGCGACAAACGCATCGGCGGCTGCGGCCTGGCGGGCATCGTCGCGGGTAATCAGCCGGATCAGGACGTTGGTGTCAATGGCGGGCATACCGCTCCCGAGCCCGCCGCCGGATGCCTTCCTTCAATTCCGCCAAGGTCCGCGTGGCTGGCGCCTTCTTGGGGAACAACGCGCGATGGATGTCTTCCGACGAGAACCGCGCCGAGCGCCGCACAACGATCTTGCCGTCCTCTTCCTCCCAATCGAGAATGGAACCCGGTCCGATACCGAGCTTGCGCCGGACGTCCGCGGGAACGGAAATCTGTCCCTGCGCCGTGACTTTGGAATGCGCCAGTGCCATGATTTTATAGTACCAGGGTAATGCAAGCATCGTTTCGATGAGTTGCTTGTTACCTGTCAAGTTGACGTGATGCCGAATTTACGGGATCTATGTTCTTGCGCTGCCCTTAGGCAGCGTAAATCAATAACCTTTACATCTAACGGTTGTGCTTGGATGGATCGTGTAGTTCCATTCGCCATGAAATGTGTCGGGCTTCAGATGGACATGGGCAAACTCTTCATCCGTGATTTTGCGCCCAACGGGGTACTTGCGG